>NZ_FUYA01000007.1 GCF_900167065.1 Desulfobaculum bizertense DSM 18034
CGCAAGCGTTCAGAAAGAAAGGGTTGAGGCGCAAAGAAAAAGAACACACGTTCAGTTAACTAGGCCGAAAAAAATGGGACCGAAATGGAGAGGAGAGCGTAGCTCTCATCACATTTCGGTCCCATTTTATTTCGGGCGAAAGCGGGATTCCCAAGGGCCTCGTCCTTGGGCGGGGTCAAGGGGCAGCGCCCCTTGCAGGGGTGCGGGGACAGAGTCCCCGCCCAGCCAGCGCAAAAGCCTGCTGTTTTGCTATGATTCAGATCTGATTAAAGAGGTTGACATGGCTTGATTGACGCGCAATATCCGCTCGTACTTCACTGAAATTGAAATGGACCTGCGCCTCTGCGGGAGTAGGGGTGTTATCTACTGTAGTGAGAGCTGCGGTGGAGTGGAAAGGAGAGATGTGTGCAGACACAGGTATTAATTATTGGTGGCGGCGTGACTGGCACAGGCATAGCGCGAGACTTGGCTCTTCGTGGTGTGGACTGTGTGCTGGCCGAGGCTCTGGACATCAATGCTGGGGCATCGGGAGGCAACCACGGGCTGCTGCACTCAGGCGGGCGGTACGCATGTACTGATCCTGAGGCTGCGGCGGAGTGCCGTAGCGAGGGCGAGATCCTGAAACGGCTTGCACCGCACTGCATTGAGAAGACCGGCGGTATTTTTGCTGCTGTGGAGGGTGACGACGAACAGTACGCTGCGGACTTTGGTTCCTACTGCGAGAAGGCAGGCCTGCCTGCCCGCCAGCTGGACCCGAAGGAAGCGCGTGAGATGGAGCCAGTTCTTTCTGACCGTGTTTTTGCAGCATGGGAAGTGGAAGACGCCTCTGTTGATCCGTTCCGCCTTGCTCTGGATAACATGGCCCACGCTGTGAGTCTGGGAGCGCGATTCCTGCGCCGGACGCGAGTTGTTGGCTTTGAGAAAGAGGGTGGACGTGTCACGGCTGCCAAGCTGGTTGAAACCCGCACGGGCCGTGAACTGACCATTGAGGCAGACGTCATTGTCAATGCTGCTGGAGCATGGGCAGGCGAAATTGCGGCAAAGGTTGGCGGAGAGCTGAATATGCTGTTCTCCAAAGGCACGCTGCTGATTACGCATTCGCGCATGGCAAACCGGGTCATCAACCGCCTGCGTAAGCCGGGCGACGGCGATATTCTTGTCCCGGGTGGAACTGTTTCCATCCTTGGTACAACGTCTGTTCGCCTTGAGAACCTTGATGATATTCGTCCTTCTATTGAAGAAGTTGACCGCAATATCAATCAGATGGCGGCGCTGATTCCTTCTCTGGAAACGACGCGTTACGTCCGTGCATATGCTGGTGTTCGTCCGCTGGTTATGAGCCGAGGCGCAACAAGCGACCGTACAGTCAGCCGTGGCTTCACGCTCGATGGCCATGAAGAAGACGGTCTTGAAAATTTCATTACGATTACGAGTGGCAAGCTCACGACGTATCGTTTGATGGCAGAGCGCACCTCTGATCTCGTTTGCGAGCGCCTTGGTGTTTCCGCTCCCTGCCTGACCAGAACCGAAGCATTGCCAGAAGCTTCTGAGTGCCGCTGGACCGAGCCGGGAGTTGCTCCCAAGATTTGGCTCAAGGGTCACGAGCGGGACGATCAGCTCCTGTGCGAGTGCGAAATGGTACCGACTTCTGCTGTTGACCAGATCATTGATTCCTTTGCTCCGGGCAAAGACGCCCCGCGTATGGAAGCTGTTGCACGCCGAAGCCGTGTGGGTAAGGGCAGCTGCCAGGGTGCAACCTGTGGCCTTCGTCTTGCTGGCCATATGTACGACCGTGGCGTGTTTAATGGTCCGGAAGACCTCGATAGCCTCCGTGATTTTGTTGCGGAACGCTGGCGTGGCAAGCGCTCCATTCTGTGGGGACCCCAGCTGAATCAGGCTGAATTGCAGGAAGCAATCCATTGCGGCCTGTTTGATCTTGAACTCAATTCCGCAGCAGTGAAAGGCGAGGAGGACGACAATGCCCGATAGAAGCGAACGGCATTTTGACGTCATGGTGATTGGTGCTGGCATGGCTGGCATGGCCGCCTCTATTTTTGCTGCTGACCGTGGTCTCAAGGTTGCACAGGCAGGCGTTACAGGCGAGAGCGTGTATACCAGTGGTGTCATGGACATCATGGGCGTGCACCCGGTTGCTGACGCCCATGTCTGGGGTAATCCCTTTGACGCCATGAAGGCAGTTGCCAAAGATATTCCTGGTCATCCGTACGCCAAGCTTACAGAGAGCGATGTGCGTGACTCCTTTAAAGAATTCCTTGGATTCTTTGAAGAGCTGGGCATCCACTATTGCCATGAAAAGGACGCCAATAGCGATGTCCTGACCGCAATGGGAACATTGAAACACACCTACGCTGTGCCCGAAACCATGTGGGCAGGAACAGTGCTTCGCAAGAAGAAAGCACCATGCCTGTTCGTTGGGTTCCGTGGCCTCAAGGGATTCAGCCCCAAACAGATTGCCTCGGTTCAGGGCAAGTTCTGGCCGGGCCTGAAAGCCGCTGTTGTTGAGTTCCCGGGCTGCGAAGAAAAGGGTGAAATTTATCCTCAGCAGATGGCTCAGGCTCTGGAATTTGAGGGCAACCGTGAGGCGCTCGTAGAGCGCATCCGTCCGCACCTCGCTGATGCTGCTGGCGTGGGTATCCCCGCGATTGTCGGCATCTACCATTGCCGCGAGATTCTTGCTGACCTCGCTGAGCGCCTTGGCGTGCCGGTGTTTGAGATTCCGTCTCTGCCGCCGAGCGTTCCGGGCCTGCGTATTAAGGAAGCTTTTGACCGCCACATCGAAGATCGTGGTGTGACTGCTTTCCGTCAGAAGAATGTGCTTTCTGCCCGCTATGATGCTGCTGAGAAAGAGTTTGTGCTGGAAGTTGGCTTTGGTGCAGTGGAATATACCCTGCGTACAAAGGCTGTCATTCTTGGTACAGGCCGTTTCCTTGGCGGTGGCCTGTTCGCTGCTCGAAAAGGCATTGAGGAGACGGTGTTTGGTTTGCCCGTGTCCCAGCCAGAAGAGCGTGACGCATGGCACCAGAAAGACTTTATGAATCCGGCAGGACATCCTGTGAACCGAAGTGGTCTGGAAACTGACGAACAGTTCCGTCCGCTTGGTGCAGAGGGTTCTGCTGCTTATGCACGACTGTATGCCTGCGGCTCGGTGCTGGCTCATCAGGACTGGATGCGCGAAAAGTGCGGATGCGGTCTTGCTCTGGCTTCGGCATTTAAGGCTGTAGACAGTCTGGCTGCTGATTTGAAGGCAGACAAATAAAAGAGAGCCAGCGAGTGCTGGCGCAAAGGTTCGTGCGGGCTGTGTCCCGCAATCAACAAAGGCGAAAAGGGTGCGGCGCTCCGGATGGAGCGCCGCTTTCTTTTTGGAAAAGAGAAAGGTCGCTAGAGCGCTGTGAGTTCGATTTTTCCCCATGCGGTGAGTGTCTGGCCGCACTGGGCAAAAATGCCTTCGATGCCGTTCTGCTCCCAGGCCTGAGCCTGCTCTGTCACGTGGCGCAGGTCCTTGCGTTCCTGAACCATGTTGCAAAGGGCGGTGGCGGCTGCATCGGCAAGGCTGGCGTCCCTGGAACGGACGACAACGAGGTCTCCGTGCCCAAGGCTGAGGGAGTGACCAATCTTGGCAGAGGAGGCACAGAGCGCGACGGGAAAGTCTTCTGCGCCAAGAGAGAGACCAATGCGGGCCTCGTGCGTGGGGTCTGAGAGA
The DNA here is from genome assembly GCF_900167065.1 of Desulfobaculum bizertense DSM 18034. Taxonomy (NCBI): domain Bacteria; kingdom Pseudomonadati; phylum Thermodesulfobacteriota; class Desulfovibrionia; order Desulfovibrionales; family Desulfovibrionaceae; genus Desulfobaculum; species Desulfobaculum bizertense. The sequence continues at coordinate 3,722 of NZ_FUYA01000007.1, forward strand.
ATGGCACAGGTGCGGGGGCGGTTTGAGTACATGAAGACATCGCCGCCGTTTTCGACGAGCACGTTTGCGCTGTGCTCGTGCAGACGCTCTGCAACCATTTGGGAGACCGTCCCGGCAACAGCAGCCATTGGGCCAACGCCGCAGATGGTGCCTGCGTGGGCCATGCGCTGAATGATTTCCGGAGCATGCTCAGGAACCGTCACAGGGACGAGGCTGTGCAGGAAATCTGGATGCAGGGTAAACCAGGCCTTGAGCTGGCCGCGAAGTTCATCGACGCATTCAAGGGCGAGCTGGGACATGTTGTGTTCTGCAAGGATGAGGAGGTCAGTTTCTTCGACAACGGTCTGGAACTGGACTTCTCCTGTTCGGGCCTGAATGCCGGAGCGGTAGGCGCGGTGTGCGCTGCTGTGTGGGGAATGGGTGCTCATGCGGTCATGATGCCGCTCGGTCTGGCTTTTCGTCAAGAGAAGGGCGGGGAGGGTGTACGCTCCAAACGAAAAAAGCCTTCATCTTTCGATGAAGGCTTTGATTTCTGGCTCCCCGGCACGGACTTGAACCGCGAACCTAGTGGTTAACAGCCACCCGCTCTGCCGATTGAGCTACCGGGGAATGTTTGTGACGTCATGTGCCGTCGAGAAAAGTGTCTAAGGAGATTCCTTCTCCGGGTCAAGCAAAAAAATAAAAAAAGTGAAAAAAAGTTGTCATGGCAGGTATTTTTGACCAAAAAAGGGGAAACTGCCTCAGTTTTTGTCGGCTCCATGACGAAAAAGAATGAGAACACATTTTTATCAGCTTGTGAAGGCGGAGAAAAAAGAGAGGAGGGGAGAAGAAAAAAGTATGAAAAAATATGTAGGTGGAAAACTGAGGGGGCGGGCGTGACTGTCGCTGAAAATGAAAAAAGCCCTCATCTTTCGATGAAGGCTTTGATTTCTGGCTCCCCGGCACGGACTTGAACCGCGAACCTAGTGGTTAACAGCCACCCGCTCTGCCGATTGAGCTACCGGGGAATGTTTCGACGTGTGTTGACGTCGTGGAGGAGTTATTAGGGATTTCAGAAACCTCCGTCAAGAAAAAATTCCAAAAAAATGCAAAAAAGTTTAAAAGTGCACTGAGGGGGTGAGGTATGGTTTCTTGACGACAGGCTCCATTATGAATAAACCTCACAGGTTCTTTCCCGATGAATGTCTTGGCTAGTTGGAGAATGTATCTTGAGCAACTCAGGCAATAAGCCTCAGCAAAAGCAAATAAAGCTTCCCGTAAAGTCCCCCTTCGTTGACTATTTCCAGCCGATGCTGCGCGCAATGCAGGATCGTGGTGAACTCAACGAAGTTCTGAAAAACCGAGTCGGCAAGGCCTGCACCCTTCTGGACGCAGGTGTCAAACTCTTCCCGAATACTTTCCGCAGGGATACAAAAATCGAAACCATTCTTGAAAAATATGATGGTCTCGAAACTGAAGCCCTTGAAAAAGTTGAAGAACAGTTTGCTATTGCTGGCCGAATCGTCGCACACCGATCCTTTGGTAAGGTGACCTTCTTCCAGTTGCAGGATGTGTCTGGCCGCATGCAGGTCTACGCAGCCCGTGACGAGATGGGTGCAGACGACTACCAGATTTTTAAAAAGTACGACGTTGGCGATATCGTTGGCGTGCGTGGCGGCCTGTTCCGCACCAAGACTGGCGAACTCACTGTTATGGCCAAGTCTGTGATGCTGATCACCAAGTCCATGCGTCCTCTGCCAGAAAAATATCATGGCCTCAAAGACGTCGAGACTCGTTACCGCCAGCGCTATGTTGACCTGATCGTGAACGAGCGCTCCCGGCAGATTTTCGAAACCCGTGCGAAGATTGTTCGTGCGTTCCGTGACTTCATGCACGACCATGATTTCATGGAAGTCGAAACTCCCATGATGCAGTCCATCCCCGGTGGTGCAACTGCAAAGCCTTTTGAAACCTACCACAATGCACTCGACATGCAGCTCTTTATGCGTATCGCTCCTGAGCTGTACCTCAAGCGCCTTTTGGTTGGCGGTTTTGAAAAGGTTTTCGAAATCAACCGTAACTTCCGTAATGAAGGCATCGATACCCAGCACAATCCTGAATTCACCATGTGCGAGTTCTACTGGGCCTACGCCAACTTTCATGATCTCATGGACTTTACGGAGCAGCTCTTTGCGCACATCGCAATGGAAGCCTGCGGCACCACCAAGGTGACGTATCAGGATCAGATCATCGATCTGACTCCCGGCACCTGGAAGCGTGTTGATTTCTACAGCTCTCTCGAAGAAATCGGTGGCATCCCCAAGGATGTGTACACGGATTACGACAAGGCTGTTGCCCTCGTGAAAAAAGAGGGTGAAAAAGTTATTGATGATGAAAAGCTGGGCAAAATTCAGGCAAAGCTTTTCGATATTTTTGTTGAGCCAAAACTCATCCAGCCTCACTTCATTTATGGCTACCCAACGGAAATTTCTCCGCTGTCCCGCCGTAATGATGAAGACCCGACCGTCACGGACCGCTATGAGCTGTTCATGACTGGTTGTGAGCTGGCGAATGCGTTCTCCGAGCTGAACGACCCTGTCGACCAGCGTGGCCGCTTTGAAGAGCAGGTCAAGGAAAAGGACGCAGGCGATGAAGAGGCTCACTGCATGGACGACGACTACGTGCGTGCCCTTGAGTACGGTATGCCTCCGGCAGCTGGTCAGGGTGTTGGCATTGACCGTTTGGCAATGCTGCTCACTGATTCTCCGAGCATTCGCGAAGTCATCCTCTTCCCGCTTCTGCGTCGCGAGGTGAATGCCGGCTCATGAGTTTTGAATCATTTGTCGCCCTTAGATACCTGATTGCCCGTCGTGGTCAGGCCTTCATTTCAGTCATCTCCGTGATCTCCATCCTTGGAGTCGCGCTTGGCGTGGCTGCTTTGATTGTCGTCCTCGGGGTGATGAATGGCATGAGTACTGATATGCGGGATAAAATCCTTGGTGTGAATGCACACCTCGTGATTGCCAGCGTGGATGCAAAAATCCACAACCCCGCAGCGATCAGTGAAAAGGCTTCAGAAGTTCAGGGCGTCACTGGTGTGACGCCCTTTGTTTACTATGAAGCCATGCTGAGCACCCGGCACGGCGTTAAGGGCGTTGCCTTGCGGGGCATTGATCCGACAACGGCCTCCTCTGTGCTCAGCCTGTCCCGTGACATCTTTGAAGGAAAGCTGTCTGATCTGAACGTCCAGTCTGGCCCGCCCGGTATTATTCTCGGTTCTGAGCTTGCTGGACGTCTTGGCGTCAGAAAGGGCGCTCTGGTCAATCTGCTTTCTCCTGCGGGCAAGCGAACTGCTGCCGGATTCGTTCCGACAGTCAAAATATTCAGGGTTGTCGGTGTGTTCAAAACCGGCATGTTTGAGTATGATTCCTCGCTGGCCTACACAAGCCTGCCTGCGGCACGCGCGCTGATGAATCTGGAAGATGATGTCGTTAGCGGTTTTGAACTTCGGGTCGACGATGTTGACCGGGCTTCGGAAATTGGAAAAGAAGTGAATACCGCCATTGGTGGTTTTCCGTTCTACACGCGTTCGTGGCAGGAGATGAATGCTAATCTTTTTGCAGCACTCAAGCTGGAAAAAGTCGGCATGTCAGTTATTTTGATTATGATTGTCCTTGTTGGCTCCTTCTCTATCGTGACCACGCTGGTCATGCTGGTGATGGAAAAGACACGGGACATTGCCATTTTGATGTCTATGGGAGCAACGCGAAAAAGCATTCGCAGAATTTTCATGCTTCAGGGTATGATTATTGGTTTTGCGGGGACGGTCCTTGGCTATGCCCTTGGGCTTGGCCTGTGCTTTTTGCTCCAGCGTTACCAGTTCATTGAGCTTCCCAAGGGGATCTATTCAATGGACCATTTGCCCGTGCTTCTGGACTGGGTGGATATGACGCTTATAGGCATTTCGGCTATGGTGCTGTGCTTTGTGGCAACACTTTATCCCGCACGGCAGGCCGCACGGCTTCTGCCAGCAGAAGCGCTACGTTATGAATAAATTCCCGTTGTATGAATTGCGGGCAGTTGATAAAGACTTTGTTGGTCCCGGCGAGCAGGTCTCTGTGCTGCGGCAGCTGACTCTTTCGATTCAGGCTGGCGAGAGCATAGCGATTGTTGGTTCTTCCGGGTCTGGCAAGTCGACGCTTCTGCATCTGCTCGGGACGCTCGAATCGCCGAGCGCTGGGGAGATTTTCTTTGAGGGGCAAAACCTGACGAAGCTGGATGAGGCTGGCAAGGCCGCATTCCGTAATCGTGAGCTGGGTTTTGTTTTTCAGTTTCATCATCTGTTGCCAGAATTTTCTGCTTTGGAAAATGTTGCCATGCCGGGAATCATTTCTGGCATGAAACGCCACGACGCGCTGGAACATGCGCGTGAGGTTTTGGCACAGGTTGGGCTTGAAGCTGGGCATAACCGGCGGGTCAGTACCCTGTCTGGTGGCGAGCGGCAGCGGGCAGCTATTGCTCGTGCGCTGTTTTTGAAGCCAAAGGTACTGCTTGCTGATGAGCCGACAGGAAGTCTGGATGAGCAGAATGGAGACCGCATTGGTGACTTGCTTATAGAACTGAACTGCGACCTCGGAATGACCGTTGTCGTTGTGACGCACAATGACGTGCTTGCTCGGAAAATGAACAGACGGTTAGAACTTCGCTCTGGAGAACTTTATGAACAAGCTGATTGAGCGGGCTGTGCTTGCCTGTGCATGTCTGTTGATGCTGACGTGTGTGATCGGTGTGGGGAGGGCATGCGCTCAGGACGCTGGCGCTGTCGGAACACAAAAGATTCTTGTGCTTCCCTTTGATGTACGGGCCGATCAGGACCTTTCCTATCTGAAAGACAGTCTGCCCCAGCTTTTGAACGACAGGCTGAAATCACTCGGGTTTGAGGCAATTTCCTCGGACAAGATGCGTTCGCTTATCGACAGAAACAATGTCGAATACCTGGATGTTCAGACGGCTCGTGACCTCTCGCTGCTGGCGGGAGCAAACTACGCAGTCTATGGCAGCTTTAACCAACTCGGCGAGACACTGAGTCTCGATGTTCGGCTGGTTGAGGCCTTTGGTCTGAAACCACCCCGTCCGCTTTTTGTGGTCAAGGAAGGCATTATCAATCTTTCCAGCGCCATCGACGAGCTTGGTGACAAGATCAAGGTTGAGCTGATGCGCCGCGAGGCCATTGCGGACATTCGGGTCGAGGGAAACAAATTTTTGGAAAAAGATGTGGTGCTGATGCGCCTCCGCTCCCGCAAGGGAGACATCTATGACCCCAAGGCGCTGAACGAAGACGTGAAGCGCGTCTATGGTCTTGGATACTTCAAAGACGTTCGGGTCGACATGGACGAGTCCTCTGATGGCGTTGTCCTGACCTTTACCGTTGAAGAGCGTCCCCGTATTCAGGCCATTAGCGTTCTCGGCACAGAGGAACTCGATGCCGATGACGTGCAGGAGCTGATGTCCACCAAGATTGGCGCAGTTCTGAACCCCAAGATGCTTTCTGACGATCTCGGTAAGATCAAGGAAGAGTATCGCAAGAAAGGCTTTTATAATGCCAAGGTGTCGTACAATCTTGATGAGACTGGCCCACAGGCCCGCCTGAACATCACGGTTGACGAAGGCAACAAGCTGTACATTGAGAAAATCGCTATTGAGGGTGCTGAGCAGATCAGCGAAAGCGAGCTGAAAAGCGAGCTGGCCCTTGACGAGCGTGGTATCTTCTCATGGATTACAGGCACAGGTGTTCTGAAAGAGGACCTGCTGACCCGTGACTCTGCAGCAATTGAAGCCTACTACGGCAACCACGGCTTTATCGACGTCAAGGTCGGTCAGCCTGATGTCCGTTTTGAAGATGATGGCATTTACATCACCTTTAAGGTGGAAGAGGGCACCCGCTACAAGGTCGGCGAAGTCACCTATGATGGCGACATTCTTGATTCTGTTGACAAGCTCAAGAAGATCACCAAACTTGATGATGATTCTGCCGAAGGCGAGTACTTTAACCGCTCTGTGCTTCACAAAGATTCACAGCGCCTGACCGAGTACTATTCCAATTATGGATACGCCTACGCCGAAGCTGATTACAGCCTGAATCCTGACAAGGAGAAAGGGCTGGTTGGCGTTGCCTTCCACATGAAGAAGCGTGAAAAGATTTACATCCGCCACGTCAGCATTGAAGGCAACTCCAAGACCCGAGACAACGTTATCCGTCGTGAACTGCGACTGGCTGACGGTGATCTCTACAGTGGCTATCGCCTGCGCCGTTCCGGTCAGCGCCTTGGCTATCTGGACTACTTTGACAATGCGGACATTCAGCCTGTACCTAGCGGTGAGCCGGGTCTTATGGACCTGAAGGTCAAGGTCAAGGAAAAGAACACGGGCCGTCTCTCTGCTGGCGTTGGTTACTCCAGTGCAGACGGTGGCTTCCTGACGGGTTCCATTGAAGAGCGAAATCTCTTTGGTAAGGGCTATTACACTGGCTTTACCGGAACCATCGGCGGCTCTGATTCGCAGTACAAGATCAGCTTCACCAACCCGCATGTCTACGATTCTCCGTGGTCTGCTGGTGGTGACCTGTACCTGACCCGCGTGGACTGGGACGACTATGATCGTGACACCACTGGTGGCCGGGTTCGTGTTGGCTATCCTCTGGGCGAGTACACCACCTTTGTGTGGAACTATCGCCTTGAGCATTATGAAGTGTCCGACGTGTCTGACGACGCTGCAACCCAGATCAAAGAGGTTGAGGGCAAGCACTGGCTCAGCTCCACAACCGTTGGTCTGAAACGCCGCACCACAGACAAGCGTTTTGACCCCTCTCGTGGCTCTACCTCCAGCCTTTCTGTTGAATACGCTGGTGGCGTGCTGCTGGGTGATGACGAGTTTATTAAAGTTGTGGCCGACCACAGTCAGTATTATCCGCTGTGGTGGGGAACAACCTTCCATATTCACGGTCGTGCTGGTTACGCCTTTGAGAACGGCAGCGATGAGATTCCGGTCTTTGAGCGCTTCTATCTGGGTGGCATCAACTCGGTCCGTGGTTACAAGTCCCGCCGCATTTCCCCGGTTGACCCGGCAACAGGCGACCGCATCGGTGGTGACAAAATGGCTTTCGTGAACGTGGAATACATCTTCCCGCTCATGGAAGAGCTTGGTTTGAAGGGCGTTGTGTTCTTTGACGCTGGTGAGGTCTGGGACGATGACGAGTCCATGGATCTTGACTGGAAGAAGAGTATTGGTGGCGGTATCCGCTGGTACTCGGCTTTTGGTCCCCTGCGTCTCGAGTACGGCTATGCACTTGACGAGGTCCCGGATCAGGGCGGCAAGGGCAAGCTGGAGTTCTCAATGGGCCAGTTCTTCTAGACAAAATCGTGCATATCCGCCCCGCGCTGCCTGTGATATAAGGAAACGCGGGGCGGCTTTTTGGTCTTTTTTTGCACAAAACATTTCTCCCACAAGGAGTGAGACATGCGTAAAATTTTGCTGACAGTGATGATGGTGCTTCTGATGGCTCCTGCTGCATATGCAGCTCAGGGCAAGATCGGTATCGTGAACATGCCGAAGATCATCAAAACTTGTGAACCCGGTCAGAAAGCTCTCAAGAGCCTTCAGAGCAAGTTCAAGGGCGTTAAGGCTGACATCGACAAGAAGAAAGCCGCTCTCGACAAGATGCAGAAAGAAATGCAGAAGCAGAGCCTCGTGCTTTCTCAGGAAGCCAAGATGGACAAGGAAATGGAATTCAAGCGTAAAGTGCGTGATTTTCAGGACACCCTTGGCAACTACCAGCGCAAGGCCCGTGTGGAAGAGCAGCGCCTGTCTGAGCCTGTTGTAAAGCTCATCATGCAGACCATTCAGAAGTACGGAAAGTCCCACGGCTACTCCATGATTCTTGACGGTCAGGCTGCTGGTGTCATGTACATCGACAAAGGCGTCGACGTGACCAACACCATCATTGTTGAAGTGAACAAGGCTTCCCGCAAGAAGTAGAAGAGAAAAAGACATGCAGATCAGACTTTCTGAGCTTGCAGAAAATATGGGCCTGACCCTGAGAGGTGAGGATTGCCTCATCTCTGGGGTCGGGACCCTTGAATCTGCTGGGCCTGACGACATTACTTTTCTGGCGGACCCGAAGTACGCTCATCTGCTGGAAGCAACACAGGCCGCCGCTGTTGTTGTTTCTGAAGCTCATGCTGGCGATGTAGAGCGTGCGCTTGTGAGTGCAAGTCCCTACATGGACTTTGCCCGCATCCTGATGATGTTCAACCCGAAGCAGGGCTGCCTTGAAGGGCAGGGCGTGAGCGATCAGGCCTATGTCCATCCTTCGGTAGAACTTGGTGAAGGTGTTGACGTGTATCCCTTTGCGTTTATTGCTGATGGCGCAAAAATTGGTGCACGAACAAAAATTTTTCCGGGTGCCTACGTGGGAGAAGGTTGTGTCATCGGTGACGATTGCACCCTGTATCCCCGTTGTACCCTGATGGCTGGCACCACGCTTGGCGACCGGGTGATGATTCATCCCGGCGCAGTGCTTGGCGCTGACGGATTTGGCTACATCCCCACTGACGAGGGCCGAGTCAAGATTCCTCAGGTTGGCCGCGTTGTCCTCGAAGATGATGTCGAGATCGGCGCAAACACCACCATTGACCGGGCCATGATTGACCGGACTTTGGTTCGCACTGGCACCAAGATTGATAATCAGGTGCAGATTGCTCATAACTGCACCATCGGCGAGCACAGCACCATTGTGTCGCAGGTGGGCATTGCGGGCAGCACCACGGTTGGCAAGAACGTCATTATGGCTGGCAAGGCTGGTATCGCAGACCACATCACTATTGGTGACAACGTCATTGTTGGTCCCAAGTGTGGCGTTGCTCGCGATATTCCTGCGGGCAAGAAGATGGGTGGTCACCCGGCTGTTGATTACGGTATTTACATGCGCTCACTGACTCTGGCTCCCAAGATGCCAGACCTGTTTAAGCGCGTTCGCAAGCTTGAGAAGCAACTGGCCGCACTTGAGTCTGGCGGTCAGGGAGAAAATAATGAGTAAGGAAGAAATCAAGTCTCTTGATATTCAGGATATCATGAAGCTGTTGCCCCACAGGTACCCATTCCTGCTGGTGGACCGTGTGACCGAGATTGTGCCCAATGAGAAGATTGTTGCGTACAAGAACCTGACCTTTAATGAGCCATTTTTTCAGGGACATTTCCCTGATTTTCCTGTGATGCCTGGTGTGCTGATCTGTGAAGCAATGGCTCAGGCTGGTGGCGTGCTGTTCCACTATTCCCAGAAGACTGACAGCGATAGCCTGTTTATGTTTGCTGGTCTGGACAAGGTGCGTTTCCGCCGTCCGGTTCGTCCCGGTGATCGTCTGGACCTCGTGGTTGGCGATGTTCGCGTGCGTCGCACCATCCTGAAAATGAAAGCACAGGCGCTGGTCGATGGCGAGCTGGCCTGTGAAGCTGAAATGACTGCTGCTTTGGTCAACAAGAAGGATATCTAGCATGTCGACACAGATTCATCCTTCTGCGGTTGTTGATCCTTCCGCACAGCTTGGCAAGAATGTTACTGTTGGTCCTTACGCCATTATTGAGGCGGATACTGTGATCGGTGATGGCACCACCATTGATGCTTTTGCCCAGATCAAGCAGTACACCACAATGGGCGCCGAGAACCACATTCACTCTCATGCCCTGATTGGTGGCGATCCGCAGGATATCAAGTTCGGTGGCGAAAAGACCACTCTGGTGCTTGGCGATCGCAATATTATTCGTGAATTTACCACCATCCACCGTGGTACCCCTGAGGGGCGTGGCGAAACCAATATTGGTTCTGAGTGCATGATTATGGCGTATGCCCATGTTGCGCACGACTGCCACCTCTCTGACAATGTCATTCTGACCAACTGCGTTATGCTGGCTGGTCATGTGGATCTTGGCGTGCATGCTGTTGTTGGCGGCATGTGTGGCGTGCACCAGTTTTGCCGTATTGGCGATTATGCCTTTATCGCAGGTATGACCGGTGTGCCGAATGATGTCCCGCCATTCTGTATGGCTGCTGGTACCCGTGGCTCTCTGCGTGGTCTTAACAGCATTGGTCTTCGCCGCTCCGGCATGACCAGTGAGACCATTCGGGCCATCAAGCATGCGTACATGACGATTTTCCGCTCTGGCTATACCCGGAGTGAGGCGCTGGAAGTCATGAAGGGCGAAGAGAACAAGATTAAGGAAGTGGAATACTTCCTCGACTTTATCTCGAATAGCGAACGTGGTTGCCTCAACGACGTTTCCAAGAACTCCAAGCACGTGGACTAGGCTGAGCATGCAGATTGAGACCATTGGCATCATCGCTGGCGGCGGGCAGTTTCCGTTTCTGGTTGCTCAGGGTGCACACCGTCGCGGCCTCAAGGTCGTGGCTGTGGGCTTTTCTGACCACACAGACATGGAGCTTGCCAAAGAGACGGACGATTTTATTGAACTGCACATTGGCCAGCTCAATAAGCTGATTCGTTTTTTCAAGCGCCACGGCGTGAGCCGAATTGTTCTTGCCGGAGCGATTAACAAGCCCCGGGCACTGCACTTTAAGCCAGACCTGCGGGCTATGAAGCTGCTTTTTAAGCTGCGTTCAAAGGGCGATGATGCGATTTTGACCACTGTGGCCAAAGAGCTTGAGTCCGAAGGCTTGCAGGTTGCTTCTGCGCTGACCATTGTCCCAGATATTGGAACTCCTGCCGGAGTCATTACCCGAGGCAAACCCAATGCTCAGGAATGGGCAGACTTGCGCTATGGCTGGCCAAAAGCCAAGGCCATTGGCTCAATGGATATTGGACAGTCTCTGGTGGTGAAAAACGGAATGGTCGTTGCCGTGGAAGGTCCAGAAGGAACCGACGCCACGCTTCGCCGTTCAGGTGAGCTGGCAGGTCCGGGCTGTGTTTTGGTCAAAGTCTATAAGCCGGGGCAGGACAACCGAATGGATTTGCCTGCGGCCGGACTCCAGACTGTGCAGACCATGATTGAAACCGGGGCGAGCTGCCTTGGCATTGAGGCTGGAAACAGTCTGTTTTTTGATGCTGAGGAGGCGATTGCTCTGGCGGATAAGCACGGTATCCATATTGTTGGCCTGACCGCCGAGGAGATGGAGCAGGAATAGCCCTGTGGAGTGAGAAGAAAAAAGTGAGCCGGGATATGGAGTTTGTCCATGTCCCGGCTTTTTTGCGGAGAAAAATTCTAGGCGTAGGTCTTTCCGGCAATGCTCAGGGCGTGGAGCGGAAGGATGGTGCCTTGCTTGGCGCCGATTTTTTGGGCGTTGTCGTAGGCAAGAAAGGCGTCATAGTGCACGCCGGGGCACACCACGTGGCCGTTTTTGGGGAAGTTCTTTTCGTTGGAACAGAATCCGGGAAGGATGACAGGACCGGATGCCGTGCTTATAGTCATGGTTTGCATGCCGGGAGTGTGTCCCGGTGTGAGTTCACCGATAATTCCGGGAAGAATTTCTACGGTTCCCTCAATGGTCGTAAAGTCGATTTTTTCGATGAAAAATGTGTCGTAGCGGTGGTCGAGAGGGTGGGGATTTTTGCAGAATTCCAGCTCTTTTTTCTGCACGTAATGCGTGGCCTTGGTAAACAGTTCGTTGTTGCCGCAGTGGTCATCGTGCAGGTGCGTGTTAATCACCACAGAGATGTCGTGTGTGGCAAGGCCATAGTCTTCGAGACAGTCACTGATGGGCTGTGCGGTCAGACCTGTTTCTTCTGTAAATTTTTGTGGCACAAAGACTTCGTCTTCGTTGAGACCCGTATCAATAAGGATGTTCTGGCCGTTTCCCTGCACGAGAAAAGCGTAGATGGGCAACCAGATCGGCTTCCCATAGCCTTGCTGATAGGTCATGATCCCCTGATCGGGGTTGCGGACACCGGTAAGAAGTGGGATGACGGAATAGTGCATAGCCTAAACCCCGTTTTCTTTGTGGTGATGGGGAGTTCTGGTCTTTCTGGAACACGGGCTGCGCAGGCTGCGAACAGACGCTGGGTGCGTCGACATGCCCGGTGAACTCCCTCAAGTTTGCTGCATAAAAGAATATGACAGCCCGGACGCACGTCAAGAGTTTGCGCAGTGCTTTTGAAAATTCGGCACCAGAACAGAGCATTTGAAGTTCGCGTGGAACTGTTTTATAGAGGCACGTTGCGCGGTTCATCAACTCACACAGGAAGGCTATATGGGCCACATACTCGGATTGAAATTTAGCGACTACAGCCAGGTGTATTACTTTGAATCTGGCGCGTTTGTCGTGAACGTCAATGATTACGTCATCGTGAAAACAGACCAGGGCATGGGCCTTGGGTCTGTTGTTGTTGTGCCTGACACCCTGCCTGAGGAATTTGCTGAAGAAGAACTGAAACCTATTTTTCGGGTTGCAACTGAACACGATCTGAAAACAGCTGAAGAGAATTCCAAGCTTTCCCGCCAGGCATTGAAGTTCTGCAAGGAACGGGTCCGGGAACGCAAGCTGGAAATGAAACTTGTCGATGTCGAAGTTTTCTTCGACAGGGGCAAGATTATATTTTATTTCACCGCACCCGGGCGGGTTGATTTCCGGGAACTGGTCAAGGACCTTGTCCGGGCCTACAAAACGCGGATTGAGCTGCGTCAGATTGGTGTCCGACACGAGACCCAGATGATCGGCGCTGTTGGCAACTGCGGGCAGGTCGCCTGCTGCCGCCGCTTTATGCGAAAATTTGCTCCAGTCACCATTAAGATGGCCAAGGAACAGAACCTGTTCCTGAATCCAACGAAGATTTCGGGGATTTGTGGTCGTCTTTTGTGTTGCCTGAGTTTTGAAGAAAAGAATTATGAAGAATTTTATCGGAAGTGCCCAAAGATTGGAAAACGAATGGACACGGATGATGGAATTTTGAAAGTGCTCCGGGCCAATTTCTTCCGAGGCAGCATTGCTGTTCTCTCGGAGTTTGGCGAAGAGCGGGAATTGACGCTGGAGGAGTGGGAAGCCCTGAACCCCCGGCGCATTGATCCGCTGGAGTTGCAGCGTCGGTTGCAGGAAGCTCAGGCCCAGATGCGGTCGCATCGCGGGCGTGGTCCCCAGCATCGACCCGCTCCAAAACGGGCACCAAAGGCTCCGGAAGCCAAGGCTGAAAAGCCCGAAAGCTCTGAGCCAGAGCACGAACAGCCTGCTCCTGAAAAGCGACAGGCAGACGTGCAGGGCACTGATGCTCCCCAAAAAACTCGTCCCAGTAAAAAACGTCGCAGTGGGGGACGAGGCCGGGGAGGCTCTTCGCGCGGCGGAGAGCAGCAGGGAGAAGCGCGCCCTGATGCCCAGAAGAAATTTAAACCCCGAAAAAAGGCTCGCCGCCGTCCCAAGCCAAAGGGACCAAAGGCCGAGTAGCTGAGTGATTGAGGAGGAATCCAAGTTGAGCCAGTTTTACATCACAACTCCCATTTACTACGTCAACGCAAAGCCCCATCTGGGGCACGCATATTCCACAATTGTGGCAGACAGCGTCGCGCGTTTTCACCGGGTAATGGGTGATGAAACGTACTTCCTGACCGGAACTGACGAGCACGGCGATAAAATTGCTCAGGCTGCTGAGGCCGCAGGCCAGACCCCCAAGGAATTCGTTGACCAGATCAGTGGAATTTTCCAGAAGCTCTGGCCAAAGCTGAATATTTCCAATTCAGACTTTATTCGTACCACCCAGGATCGCCACATTAAAACCGTGCAGCGAGTCTTGCAGCAGGTGTATGACAACGGTGACATTTACAAGAGTGAATACGAAGGCCTGTACTGTTATGGCTGCGAGCAGTTCCTGACAGAAAAGGATCTCGTTGACGGCAAGTGCCCAGATCATGACAAGGCACCGACTGTCATCAAGGAAACCAACTACTTTTTCCGCATGTCCAAGTATCAGGACTGGCTGAAGCAGTACATTCTGGATCACCCGGATTTCATCCGTCCAGAGCGTTACCGCAACGAAGTGCTGTCCATGCTGGATATGGGCGTGCTGGATGACCTGTGTATCTCTCGTCCCAAGACGCGCCTGTCCTGGGGCATTGAGCTGCCTTTTGATACGGATTACGTCACCTATGTATGGTTTGATGCCCTGCTGAACTACCTGACGGCGATTGACGCTCCAGAGGGTGAGAAGTTCGGCAAATTCTGGCCTCACGCCAACCATCTGGTTGCCAAAGACATTCTGAAACCTCATGCGATTTTCTGGCCCACCATGCTCAAGGCTGCTGGTCTGGAACCGTATGAGCACCTGAATGTGCACGGCTACTGGCTGGTCAAGGACACCAAGATGTCCAAGTCCATTGGTAACGTTGTGGACCCACTGTCTATGGTCGATACCTACGGCGTGGACCCCTTCCGGTATTTCCTGATGCGCGAAATGCGCTTTGGTCGTGACGCTTCTTTTTCCGAAGACGCACTGGTTGGCCGCCTGAACGCAGACCTTGCCAATGACCTTGGCAACCTGTTCTCCCGCGTGCTGTCCATGACGCAGAAATACTTCGGTGGCGTTGTGCCGGACCCGTCCCGCAAGCATCAGGCAGAAGATCTCGAGATTCTGAGTCTCGCAACCCGTTCCTTCACAACGTTCCAGGAGCATTTCGGCAAGTTTGAGTTTGGCGAAGCCCTCGAAGGTCTGTGGGAGCTGGTGCGTGGCCTGAACAAATACGTGGACAGCACCCAGCCCTGGGCGCTGGCTAAGGCAGAAGACACCGAACGTCTTGGTAACGTTATGTACGTGATGCTTATGCTCATGCGTAAGGTTGCCCTGCACGTGTGGCCGGTTATGCCGGATACTGCCGAAAAGATGTTGCTCCAGCTGGGGCAGGGTGAATTTGCTCCCGAAAGTGTTAACCTGACGGACGAAGCAGATTCCTTTGGTCGGCTTGAGCCGGGCCTGCAGCTTGCCAAGGCATCCAATCTTTTCCCGCGTGTGGAAAAGAAAAAGGAAGAGCCGAAAGCTGCTCCCAAGAAGGAAAAGAAGAAAGAAACCAAGAAGGCTGCAAAGGCTCAGCCCGCAGAACCCGGAACCATTGAGTTCGCTGATTTCCAGAAAGTGGATATGCGCGTTGGTACCGTTGTTTCCTGCGAGCGGCATCCCGATGCTGACCGTCTGCTTTTGGTCAAGGTTGATCTTGGCGAAGAAGAGCCGCGTCAGGTTGTGGCTGGTCTTGCAGAGTTCTTTACTCCTGATGAGCTTATGGGTCGTCAGGTTGTGGTGGTGGCAAACCTTGCCCCCCGCAAACTCCGCGGCTACACGTCGCAGGGGATGATTCTCGCCGTCCGGAAGGATGGCGGTATGGAACTGTTGACTGCGTCTGGCCCTGTAAAGGGTGGCAGCAAAGTTTCCTAATTCTATTCGTTTTTGCCGGAACCGTCGTCCGGCGGTTTCGTAGGACGACATTTGACGGCGAACAGAAAAGCACAAGAAGCTGTGCTTCCGAGGTAAGCGCCTGTGGGAGCACAGCTTTTCTGCGGCCTGAGTTCAGGCCGCTTTTTTTGAGCGCCGTATTGTCTGGGCAGTGTCCAGACGTTACGGCGTTTCTTTTTGTCGACCTCTGTGCCAGTTACTGGCATATTTCAAAAGAGGTTCAGCCCGCGAAGAGGACGCATTGCCTCATTGAGAGGACTGCTGTGCATACCGTGGGAACATGGCTGGAGAAGAAACATAGAATGGAAGACTGTGGGCAGTGTGGAGCTTGCATTCCCGGGCAGAGCGTGAAAGATGGACGACTGCATTCCCGTCAGGGGCTGGCAGAGCCTTTTCGCTGGACTCTCGGAGCATGCTCCTCTATAACACCCCCAGCTTTCCGGGCGGAACGCTGCCTCCATATGTTTTTTCTCAAAAAAACGTTCCCACCCTGTGAGACAGCAGACGCATTGGTTGCCCGTCTGGGCAAAAAATGCGCAGGAAAGATAACCCGAACCATACCAACACGACATGCCTAAACGTACTGACATCAAGAAAATTATGTTGATCGGCTCTGGTCCGATCGTCATTGGTCAGGCCTGCGAGTTTGACTACTCCGGGACTCAGGCTTTGAAAGCCCTTAAAGAAGAAGGCTACGAAGTAGTTCTGGTGAACTCTAATCCTGCAACGATCATGACTGATCCAGAGCTGGCTGACCGGACGTACATTGAGCCGATTGAGCCAGAAACCGTTGCACGAATCATTGAAAAGGAGCGTCCCGACGCCTTGTTGCCCACCCTTGGTGGTCAGACCGGTCTGAACACCGCTCTGGCTGTTGCCGAGATGGGTGTGCTGGAGAAATACGGCGTTGAGCTTATTGGTGCGGCACGAGAGGTCATCGAAAAAGCCGAAAGTCGTGAACTTTTCCGCGAGGCTATGGAGCGTATTGGCCTCAAGGTTCCGGCGAGTACCATTGCTCGTAACCTTGATGATGTTCGTGATGCCACGAAGGAAATTCCTTTCCCCATCATCATTCGACCCGCATACACGCTTGGCGGCACCGGCGGTGGTGTTGCCTACAACATGGAAGACCTGCTGGAGATTTCCTCTCAGGGTCTTGCTGCCAGCCGTACGAGCGAAATCATGCTCGAACAGTCTGTTCTGGGCTGGAAAGAGTATGAGCTGGAAGTGATGCGTGACAAGAACGACAACTGCGTCATCATTTGTTCCATCGAAAACCTTGATCCCATGGGTGTCCATACCGGTGACTCCATTACGGTTGCCCCGGCCCAGACCTTGACCGATCAGGAATACCAGCACATGCGTGATGCCTCTCTGGCTATTATGCGCGAGATTGGTGTTGAAACCGGTGGTTCAAACGTGCAGTTTGGCCTGAATCCTGAAAACGGCGAACTGGTTGTCATTGAGATGAACCCCCGTGTGTCCCGTTCTTCTGCACTGGCTTCCAAGGCAACAGGCTTCCCTATTGCCAAGATCGCAGCCAAGCTTGCAGTCGGCTACACACTGGACGAAATCCCTAACGACATCACCCGTGAGACAATGGCCTCCTTTGAGCCGACCATTGACTACGTTGTGACCAAGATTCCCCGTCTGACCTTTGAGAAGTTCCCGGGTACCGAGGACGTTCTGACAACGGCCATGAAGAGCGTTGGTGAAGCCATGAGCATTGGCCGAACCTTCAAGGAATCCCTCCAGAAGGGCCTGCGTTCTCTGGAGATCGGAATGCCCGGCCTTGGCAAGGACTTCCTCCAGCAGTGCCCAGACAAGGACGACATCCTTGCCAAACTGCGCAAGCCCAACTCCAAGCGTATCTTTGCTCTGCGTCACGCCATCCAGTGCGGACTCACTGACGAAGAAATCTTTGAGGCCTCTCACATTGACCCCTGGTTTATTCGCCAGATTCGGGACATTGTTGAGGTTGAGGGCGAGCTGAAATCCTTTAGCCTCGGTGCAACCCTGTCCGCAGAGAATACAGAAGTCTGCGACATGCTCCGCAAGGCCAAGGAATACGGCTTCTCTGACGTCCAGCTCGCCAAGCTCTGGAAGCTGGAAGAATCTGATGTTCGCCGCCTGCGCAAGGCTGCTGGTATTGAGCCGACATTCTATCTGGTTGATACCTGCGCTGCTGAGTTTGAGGCGTACACCCCATATTTTTACTCCACCTATGAGCAGGGTGAAGAACTTAAGGCTGCCGAGGGCAAGAAAGTCATGATCCTCGGTGGTGGCCCAAACCGTATTGGTCAGGGCATTGAGTTTGACTACTGCTGTGTTCACGCATCCTACGCCCTGCGCGAAGAGAACGTGACCTCCATTATGGTGAACTCCAATCCGGAAACTGTTTCCACTGACTATGATACGTCTGACCGACTCTACTTTGAGCCGCTGACCTTTGAAGACGTCATGAACATTGTGGAAATGGAAAAGCCGGATGGCGTCATCATTCAGTTTGGTGGACAGACCCCGCTGAACCTTGCTGTTCCGCTGCTGCGTGCCGGAGTCAATATCCTTGGCACGCATCCTGATTCCATTGACCGCGCCGAAGACCGTGAGCGTTTTGGTGCATTGCTCAAAAAGCTTGGCCTGCGTCAGCCCGACAACGGCACAGCCATGAGCGTTGACGAAGCCGTGGAAGAAGCCGCAATCGTTGGCTACCCGGTTGTTGTCCGCCCCAGTTACGTTCTGGGCGGCCGCGCAATGGAAATCGTGTATGACGAGGAAGGCCTCAGGAATTACTTTGCACACGAAGTGCAGGCTGTTCCCGAACATCCTATCCTCATTGACAAGTTCCTTGAAAACGCTGTCGAAGTTGACGTCGATGCCCTGTCTGACGGGGAAGACGTCTACGTCGCAGGCATCATGGAGCACATCGAGGAAGCAGGCATTCACTCTGGCGACTCCGCCTGTGTGATTCCGCCCATTACTCTTGGTCACCTGATTGTTGAAGAAATCAGACGCCAGACCGTTGCTCTTGCCAAGGAGCTGAAGGTTGTTGGCCTGATGAACATTCAGTTCGCCGTGAAAGAGGGCGCTATCTACATCCTCGAGGTGAACCCACGTGCCAGCCGTACGGCACCGTTTGTGTCCAAGGCCACTGGCGTTCCGCTGCCAAAACTCGCAACCAAGGTTCTGCTTGGTGCCAAGGTGAAGGATCTCGACCCCTGGAGCATGCGCAAGGGTGGGTACATCGCTGTCAAAGAAAGCGTGTTCCCGTTCAATCGTTTCCCAGGTGTAGACATTCTGCTTGGACCAGAAATGCGTTCCACAGGCGAAGTTATGGGTGTGGATACCTCCTTTGGCATGGCATTCCTCAAGGGTCAGCTCGCAGGCGGGCAGAACCTTCCGACCTCTGGCCGAGTCTTCATCTCTGTGAATGACGCGGACAAGGAAGGCATTCTGGACGTTGCTGCAACCTTTAAGCAGCTGGGCTTTACCATTCTGGCAACGCACGGCACGGCAAAGTTCTTTGCCCGCCGAGGTGTTGAGACTGAGACCGTCTACAAAGTGTACGAAGGTCGTCCCAACGTCGTTGACCGCATCAAGAATGGCGAAGTTGACCTTGTCATCAACACGGCTTCGGGCAAAAAGACGGCTGGCGACTCCACTGTGATTCGTCAGAACACGCTGCTGTACGGTGTTCCGTACACCACCACCGTCGCTGGTGCCCGCGCAATGGCATACGCCCTTCGTGATTTGAAGGAACGTGAGCCGGGCGTGAGAAGCCTTCAGGAATATTACAGCGATTAAGCTTACTCCAACTGGCCGTACAAAGCGGCAACAGCAAGGAAATGAAAAAAGAATACTGCGGACTGTTTGGTATTTACGGACACCCCGAGGCTGCTCGGATGAGCTATTTTGGTCTTTTCGCGCAGCAGCACCGTGGTCAGGAAAGTGCCGGCATTGTCTCTTGGGATGGTGAAAAACTTTGTGAGCAGAAAGGCATGGGCCTTGTTGCCGAAGTTTTTGAAGAAGCCCACCTTGGCGACCATCTCAAGGGTGACATTGCCATCGGTCATATTCGCTATTCCACGACCGGAGCCTCCCAGTTGCTGAACGCACAGCCTTTTACTGTGCGTTTTGGTGACACGAAGCTGGCCCTTGCACACAACGGCAATCTGGTGAATGCGCACGAGCTGCGTACAGAGCTGGAACACATGGGAACCATCTTTCAGACCTCTATGGACTCTGAGGTCATCGTGCACCTCATTGCCCGAGGCATGAATCAGGATGGTCTCTGTATCGAAGACGCTGTGGCGCAGGCCTGCCGCCGTATCAAGGGAGCATTCTCGCTTTTGATTCTCGCCAACGACAAGCTTATTGCCGTGAAGGACCCGCTGGGGATTCGTCCTCTGGCCCTTGGCCGCATGAATGACTGCTATGTCCTGGCTTCCGAAACCTGCGCCTTTGATCTGCTTGAGGCAGATTTCATGCGCGCACTCCGTCCGGGTGAGATGTTCATTCTGGACCGGGGCGGACGCCAGCGCAGTGTGCAGTATGTTGACGAACAGAAGAAAAAGCAGTGCATTTTCGAGCTGATTTACTTTGCACGGCCGGATTCTGACATCTTTGGTCAGAACGTCTATGAATGCCGCCGCGCAATGGGTATGGCTCTGGCAAACGAAGCTCCTGTGGATGCTGATTTTGTTATGCCATTCCCGGATTCGGGAAACTACGCAGCCGTGGGCTATGCTCAGGCTTCCGGACTTCCCTTTGAGCAGTGCATGATTCGGAACCACTACGTGGGCCGAACCTTTATTCAGCCTTCACAGGACATGCGTGATCTGTCGACCCGCATGAAGCTGAACCCTGTGCGAAGCATGGTAAAGGGCAAACGCATTGTGGTGGTTGAAGATTCCATTGTTCGCGGAACGACCATTCGCACTCGCGTCAAGCGGCTGCGTGAACTTGGTGCCGCAGAGATCCACATGCGTGTGGCCTGCCCGGCGATCAAGTTCCCGTGCTACTACGGAATCGACTTTTCCAGCAAAGGCGAGCTGATTGCAGCAAACCACTCTGTGGAAGACATCGCCCGCTTTATTGGTCTGGAAAGCCTCCATTACCTGTCTATTGACGGGCTGCTGTCCTCCGTGGAATACCCAAAGGACTTCTGCCTCGCCTGCTTCGATGGAAATTATCCAATCCAGCCCTGCAAGGGCGCTGGAAAGATGTGTATGGAGTAGGCTGACTTTAACCTCAGGTTTTGAATATATGACACCCAAAGCACAGGAACGTGACTGGCTGACCCTTGGTCGGGAGACTCTCGACATCGAAATTGAAGGGTTGCGCCGGGTACGTGACAGGCTGAACGGGAGTTTCATTCAGGCGCTTGAAATTATGGGTGGCTGCACAGGTCGTGTGGTTGTTACAGGCATCGGCAAGTCCGGGCTTGTTGGCCGCAAGATCGCAGCCACTCTTTCGAGCACTGGAACCCCCTCCTTTTTTTTGCATCCTGTTGAGGGCGCTCACGGCGACCTTGGGATGCTTCGCTCCGAAGATGTGGTGCTGGCACTCTCCAACTCTGGAGAGACAGATGAGCTGAACGCCATCTTGCCCGCGCTGCGCACTCTTGGACTCAAGGTTGTTGGCATTACAGGAAATCTCCAGTCGACTCTGGCGTCTCTTTCTGATGTGGCTCTCGACAGCGGTGTCGAGCGCGAAGCCTGCCCCCTTGGTCTTGCTCCCACAGCCAGCACAACCGCCCAGCTCGCCCTTGGTGATGCTCTGGCCTCCTGCCTGGTCACGTGGAACCGTTTTGAAAAAGATGATTTTGCCCAGCGCCACCCCGGTGGTTCTCTTGGGCAGCGCCTGCGGGCCTGCGTGCAGCATTTGATGCATGTGGACGATCTGCCGACGGCCGATCATACGCTTCCCTTTGCCGAGGCATTGGTTGCGCTTGATGCTGGCGGACTTGGCGCACTTGCCATTACAGACGCTTCTGGCGTTTTGCATGGCATTTTGACTGACGGTGACGTGCGCAGAATGCTGTGCAGCGGAACTCCAGACATGAACGTCGCGGTGGAAGATGTGATGACATCAGAGCCGCTTTGTGTACGTCCTGACGTGACGGCTGCCGAAGTTCTTGATATTATGGAGACTCGCGAAGTGACCGTTATCCCCGTGGTGGACAGTGAGAAAAAGCTTGTTGGTATGGTCCACCTCCATGATCTGCTTGGTAAGGGACGCCTCAAGTTCTCTGCCTAGCATGACCTCAGGAAACTGAATGCAAACTACTCCTTCCGCTCTTGAAAACCGAGTTTTAGGATGCCGGCCAGAGCTACTGGCCGGCCTTCTTATTTTTGCTGTTACCCTTGCCCGTATTCTTTTTGTGCTCTCTGGTCAGCTTGATCTTGTTCAGGACGAAGCCCAGTACTGGGACTGGTCCCGAACCTTTCAGCTGTCCTATTTTACCAAGGGACCGCTCATTGCATGGATTAATGCAGCGGGAACAGCCGTTTTTGGTGACACCACCTTTGGTGTTCGCGTTGGGGCCATTCTTGGCTCCGCACTGATGCAGTGTATCTTGTTCCTTGGTGTGGCAAAGCTCTGGAAGCGTCCCCGCCTTGGTCTGCTTTCACTGGTCGTTCTGAACTGTTCGCTTTTGGCAATGGCCTCTGGCGTGCTCATGACCACAGACAATCCGCTTATGGTTTGCTGGATGGGCGCACTCTTTTCCATGTACTGGGCCTATCAGAAGCCGGAGCGCATCGCACCGTATGTGCTGCTGGCACTGGCGCTGGCCGTGGGCAATCTTGCCAAGTACATGATGCTGGCCTTTGCTGCTGTGGCGTTTGTCTTTGTCTGGCTGCTGCATCGGCGGGGCATGGCAGAAAAGCGTTTTGTGACGCGGTTGACCGTGGCACTTCTCGTGGGAACGCTGCTGGGATTCCTCCCGATTCTTATCTGGAACATGCAGAATGACTACGCCGGAGTGCGGCACGTCCTGCACCTTGGCGGTGTGTCTGGTTCCAGAGCGCAGTCCTTTATTCGCTTTGACAGATTCCCGGAATACATTGGAAGCCAGTTTGGTCTTCTTTTGCCGTGGTGGTTCATTTTTACCCTGCTTGGAGCCTGGGGCAGCATTCAGGCTCTGCGGAAAAATCCCGGCCGGGGCATCCAGTATGCCAAGGCGCAGGATTACGCACAGAATGCCTTGCTGGTCGCGGGCTTCTGGCCTATCTGGGGCTTTTTTATTTTCTGGTCTTTCCATACCAAAATTAATCCAAACTGGTCCGCCGTGAGCTACGCCTCTGGTTTTATTCTTGCTGCGGCTGCATGGAATGCGGTGTGGAAGCGACGTGGTGGGAAGAACTGGCGCGTGTGGCCGTGGCCGATTATTGGCGCCATGCTCATGACCATTCTGATGGTTCATGATGCGTTGCCAATTCCGTGGCGCTACGAGGGCACGTTGCCCATCGTGGGCAAGGTCCACATCGAGAACCCCATCATGCATCTGAAAGGCTGGGATGATTTGGGTGACAAGCTTGATGAGCTTCGCAATACCCAGTTCGACAATCCTGAGCATGTCTTTTTCTTTGGCGACAACTATGATGTGACCTCTGCGCTGTCGTGGAGTGTTCCCGGCAAGGAACGTGCGTATTGCCTGCCGGGTGGTCGTCGACTCAACCAGTATGACTTGTGGCCCGGTCCGCAGGACAAGACTGGCTGGGATGCGATTTTTGTTATGAAAAAATTCAAGGGCCAGCATGATTCTCTCCTGAAATATTTTGAAAAGTATGAGAGAATCCCATACCAGTCCATGCATGCAGGACGTCCGGCCCGCCGATTTACTGTGTATTTGTGTTATGGTTTCAAAGGAAACTGGCCGCCAGTAACTGGAACTGGATACTAGCTATGAGTGATTCGTGTATGTGCGCGGCCTGCGCCAGAAGAGGGCAGTGTTGTTGTGAAGTCCTGCCAGAGGACATCCCGCACTGTTTCCCACTGTCGCAGGCAGATGTGGAGCGGATAGAGGCTGCGACTGGAATTCCGGGAAAGGGCATTGCCCGGCAGGAAACTGTACCAGCCCTTGTGCAAAGTCTTGAGCGGCTCTTTCCTGAGTGCAAGGATTTGTTGCAGGAAAAAGTGCAGATTGGGGGCCAGCATTTGCGGCTGGCTCTTGAGGACGGCGCCTGTGTTTTTCTTGGAAGCGAAGGCTGTACACTCCCCCGGGATGCCCGGCCTGTGTACTGCCGCATTTATCCCTTCTGGGTGCAGAAAGGCTCAATCATGGTCTTTGATACTGCGCCATGCGTGCAACGCGCCGGAGCCGCGGGGCTGGATAAGCTCCTGAGTGCTCTGGATATGGACAGAAAGACGGTACGCCGACTTTTCGCCACGCTTTTACAGGAATGGTTTCCTGAGCGCTAACGCGACTGAACACTCAGCCACACTATGGCCCGAATGGGTACTGTTATGAAAAAATTGTGTATTGTTCTGGGAATTCTTTGTGCTCTCGCCGTTGCTGGTGTAGCTGGCATCGCAGGTGGCCTGTACTACTGGGCCTCTCGCGATCTTCCCGGTTTTACGAATATTACGGACTACAATCCGCCGCTGGTGACAACGGTCTACACCCGGAATAACGAAGTTCTGGGGTATTTTTACAAGGAAAAGCGTTTTCTTGTTCGTATCAAGGAAATGCCTGACTTTGTCCCGCAGAGCTTTCTTGCGGCCGAAGACACCAGCTTCTACGCCCACGGTGGTGTGGATATTCTTGCTATCGCCCGTGCTTTTTTTGCAAACATGCGTGCTGGTCACGTTGTGCAGGGCGCAAGTACCATCACCCAGCAGGTCATCAAATCCTTGCTGCTGACTCCTGAGCGGAGCTATCAGCGTAAGATCAAGGAAGCCATCCTTGCGTATCGCCTTGAGCATTACCTGACCAAGGATGAGATTCTGACCATTTATCTCAACCAGATTTATTTTGGTGCCCGTTCTTATGGCATTGAGGCTGCTTCCCGCGCCTATTTTGGCTGCCATGTGCAGGATTTGACTATTGCGCAGGCGGCAATGCTGGCTGGTCTGCCCAAGGCGCCCAGCTCGTATAATCCGTATCGCAATATGGCTGGAGCCATTAAGCGCCAGCATTATGTGCTGAATCGTTTGCGCGAGCTGCACTGGATTACGGAAGAGCAGTATCAGGAAGCCCTGAGCGAGCCTATTACCCTGAAACGCATGGACGATCCGTCCTGGCATCAGGGCGCATATTATCTTGAAGAAGTTCGCCGTCGCCTCATTGAACGCTTTGGCGAAGATGTTGTGTATAACGCTGGTCTGCACGTGTACACCGCCGTGGACATGACGCATCAGCTTGCTGCCGAGCGATCTGTTCGGGACGGCCTGATTGCCTCTGCAAAGCGCCGCGGCTGGACTGGTCCCCTTCAGCATCTGAACCGGAATGAATGGGGCATGTTCCTGAATAATCACCCGTATTCGGCTCTTGAGCTGGAGCAGGGCACATGGGTAAAGGCGTTGGTCAAGGATGTGACCGCTGACCGGGCCATTGTGCAGTTTGGTGATTTTCAGGGCCGTCTGGACGTGAAAGAAGTTCACTGGGCCAGAACCATTGACCCAAGCAAAGCCACGGAAGAAGTGCCCAGTGTCAAGGATTGCCGCAAGGTGCTGAACTCTGGCGACGTGATTTGGGTCTCTCTGCTTGCCGTTCCTGAAAACCTGAATCCTGAGGATGAAAGCGCTGCCAAGGCTGCCATGTGGAATGTCACGCTGGAGCGTGAGCCAGAGGTGCAGGGTGCGCTGATTTCCATGGAGCCGGGAAGCGGTGAAGTCCGTGCCCTTGTTGGTGGCTATAGCTTTGACAAAAGCCAGTTCAACCGGGCAACGCAGGCGAGACGCCAGCCGGGTTCAGCATTCAAGCCGTTTGTCTATTCCACAGGTCTGGACAATGGCATGACGCCGTCGACTGTCTTGCTTGATGCTCCTATTGTGTACACCAGCTCGACAATGGTCTGGAAACCGCAGAATTTTGAGGGCATTTTCTATGGCCCGACGCTTTTGCGGACCGCCTTGGTGAAGTCTCGAAATCTCGTGACAATTCGACTGGCTCAGCGCGTAGGTATCCGAAAGATTATCAAGCGTGCCCGTCATATGGGACTGGAAAGCGAGTTCCCGGAGGATCTTTCCGTGAGCCTTGGTTCCTCTCCTGTGACGCCGCTTGGCCTGACAAAAGCCTATTCAGGCTTTGCCCGTGGTGGCAGTACGGTTGAGCCTCGCTTTATCCTGAGTGTCGAAAGCGCATGGGGCGATACGCTTTATGTGAATGAAAAGCAGGTGAACGAGGACGCCGTAAGCCCGCAGACAGCGTACATCATTACGTCCCTCCTGAAGGAAGTTGTGTCGAGCGGTACGGGCTGGCGTGTTCGCCGAGCCTTTACTCGTCCCATTGCGGGCAAGACTGGCACATCCAACGATGAGCAGGACGCATGGTTTGTTGGCTTTACGCCATACCTGCTGACAACTGTCTGGGTTGGCTTTGACCGTATGCAGCCTATGGGACGTTTTGAAACTGGCTCCCGTGCTGCATCGCCTATCTGGGTTGGCTATCGCAAAGCCATTGAGTCGCAGTATGCGGAAGAGGATTTCCCTCAGCCTCCGGGTATTGTTATGGCTCGCATTGATGCCAAGAATGGTTTGCTGGCTGGCTCCGCCACAGAAAAGAGCTATTTTCTGCCCTACAAGGCGGGAACAGAGCCACACCGAACCTCGACCGCAAGCACCACCAGTCCCGGTGGAAGCGTGAAGGCCGCAGGTGAGGACCTGCTCAAACAGGTGTTCTAAATGAAAACAGAAACGCCCCGTGTTCGCATGGGGCGTTTTTTTTGTGCACTTTTTCTGTGATTTTTTGTGTATGATGGGCTCTGTGAAATCAGGCGTTGCAATTTTTTGCCTCTCATGCCCAAGTACAAAGAGCAAAAGGGGCAGGAGGGTATTCGTATGACCCGACTGGAAAAATTTACAGAAACCCTTGAGACGCTGCACAGGGAAACACCTCGGCAGCTCGAAGCTTTTTATTCCTTGATGAAAGCCACCAAGGGGGGAAGCTTTTTGGAGACCAAGCACAAGGCTCTGACCTTGCTTGCGCTTGGCGTTTCGCAGCAGTGCGATTCGTGCATTGCTGTGTACGTGAAGCAGGCCCTTGAGGCGGGCGCAGGGCGTGAAGAAATTCTTGAAGCCGCATGGCTGGCCGTGCTCATGGGTGGTGGTCCCAAGTTGACGTACATGGAAAAAGTGCTTGAAGAACTGGAGCTGAACGGCGCAGTTTCGGAATAAAGAGGGTGTGTCCTCGCCGACACGGAGAAAAAATATGCCTTTAATGCGAGTTGAAACGAATCTTGAGCTGACGGCAGAACAGGAAAAGGAAAAGAATGCGATTTTTTCGACTGCTGTTGCCGAAATGCTTCAGAAAGAAGAAAAGTGGGTGATGTCGCTGGTCGAAAGCGGCCGGACACTCAGCTTTGGCGGAAGCGTTGAGCCTGCGGCCTTTGTTGAGCTGAAAAGCATTGGCCTGCGGGAGACAAGCTGCGCGCCCTTGAGTGCGCAGATTTGTGCCTTGCTCCACCGGGAGCTGAACATTCCGGCTGACCGGGTCTACATCGAATTCAAGGATGCAGAGCGGGGGTTCTTTGGCTGGAATGGCGGCACCTTTGCCTAAATAAAAAAACGCGCACCAGTGTGACTGATGCGCGTTTTTTAATGTCGTTTGCCCAGAGCTAGAGCAGGCGAAGGTCCCAGTTAAATGTACTGGTACGTGTTGCCTGCGGAACCTCACGAGGCTTGCTTTCGTGCATATGAATAAATGCACTGTAGCCAGCCTGATTGAGTTCATGCTCCTTGGTATGCAGGTCCAGTCCCCATGCAGGGTAAATCCAGTTGAGCTGGCCGTAGCGGCGAACCCAGCAGGCTTCCTTTTTGGGGCTGAGGATTGGCTTCTCCGGCTTGACGCCTTCAAGCGGAATGCGGGTAAAGCCCAGAGGCCACTGGCCTGTCGTGACAAAGCCTACCGGAAGAGGTGTGGCCTTGCCCAGCGCCAGCGCATCGTCTTTGTTCAGCTCAGGAGAGGCAATAGCGCCGCTAAAGCCCATATCTTTGAGCCAGAGCAGGTGGTGCTGGTTGGCAACGTTGCAGAACGGGCTGGCCCAGAGATTCAGCTGGTCAGACTTGCGCGGGTTGTCCTGTGAGTGATGCCGTTTGCCTCGGCCGCGTCGCAGTGCGACCGCGCGGGGCAGGCGGGGCAGTTCTTTGGGGAACAGCGCAATCTGCCACGGAGCGCCAAGCATGAAGCGGCGGGCACCACCGCGCACGAGGCGTTCAATGACTTCCTGCCATTCTTTTTCTTCATTCGGCCAGATAACAGGCGGCAGCCACCACCACACGCGCATGGCAAGACCGGGCTTGGTTTCGCGGGCAGTTTTTGGCGTGAGCCACAGACCAGAACCTTCGTTCAGGCGGTTACGGCCAAGGTGGCGGTACACGTGGTGGTGCAGCGGGCGAATTGTTCCCTTGAGCGGCTTGGGCTGTTTTGGCTCAAACGTGGACTCCGCTGTTTTGGGAGCCTTGATGGCCTGAGCTTCTCTTTCCAGCTTGTCCAGTGCCTGCATGAGTTCTTTTTCGCGGCGGTCAATGAGGAACACCGGGCTGCCCGCATTGGGCAGGCGTTTGCCCTGAGCCATGAAGTCCAGACGGCCACCCTTGGGCACAGCCTTGCGGATTTTTACGATCTGGTGACCGGGTTCGTCCTCAAAGCCAACACGCAGCAGGTCGCCGGGTTTCAGCTCGACACGAGGGGAAATATTCAGCTTGCGGCCGCGGACGGTTTTCAGTTTGTCCACGAACATACCAGAAGCGGTATGGCGCTGCGGATCTGTCGGAGTATACGGACGCTGGGGCAGGAACGCGTAGTGCGAACCCTTGCGGCCCAGTGCCTGCTCCAGCAGTGAGAGCGCAGTCTTTCTGGCCTGAGGATCATTCGGGTTGTCGCGCAGCAGGCGGTATGCACTGACGGTGTAGTACACGTAGTGCGGGCCTTTGCGGCGGCCTTCGATCTTCCAGGAGTGGACTTCGGGAACCTCAAGCAGGGTCTTGGTCAGTACATCCAGCGAAAGGTCCGTGCAGGAGAAAAATCTTCCGGTATTATTTTTCTGGGAGTACGTGCGGCGGCAGGGCTGTACGCAACGGCCCCGGAGACCACTCTTGCCTCCAAGGTACGAACTCCAGTAACACCGACCGGATACGTTGTAACACAATGCGCCATGTACAAAGACCTCAAGATCACACCCGGAGGGGCATGCCTTGGCGCAGGTGCGAATTTCATCAATATTTAATTCACGGGGCAGAACGATTCTTTGTACGTTCAGCTTTTCGTGTATCATAGACAGGGCGCGGGGTGAGCCTGCATTTGCCAGGGTAGAAAGATGGATTTCTCCTTCGAATCCAGCCTGACGTACGAGCTTGACCATTCCCGGGTCCTGTACAATAAGAGCTGCCGGCCGAACGTAGCGGTTCAGTCTTTCGACAAGACGACCTGCGGCCTGATCTTCACCCGGCTTAAGCAGGGTGTTCATGGCAACGTGCACGCGACAGTTCTTCTGGCGTGCGAGTTCGGTCAGCACGGCCAGCTCGGATATGGAAAAGTTCCCGGCTTCGGCGCGGGCTGAAAAGTTTTTCAGTCCCAGGTAAATAGCGTCAGCCCCGGCGGCAAGGGCCGCCATAAAGGCGTGGCGATCACCTGCGGGAGCAAGAATTTCTGGTTGTGTCATATTCATTTGTGCTTCGCCTGTTTTGGGTGGAGCGTTCTTTTAACGCGACGGCGACCAATAAGGGATTGCAGCGATGTTTGCAAATGCATGCAGTGACGTGAAAGTAAGGTCCTTATCCCGTTTCGGCAAGCAGGGACCGGATGGAGATTTTTTTGAACTCGTTCTGGAACATCCAGACGAAACCAGCCCTGCGTGGAAAAACTGGAAACCGGGTCAGTTTATTATGGTACGCCCCACAAGATGGGAGCACAATCCTCTTTGGGGCCGTCCGTTCTCTATCTATCGAGCTGGGGACGGCATCCTGTCCGTTTTCTTTCAGGTCGTAGGACGCGGGACGGAGAAACTGACGCAGCTTGCGCCCGGTGACAACGTCACAGTCTGGGGGCCGCTCGGCAATACGTTTGTTATGGATGAAAACCGCAAGACCCTCATTCTTGCGGGCGGTATCGGCATGGCACCTTTTGCCGAATATGTCGAGCGCCATTCTAAGCCGGAAAATGTTCAAATGATTTTTGGGCACCGTCCTCCGGTAGAAAATTACCCCTTTAGCTCCATTGCAGACAAGATTAAGGCGACATCCTGTCGTGAGCAGAAGCCTGAAGACCTTCAGAACTTTATTGCTCTTCTGGAAAAAACAATTCCAGAATACTGCCCGGATGGGCTGATTGTCGCCTGTGGTCCAACCCCATTCCTCAAAACTGTTCAGCGAGTGGCTGCTGACCACGGTGGTCGTGCTCAGATTTCTTTGGAAAATCGCATGGCATGTGGCGTTGGTGCCTGCCTTGGCTGCGTGTGTGAGCACAAGGACAAAGGCCCTGTTTCCGTCTGTTCCCGTGGACCTGTGTTCTGGTCCGATGAGATTACGTTTTAACTGAGCAGGACAGGTATTTTATGGATATGCACGTGAGCTTTGGCGGTCTGGAGCTGAAAAATCCTGTTCTGACCGCCTCCGGCACATTTGGCTATGGTCTGGAGTACAGCCGTTATGGCGATTTGAAGAAACTCGGCGGTATTGTCGTTAAAGGTTTGTCTCTCAAACCTCGCGAAGGCAATCCCATGCCGCGTATCGCAGAAACGCCTTCGGGTATGCTCAACGCCATTGGACTTCAGAATATTGGCGTCGAAGCCTTTCTGGAAGGCCGTCTTCCGCGCTTGCCGCATAAGGATATGGCTGTCATTGCCAACCTCTATGCGTGTAGCGCAGAAGAGTTTGCCGACCTCGCTACCGTCCTCGCTGAGCAGGACGGCGTTGCCGCCCTTGAAGTGAACATCTCGTGCCCAAATGTTCGCTCCGGCGGCATTCTTTTTGGGCAGGACCCCAAAATGGCAGCAAAGGTTACTGAGGCCGTGAAGCGTGTGGCTGGCGACAAGCCCGTTATTATCAAGCTCTCTCCCAATGTGACCGACATTACCGAGATCGCCCGTGCCGCAGAAGGCGCAGGAGCAGACATTCTCTGCCTTATCAATACGCTTTCCGGTATGGCCGTCGACGCCCGCACTCGCCGACCCCGTCTCGCTAATGTCATCGGTGGACTCTCTGGCCCAGCTGTGAAACCTGTTGCCCTTCGCTGTGTGCATCAGGTCTGTCAGGCCGTAAAGACCCCGGTTATCGGTGTCGGTGGTATATCCTCAGCTGAGGATGTCCTCGAATTTATTCTCTGTGGCGCCCACGCTGTCGAAATCGGGACGGCAAACTTTATTCGACCCGATTTTGTCTTCCACTTGGTGGACGAACTTGAAAAGCTGTGCGATGCCTATGGAATAGGCTCATGGGATGAGTACCGCGGTTCTTTGAAGGCATAAGGGATTTTCGCGGGGTGGTATATTGGGGGCGCTGCCCCCAAACCCCCGCCGGGGCCAGCCCCGGACCCCGCGTAAGGGAATGATTCCCTTACGTATCCTCATCGAGTTTGAATTCCCTCCACGCTTCGCGTGAATGGAATTCAAACTTGGGTGAGGCGCAAAGAAAAAGAACGCACTGGGTGTCCACTAGCTGGACTATGGGGCTGATGGAGAGGAGAGCTTTGCTCTCATCCCACTCAGCCCCATAGTCCAGCGAAAGCGGGATTCCCAAGGGCCTCGTCCTTGGGCGGGGTCAAGGGGCAGCGCCCCTTGCAGGGGCCTTGGGGGCAGCGCCCCCAACAAAACACACCCCACTAAACACACAATAACAAACGAGGCACACAAATGAAGACGCTGATGTACTTGGTGCTGGCGCTGGGAGTTGGTGGTGCAATGTCCATACAGCTTGGGGTGAATATGCGCCTTGGGGGGTGGACCCATGACCCGATTATTACGGCGTTTATTTCGTTTGTTGTTGGCTCACTGACGCTTTTGGCGATGATATTCCTGCTTCGTCTTCCGTGCCCGAATTTTGGAGAAATTTCTCAGGTTCCGTGGTGGCAGTGGTTGGGTGGAATGCTTGGCGCCTACGTTGTGGCGAGTTCTATCCTTGTTGGCCCTCACCTTGGAACGACGACAACTTTTGCCTTTATTGTTGCTGGTCAGCTGGCGGCATCGCTTGTTTTGGATCACTATGGTATGTTTGGTGTACCCAAACATCCAATTGGGCTGCTCCGAGTGCTGGGTATCTGTATGGTGTGCGCTGGAGCTGTGCTTATTCGTCGTTTTTGAACCCAAAACCGTTGTAATAACGGGGTTTGCATATGAAAAAAATACTGGGCATCAGCTGCCTCGTGCTTGTTCTGGCTGTGGTTGGCCTTGGTGCATACGCGATTATGTCGATCAATCCCTTGGTCAAACGCTCTATTGAGGACTATGGCACCCGGTTTACAGGGACAGCCGTAACACTGGATTCCTCTGACATTTCGATTTTTGATGGCCGTGGAAGCCTGAAAGGTTTCCAGATTGGTAACCCTGCGGGATACCAGTCTCCACATGCCATTCGTATTGAATCCGTGGATGTCTCAATGGACACTAAATCGGTGACAACAGATACCATTGTCATTCATTCCCTGCGAATCGACCGCCCACAGCTGACACTTGAGCTGTCCAAAAAAGGCACGAATATCGAAGAAATTCGAGACCATATTGCTCAGCGGGTGAGAAAGCATGAAGCTGCGCAGGCTGCGAAAGCAGAAAAAGAGGGCGCAGCAGACGAAAAAAAGGCGGATGAGCCGAAAGAAGAAAAGTATGTTCAGATCAAAGACGTGGACATTATCGGCACACAGGTCAACGTGGCGCTGACTGGCCTGAGAAAGAATTTGGTCACAGTGAAGGCCGGTGATATTCATATCATGGATATTGGAACAGACCGAAAGGTGACCATGTCTGAAGCTGCCCTGATTATTGTTGAAGCCATCAATAATAGCGTGGTGGAGTCTGTGCCGGGCCTGAACAAGAATTCTTTTGAAAAAGGTCTGGATTCGGTCAAGGAAGGACTGGATGAGTTCGGTAAGGGACTCCAGAATTTCTTCAATGATCTCGAAAAATGACTGCGTGATGTGAAACCGAAAAAAGAGAAAGAGCCACTCCGGGATGGGGCGGCTCTTTTTTTGTGCTCTTGCCAAGGGGAAGAAAAGTCTTAGATGTACTGACTGAAACGCAGGTCCTGTCGCATCAGGTCGATAAGCTTGCGATGCCCTGCCGGGAACGCGCGTTCTGTAATCTGCTCTGGCGTGGCCCAAAGACATTCGTCTGCGGCGCTCATGGTCGACGGCGGAAGCGGGGCGTCGGCCTGGAGAAAGTAACAGTGGAGGGTGACGCGAAAGCGCGTGTAGCCGTGACGGACAATGGAAATTTTGTCTGCGATGCGGACCTGAAACCCTGTTTCTTCCTGAAATTCGCGAACGACGGCCTGCTCGGGGCTTTCGCCCGCTTCGATAGAACCGCCGGGGAATTCCCAGAGTCCTCCCCAAACCGCACCTTGTGGACGTTTCTGAATGTAGATTTTCCCTTTGTGCTCCAAAACACCACAGACCACATTGAGTGGCGTTATGTCTTTTTTCTTTCCGGGAACCGGACGGAATGCCACAATGTCGAGCCGTCGGGCTTCGCAATGCTCGGCAACGGGGCAGGATTCACAGCGGGGAGCACGGGGCGTGCAGATGAGTGCGCCCAATTCCATGACGGCCTGATTGTAATCGCGGGCCTGTCCTGCTGGGAGAAGTTCTGCGGAGAGTGCTTCAACGCGTTTTTTGGCATCTTTTTCTTTGATGGGCGAATCAATGTCGAAAAGCCGGGCGTAAACCCGCTCGACATTGGCGTCGATGGCAGGGACGTCCAGACCAAATGCAAGGCTGGCAATGGCGCCTGCGGTGTAGGGTCCTATACCGGGAAGCGCCAGAATGGCTTTGTGCTCTGCCGGAAATTCGCCGCCATGCTCGGCACAGATGACGAGCGCGGCTTTGCGGATGTTTCTGGCGCGGGTGTAATAGCCGAGACCTTCCCAGTATTTGAGAATTTCGTCTTCGGGCGCGTCGGCAATGCTGGCAATGGTCGGAAAGCGGTCCATCCACCGCTCAAAATATGGAACTGCCCGGTCCATCTGCGTTTGCTGGAGCATTATTTCAGAAATCCAGACGTGATAGGGCAGGTAATCCTGTCGCCAGGGCAGGGGGCGCTGTATTTTTTTGAACCACGCAATGAGTGTGGGAGAAAATGTGTTCTTTTTGGGCATGAGGAGAGCAGAAAAGCATGCTCCCCGTGCCTTTGCAAGTGCGGATTTGGTCTGTTTTTCGGTCCACTGCGTGCAAATTTTCAGGAAGACGTTTATTCCATTGAGACTTTGCCCTTTTTTGTATAAAGCAACAGCAAACCCTCTGCGCGGAAGGCTCCCCAGAAGACTGCTCCGACCCGTTGCTTCTTGCCTTCTCCGTACGGTGACAGTATACATTATCAGGAATGTTTGTTCCCCTGTGGAGAGCACACAAAGCGGACTGCCTGCTGGGCGCCCGCAAGACATAAACTTGCCAAACGGCTTGAAACAGGGTATCCAACCCGTCTTTTCCGAACCCTGTGGAGGAATATTGCCATGAAAAAAGATATCCATCCGAAAGTTTACAAGGCCAAGATCCGTTGCGCCTGTGGTCACGAGTTTGAAGCTATCACCACTAAAGGTGAAGAGATGCACGTCGAAATTTGTTCCGCTTGCCATCCCTTCTTCACCGGCAAGCAGCGCTTCGTTGACACCGCTGGCCGTATTGACCGCTTCCGCAAGAAGTACGCCAAGTTTGGTGCCGACAAGGAGAACTAGAATTTCTCTTTTCGTCGGGAATTGTATCCCGAACGGCAGTCGCCTCCGTCAGGACAACCTGTCGGAGGCGTCTTTTCATGTGAACCGGGCCGTGGCATCTCACGGCTGGAGGCTGCAATGTCCCGTACAGATTCGTGTTTCCCGGGCTTTTTTCGCTCCTGCGGAAAAGCAGCCCGGATGGCTCTGTCCCCGGTTTTGATGGCAGCCCGCTCCGTTGGTGGGCAGGCTGTGGTCGAAGGCGTGATGATGCGAAACGGTGACCGTCTGGCTATTGCCGTACGCAAGCCCGATGGCTCAATTACTCTCGAAAAGCGAGAGTGGTTCACGTTTTCGCACCTCTCTCCCCTGATGCGGAAACCCTTTGTCAGAGGCTTTTTTGTCTTGATCGAAACCTTGGTCAACGGCATCAAGTCTTTGAATTTTTCCACACAGGTTGCAACAGAGGGCGACGGAGAAGAAGAGATTAAGCCGTGGCAGATGGCCCTGACTGTGGCCCTGTCCATCGCACTTGCCCTTGGGCTTTTTGTTGTCGTTCCCCATCTGTTCTCTCTGGGGGTAGAAGCCCTCGGTTTTGGTGGCGACACCAGTTCCCTGAGCTTTCATGCCTGGGATGGACTGTTTAAGCTTTCTATCTTTGTGGCCTACATTTGGGCCATATCCCGGATTCCAGACATCAAGCGGGTGTTCCAGTATCATGGAGCAGAGCACAAGACCATTTGGGCGTATGAAGAAGGCCAAGAGCTTTCGCCCGGCACCGCTCGTCCGTTTAGTCGTTTGCATCCACGGTGCGGCACAGCCTTTTTGCTGTTCGTGCTGACTCTCTCAATTCTTCTTCATGCCCTGCTGATTCCGCTTCTGCTGGCAATATATGCCCCTGAGGGCGCAGTCTTTCGGCAGATGTATGTTGTCTTTGCCAAGTTTTTTATGATGATTCCTGTAAGTGCTATCGCGTATGAGCTGATTAAGTATACAGGACAGAAGGGTGCCCGCCTGTGTCGGGTGCTGTGCTGGCCGGGACTCATGCTTCAATATCTGACCACGAAAGAGCCTGACGACTCGCAGCTGGAAGTGGCCATCGCCGCGCTGAACGGCGCGGTCGACAACTAGATTTCAAGAGGTCTCCGAGATGTTCGCCAAGCTAGACAGCATTGAACGAAATTTTGAGGAGCTCGAACTGGAGCTTGCCTCACCTGACGTTTTTAACGATCAGGAACACTATACCAAGCTGACCAAGATGCACGCTGACCTGGGCGCCATCGTGAAAGTCTACCGGGAATACCGGCAGATGCAGGAGAATCTGAGCGATAACCGCGAGATGCTCGACGATGACGATCAGGAAATTCGTGATCTTGCCAAGGCTGAAATTGACGAAATCGAAACGCGTCTGCCTGAGCTGGAGCATGAGCTGAAGCTTTTGCTTTTGCCCAAGGACCCGATGGATGAAAAGAACATCATCCTCGAAATTCGTGCGGGTACTGGCGGTGAAGAAGCAGCACTTTTTGCTTCTGACCTGTTCCGTATGTATATGCGTTTTGCTGAGCATAATGGCTGGAAAACTGAAATGATGAGTTCGAACGAAACGGGTTCCGGTGGCTACAAAGAAGTCATCGCGTCCATTTCTGGCGAGCGCGTCTACAGCCGTCTGAAATATGAATCCGGCATTCACCGCGTGCAGCGCGTTCCGGCCACTGAATCTCAGGGCCGTATCCACACTTCTGCATGTACTGTCGCAATTATGCCGGAAGCCGAAGAAGTCGAGCTGAACATTAGCCCCGAAGACCTGCGCATTGATGTGTACCGTTCTTCTGGTCCTGGTGGACAGAGTGTTAACACCACTGACTCGGCTATTCGTGTCACCCATTTGCCCACTGGTCTTGTTGTGACCTGTCAGGACGAAAAGTCCCAGCACAAGAACAAGGCCAAGGCTCTGACTGTTCTGCGTTCCCGCCTGTTCCAGATGGAGCAGGACCGCATTCATCAGGAGCAGGCAGATACTCGTCGCGCACAGGTTGGTTCTGGCGACCGTTCCGGTCGAATCAGGACATACAACTTCCCTCAGGGACGTATCACTGACCATCGCATCAACCTGACGCTGTACAGGCTTGAAGAAGTGCTGGGTGGTGACCTTGAGGAAATTGTGGAATCCCTTGTGAGCCATTATCAGGCTGAAGCCCTGCGTCAGCAGGCGGAGGACGCATAAGCGTGATCCAAGCAACAACCGTACGAGACTGTGTCGCACAGGCTCGGGCACGGCTGGAGCAGGCCGGGGTTGATAGCCCGGCACTTTCTGCAGAAATTCTGACGGCGCATGTCCTTGGCATGCGCCGTCTTGATATTCTTGTCCATGCAGACAAGGCTGTTGCCGCTCCAGACCTGGCCCGCATTCAGGAATGTGTTGAACGTCGGGCAGCAGGTGAGCCTGTTGCGTATCTGCTCGGTGAAAAAGAATTTTTTGGTTACGATTTTTATGTGGACCGTTTTACGCTGGTGCCACGCCCGGAAACTGAGCTGCTGATTGAAGCTGTTCAGTCGATATTTCCGCGAGATGCTGCTTTTCAGTTTGCCGATCTCGGCACCGGAAGTGGCTGTATTGCTGTGACGCTGGCTTTGGAATTCCCCGGGGCACAGGGCTGTGCTCTGGATCTGAGCGAAGGTGCCCTGGCGGTGGCGCAGAAAAATGCAGAGCGTCATGGCGTGGCGTCGCGTGTTGAGATGCGCCATGCGGATTTTGGAAGCGATTTTGCCCCGGAAGCGTCACTTGATCTGATTGTCTCGAATCCTCCGTACGTAAGTGAGGACGAGTATGCAGAGGTCAGTGTGGAGGTCGCGGACTTTGAGCCGAAGACTGCGCTGGTTCCGGCAGAAGGGGAGGGGCGCTCGGACGGGCTGGAGTGCGTTCGCAGGCTGGCACCGCATGTGGCAAGGCTTCTGCGGCCCGGAGGCTGGTTCCTCATGGAATATGGCTGGAAGCAGGGACCTGCTGTTGCCGAGATTCTTGGTGCTGTTTCCGAGTTTCAGACTGTGAAAATCTGCAAGGATCTCGCAGGGCTTGATCGCTATGTCGTCGCGCAAAAGCGTGTGTAAAAACACACGTGTGTGATTTTTTTCCAACAAAAGGACACAGGGTACACGTTGCTCTGTATCCTTGTATTTCAAGTGGTTAGCTCTATCTTTGTATGTGGCATGAAAGTTGCTTAAAAGGGGCTGGAGGCATTCATGCAACAGACAACAATCCAGAAAACAGTAAAATGTTCCGGCATCGGCCTGCACAGTGGCCGCCGGGTTGAACTTGCCATTCGTCCTGCTGACGTTGATACCGGTATCGTGTTCGTTCTTCATGACGACAACGGAACCCGATTCCTGACGCCAAACCCCAATAATGTGGTTGGCACCGGGCTGGCAACGACACTTGGACAGGGCAATGATACCATCGGAACAGTCGAGCACCTCATGGCTACCCTGCGCGGCCTGAATATTGATAATGTTCAGATCGACGTGAGTGGGGGAGAGGTCCCGATCATGGACGGAAGCGCTGCTTCCTTCGTGTTTTTGCTCAAGTCTGCGGGCATCCGCAAGCTTGGAAAGCCTCGTCGCATGTTTATGCTGACCAAGTCTTTTGAATACCGCGACGGTGAAAAGAGCATCAAGGCTCGCCCGTACGACGGTTTTCGTGTGGACTATACCATCGAATTCGATCATCCCCGCATCGGAACCCAGACTATGCGCTTTGAGCTGACTCCAGAAAGTTTTTCTGCCGAAGTCGCCAAGGCCAGAACCTTTGGCTTCCTGCGCGATGTTGAATACCTCCAGAAGAATGGCCTCGCTCTTGGTGGATCTCTGGACAACGCGGTTGTGCTCGATGAGTACGGCGTTGTGAATGGTGAAGGTCTCCGCTTTGAAGATGAATTTGTCCGCCATAAGATTCTGGACTTCATTGGCGACATGTCGGTAAGTCCGCTCCCGCTCATGGGGCACTTTGAAGTGCGCTGCTCCGGCCACGCATTCAATAATGCCTTCCTGCGCGAGCTGACAGAAAATGGTGCACAATACCTGCGAACTGTGGAAGCAGAGGAAGCTGTTCCGGTTCAGGCTGCGGCCTGTCAGGAGCAGGATGTCGCTGGTATGCCCGTTCTGGCCTAAGGTTTGCCTTTCTGCATGAATTGAAAACTGCCCCCTTTCGGGGCAGTTTTTTTTGTGATAGATTGCTGGTTCAGCGAGCGAGTAGACGGATCTTTTTGAAGTTTTTATAGAAAAAAACAAAAAAATTTCAAAATTTGCTTGACGTGGGCGGCTGGTCCGTATAGTTCTGCTCCTCGCCGAAGGGGAAAGCTTCCTGCTTCTCTTTTGGTTGCCAGGCGCTGGTGTAGCTCAATTGGCAGAGCAGCTGATTTGTAATCAGCAGGTTGTAGGTTCGATTCCTATCACCAGCTCCAGCTTTGAAATGGAGGGGTTCCCGAGTGGCCAAAGGGAACAGACTGTAAATCTGTCGGCGATTGCCTTCGGAGGTTCAAATCCTCCCCCCTCCACCATTTCACACGCGAAAGCGACTGTAGGAGACAGGGAAGACCTGTTGTTTGACTGCAGAATATTGTGTGCGGGAATAGCTCAATTGGCTAGAGCATCAGCCTTCCAAGCTGAGGGTTGCGGGTTCGAGTCCCGTTTCCCGCTCCACATATATCCTCATGTCCTTCCTATTTTCCCCTTTACTCTCTCTTACAGTTTCTTTATAAGCCCACGTAGCTCAGTAGGTAGAGCACTTCCTTGGTAAGGAAGAGGTCACCGGTTCAAATCCGGTCGTGGGCTCCATTTTTTGTATTCAATTTCTGACCATCAACCAACCGTTTGTACGGGGGAAAGAGTCATGGCCAAGGAAAAATTCGAACGTAAAAAGCCGCATGTTAACATTGGTACCATTGGTCACATTGACCATGGTAAAACCACTCTGACCGCAGCTATCACCAAGGGTGCATCCCTTATCGGTGGCGGCGAGTTCATCGCTTTTGACGAAATCGACAAGGCTCCTGAAGAAAAGGAACGCGGTATCACCATCGCAACCTCTCACGTTGAGTACGAGACCGAAACCCGTCACTACGCTCACGTGGACTGCCCTGGTCACGCCGACTACATCAAGAACATGATCACCGGCGCTGCCCAGATGGACGGCGGTATCCTCGTGGTCGCAGCTACTGACGGTCCCATGCCTCAGACCCGTGAGCACATCCTGCTCGCTCGTCAGGTTGGTGTGCCTTCTCTGGTTGTCTTCCTCAACAAGTGCGACCTCGTTGACGACGAAGAGCTCCTCGAGCTCGTCGAACTCGAAGTTCGTGAGCTGCTTTACAAAGGCCCTGAGGCTGATTCCGCAGACGATCCGGCACTCGCTCCTATCAAGGAACTCCTGGATGCTTGCGACAGCTACATCCCTGAGCCTGAGCGTGACGTCAACAAGCCTTTCCTGATGCCCATCGAAGACATCTTCTCCATCTCCGGCCGTGGTACCGTTGTTACCGGTCGTGTGGAGCGTGGTGTTCTGAAAGTTGGTGACGAAATCGAAATCGTCGGCATCAAGGAAACCACCAAGACCACCTGCACCGGCGTTGAAATGTTCCGCAAGCTCCTCGATCAGGGTGAAGCTGGCGACAACATCGGCGCTCTGCTCCGTGGCGTGAAGCGTGAAGACGTCGAGCGCGGCCAGGTTCTGGCAGCTCCCGGCTCCATCACCCCTCACAAGAAATTCAAGGGCGAAGTCTACGTACTGACCAAGGAAGAGGGCGGCCGTCATACTCCGTTCTTCTCCGGTTACCGCCCGCAGTTCTACTTCCGTACCACCGACATCACCGGCGTGGTTACCCTCGCTGACGGTGTTGAGATGGTTATGCCTGGTGACAACGCAACCTTCGAAGTTGAGCTCATCGCCCCCATCGCTATGGAAAAGGGCCTGCGCTTCGCTATCCGTGAGGGTGGCCGTACCGTCGGCGCTGGCGTTGTTTCCGAAATCGAGGAGTAATCTCCATGCAAGTTAACATCCAGCTCGCCTGCACTGAATGCAAACGTCGTAACTATTCTACGACGAAGAACAAGAAGAACACTACTGGTCGTCTTGAGGTCAAGAAATACTGCCCTTGGGACAAGAAGCACACTCTGCATCGCGAAACCAAGTAGTGTAGCAGGCTCTGTACTCGGTGATTTATCACCGCGACTGGAGCTGGTACTGCACTGATATTCACGGGGGCCAAGCCTCGGTCTTGCCCCCGTTTTTACTCATCAGTACCACACACGATGCAGGCCAGTAGCTCTAACGGCTAGAGCGCCGGTCTCCAAAACCGGATGCTGTAGGTTCGAATCCTACCTGGCCTGCCACTTTTTTTACCATCGGAAGGAATCATGGCGAAGAAAAAGTCCAAGTCGGCCAGCGCCGCTAAGACCGCTCCCGAATCCGGGTCCGCGAACAAGCTCAGCCAGCTCAAGGAGTTTTTTGACCAGTCCAAGGTGGAGATGAAGAAGGTGACCTGGCCTACGCGCAAGGAAACCATGGCAACAAGTGCTGCCGTCATCGTCCTTGCCTTGGTTATGGCGATCTTCCTTGGTCTTGTTGACACAGGATTGACCAAAGCCATTGAGGCCATCTTGTCATAAGCGGCTTGCCCGCAAAAGGTAGGTAACAAAGATTATGACAGAAGAAAAAGATAGCCTTCCAAGAGCCCGCTGGTACATCGTCCACACGTACTCTGGATTTGAGCAGCGCGTCGAACAGACCCTCCGCGAAATGATGCGTACGGGGCAGGACAACGGACAGATTCTGGAAGTTGTTATGCCTACGGAAAAGGTGATTGAGCTGGTGAAGGGCGAAAAGAAAACGTCCACTCGCAAGTTCTATCCCGGATACGTGATGCTCAAAATGATTCTGACCGATGAGTCCTGGCATCTTGTACAATCCATTCCGCGAGTGACCGGTTTCATTGGTGGCAAAAGCCGCCCCGCGCCTATGCGCGACAGTGAAGCCGAACACATCCTCTCGATGATGGAAGAGCGCCAGGAACAGCCCC
Organism: Desulfobaculum bizertense DSM 18034; assembly: GCF_900167065.1. Lineage (NCBI taxonomy): Bacteria > Pseudomonadati > Thermodesulfobacteriota > Desulfovibrionia > Desulfovibrionales > Desulfovibrionaceae > Desulfobaculum > Desulfobaculum bizertense. The sequence goes on from NZ_FUYA01000007.1 coordinate 45,219, forward strand.
GACCCAAGTTCAGCTTTGATCGTGGCGATGAAGTCCGCGTCATCGATGGTCCCTTTGGTGGATTCAACGGGGTGGTGGAAGAAGTCAATCACGACAAAGGAAAACTTCGGGTTTCGGTTTCAATTTTTGGTCGTCAGACCCCTGTCGAACTGGACTTTGTCCAGGTCAGCAAGGGATAGGGCAGACCAGACTGCGAAGCGGCCTGATTTTAAATATGTAGATACGAGGAAGTAGCAATGGCCAAAAAGGTACAGGCGAAAATTAAGCTTCAGATTCCTGCTGGAGCTGCCAATCCGTCCCCGCCGGTCGGCCCAGCTCTTGGTCAGCATGGCCTGAACATCATGGAGTTCTGTAAGGCCTTTAATGCGAAGACGCAGGATCAGAAGGGTATGATTATCCCTGTTGAGATCACTGTTTATCAGGATCGATCCTTCACCTTCATCACCAAGACTCCGCCGGCATCAGTTCTGCTCAAAAAGGCCTTGAACCTCCCTAAGGGTTCTGGTGAGCCGAATAGAAATAAAGTTGGTAAAGTGACTCGCGCTCAGCTCGAGGAAATTGCCAAGATTAAGATGCCTGACATCACTGCCAAGGATCTCGATGCAGCCGTTAGCAATATCGCTGGCACTGCTCGTAGCATGGGAATTGACGTAATCGATTAAGGGGAACAGCTATGCCCAAGCATGGAAAAAAATATCGCAAGGCTATCGAGGGCATTGACCTGAATGCCCGCTATGAGATGCCCCAGGGCGTCGAGCTGGCTCTCAAGACCTCGGTTGCAAAATTTGATGAGACCGTTGACGTCGCCCTGGTGCTCGGCGTTGACCCTAAGTACTCCGACCAGATGGTTCGTGGTGCTGTGAGCCTGCCTCACGGTCTCGGTAAAGACGTTCGCGTGGCAGTTTTCTGCCAGGGCGAAAAAGAAGCAGAAGCTAAAGCTGCCGGCGCAGATTTCGTCGGTGGTGAAGATCTCGTCGCAAAAGTCAAGGAAGGCTGGCTGGACTTTGATAAGGCCATCGCTACCCCTGACATGATGGGTAAAGTCGGTCAGATTGGTCGTGTGCTCGGTCCCCGTGGCCTGATGCCTAACGCCAAGACCGGTACCGTCACTTTCGACGTAGCCAACGCCGTCAAGGAACAGAAGGCCGGTAAGGTTGAGTTCCGTGTCGACAAGGCTGGCGTTCTGCACGCACCTCTGGGTAAGGTTTCTTTCGGCAACGAAAAAATTCTTGACAACCTCAAGACTTTGATGGAAACCGTTATCCGCCTGAAGCCTTCTGCTGCTAAGGGCACCTACATCAAGTCCATGACCCTCGCTACCACGATGGGCCCTGGCATCAAGGTTGATCCTTCGACTCTGCGCAAGCACGTCGAGGCATAACCTGACGATTATGACATAAAGCGATGCCGTGTTGTTATGACGCGGCACCGTTTTTGTGTATATTGTCGTTCGGGGCTTTCCCGAACGGATTTGGGAAGAAGAGTTGAAGAAAGCTGGTGAACCTTTCGGGGTTCTTAATTTCCCGCTGAGACCACTTTGGCTCCTCTTCTTGTGGACAAAAACCTTCAAGCCCAAGGAGTAAGCGGTGAACAGGGCACAGAAAGCCGAATTGATCGAGATGATCAAGGCTAAGGCCGATGACGCATCTATTGCGATTGTCACCGACTTCAAGGGCCTGACCGTGGAGGAGATGACTGAACTGCGCGTGAAGCTTCGTGAAGCTGGCGTTGCATACAAGGTCGTCAAGAACACACTGGCCCGCATCGCTCTGGATGGCGGACAGCACGAGCTTCTTCAGGGTCACCTGAAAGAAAACTGCGCTGTCGCATTCGGTTTCGATGATCCTGTGGCTGCGGCGAAGGTTCTCAGCGAGTACGCCAAGTCCAACAAGAAGTTTTCTGTTAAATTCGGTTGCCTGGAAGGTAAGCCCCTCGATGAGGCCGCGCTGACCGAACTCTCCAAGCTCCCGAGCAAGCCAGAACTGCTTGGCAAGCTCCTGGGCACCATGAATGCCGTGCCCACCAACTTCGTATGTCTGTTTGCAAATCTGCAGCGCAAGTTCCTGTATGCCCTTACGGCTATCAAGGACCAGAAAGATTCTGCCGCTGCATAGCAATCTGACGAGCCAAAGTTTTTTTATTTCCTAGGAGGAATTCCCAATGGCTGACATCACTAAAGACCAGGTTGTAGAGTTTATCTCCAACATGACCGTTCTCGAACTCTCCGAGTTCATCTCCGAGCTGGAAGACAAGTTCGGTGTTTCCGCTGCTGCTCCCGCAATGGCTGTTGCTGCTGCTCCTGCAGCTGGTGGCGAAGCTGCTGCTGAAGAAAAGACCGAGTTCGACGTCGTTCTGAAGGGCGTTGGCGGCAACAAGATCGCTGTCATCAAAGCTGTCCGCGCAATCACCGGTCTTGGCCTCAAAGAAGCCAAGGCTAAGGTTGACGAACTGCCTTCCACCCTTAAGGAAGCAGTTGCTAAGGAAGAAGCTGAAGAAGCTAAGAAGCAGCTCGAAGAAGCCGGCGCAGAGTGCGAACTCAAGTAGTTTGAGCTTTACCAAGAGCTTATGGGGAGCGCAGCATGCCCAAGGGAGCTGCGCTCCTCTTTTTTTGCATTTTGCGAGAAGTTAGTGCTTGCCTCGGAGTAATTTCTTTGTTAGAAATACGCTCTTCATGTCGACAGTGAAATTTTCACATCCCGTATGGCTTACCACAATGCAAAACACAGCAGGTGCTCGTGTGTTTTTTTGGTGCGTTCTTTCCCGTCTCCCCGCACAGGGGTCTGTGAACGTACCTTGTCATTATACTAACTAGCTCTCCATTTTTGATAGTTTTGCCCGAGGGTCGTCGCCCCCGCCAACGGTCAAATTTCTCGCTTGAGAGGGAAAAATGGTCCAACTCACGAAACATTTTGGCAAGATTGCCAGCACGCATCCGATTCCAAACCTTCTGAATCTGCAGGTGGAATCGTATAGAAAGTTCCTGCAGCTGGATGTGCCTCCGGCAAGTCGCGCCGACGAGGGACTTGAAGGCGTGTTCCGGTCCGTGTTCCCCATTGAGGACTTTAATCGGACTGCAAGTCTGGATTATGTCAGCTATGAGATCGGAACGCCTAAGTTCGATGAAGTCGAGTGCATTTCCAAAGGCCTGACCTATGAATCTCCGATTCGTATCACGGTTCGCCTCGTTGTCTATGATGTAGACGAAGAGACACAGAACCGCACGATTCGTGACATCAAGGAGCAGGACATCTACTTCGGCACACTGCCTCTGATGACAGACAAAGGTACCTTTATTATAAACGGTACTGAGCGCGTCATCGTTAACCAGCTCCAGCGTTCTCCTGGTATTATTTTTGAGCACGATTCAGGAAAGTCTCACTCTTCTGGCCGTGTTCTTTACAGCAGCCGCGTCATTCCTATGCGTGGTTCCTGGCTGGATTTCGATTTTGACCACAAGGATATCCTGTACGTCAGAATCGACCGCCGCCGCAAAATGCCCGCAACCATCCTTTTCAAGGCTATGGGAATGTCCCGCCAGGACATCCTCGATACCTTCTATGAAAAGGAATACTACATCCTGCGCGATGGCAAGCTCTTCCGTGAGCTTGATGAGAAAAAGTTCTGCAAGGAAAGCGTTTACGCCGATATTCTTGATGAAAACGGCGAAGTGCTCGGCAAGCAGGGTAAGCCCCTGACCAAGCGCATCTTCAAGAAGATGTTCCGCGCTGGTCTGACGGAGCACGAGGTTGATCCTCTGTCCCTGACCACCCTGTTCCTCGCAGAAGATCTCTTCGACGCAGAAAGTGGTGAAGTACTCGCAGAAGCAGGCGAGCAGATGACTGAAGAGCTGGCCGTGAAGATTCGCGAAGCCGGCATTGAGCGTTTGCCCGTCCTGTATACTCGTGGTCCTGAAGTTTCTTCTTCCATGCGTGATACCCTCATGCTGGACAAGACCACGGATATGTCTTCTGCGCAGATTGAAATTTATCGCCGCCTGCGCCCCAGCTCTCCGCCAACCCCGGAGATTGCAGAAACGTTCTTCGAGAACCTGTTCCGCAATGCAGACTACTATGACCTGTCTGCAGTTGGCCGCTACAAGCTGAATACCCGTTTGAAGGTCGAGGAAGACATTGAAGTCCGTACTCTGACCAACAACGATATTCTGACGGCTATCAAGACCCTGTGCCTTCTGAAAGATTCTCATGGTCCTGCTGACGATATCGACCACCTTGGCAACCGTCGTGTTCGCCCGGTTGGTGAGCTGGTTGAAAACCAGTACCGTATCGGTCTCGTCCGCATGGAGCGCGCCATTAAGGAGCGCATGAGCCTTCAGGAAGTCGCAACCTTGATGCCTCACGACCTGATCAACCCCAAACCGGTTGCAGCTGTTCTGAAGGAATTCTTCGGTACCTCTCAGCTGTCCCAGTTCATGGACCAGACCAACCCGCTTTCTGAGGTTACTCATAAGCGCCGTCTGTCTGCTCTTGGACCGGGTGGTCTGACTCGTGAGCGTGCAGGCTTCGAAGTCCGAGACGTTCATACGTCTCACTACGGCCGTATTTGTCCTATTGAAACACCTGAAGGCCCGAACATTGGTCTGATTGTGTCCCTGACCACCCATGCAAAGGTCAACGACTTTGGCTTTATTGAAACACCATTCCGCCTCGTGCGTGATGGCAAAGCCACTGAAGAGATCGTCTACATGGATGCTTCTCAGGAAGAAGGACAGATTGTTGCTCAGGCTAACATCAAGCTTGGCGAAGACGGTACCATCGAAGACGAAACCGTTCAGGCTCGTCTGCATGGTGAAGTACTTCCGGTCGAACCGGCCGAAGTCACCGCAATGGACATTTCTCCGAACCAGATTGTGTCCATCTCCGCAGCGTTGATTCCGTTCCTGGAGCACGATGACGCTAACCGAGCTCTCATGGGTTCCAACATGCAGCGCCAGGCTGTGCCTCTGCTGCGCAGCGAACGCCCGCTGGTTGGTACTGGCATGGAAGGCCCTGTTGCCTGTGATTCAGGTGGCTGCCTTTTGGCCAAGGGTGACGGTGTGGTCCACTTTGCTGACGCAGAACGCGTGGTTGTCAAATATGACGACGCTGCTCTCTGCCCAGAAACCGGTGGCACCAAGTCGTACGACCTTCAGAAATATCACAAGTCCAACCAGGGCAGCAGCTTCGGTCAGAAACCGACCGTGCATCCTGGTCAGCGCGTGACCAAGGGTCAGGTGCTGGCAGACGGCCCGGCAATCAAGGACGGCGAGCTTGCGCTCGGCAAGAACCTTGTTGTCGCGTTCATGCCTTGGTGTGGTTATAACTTTGAGGACTCCATCCTTATTTCTGAGCGTATGGTGAAGGAAGATGTCTTCACCTCTGTTCACATCGAAGAGTTTGAGCTGGTTGCCCGTGATACCAAGCTCGGACCCGAAGAAGTCACCCGCGACATTCCGAACGTGGGTGAGGACATGCTCAGAAACCTCGACGAGTCCGGCATTATTCGCATTGGCGCACGAGTCGTTCCCGACGATATCCTCGTTGGTAAAATCACCCCCAAGGGTGAGACTCAGCTGACCCCCGAAGAGAAGCTCCTCCGAGCCATCTTCGGCGATAAGGCGCGCGACGTGAAGAATACGTCCCTCAAGGTCCCACCGGGGATCGAGGGTGTTGTTCTTGACGTAAAGGTCTTTAACCGCCGCTCTGGCGATAAAGACTCCCGTACCCGCGAGATCGAAGATCTTGAACTTGCACGTATCGACCGCAAGGAAGAGCAGCACATTGCCGCTCTGGTAGAAAAGACTCGCGAGACTCTGTGGGACATCTGCAAGGACCAGGCTGTCGGCAAGTCTATTGCTGGCAAGACCAAGGGTTCCGAGCTGGTGAGTGCTGGCAGTGCCATTGATGAAGACGTCTTCTACACCATTCCGGTCAAGCAGTTGGCTGGTGTGTTCAGCGACGCTGGAATCAATGAGCAGATCCTTGATATTCTTGATACCTATGACCGTCAGGTGATGTTTGTCCGTGAGATTTACGACACCAAGCGCGGTAAGGTTACCGAAGGCGATGATCTGCCTCCGGGAGTGATCAAGATGGTCAAGGTGTATCTGGCTGTGAAGCGTAAGCTTAACGTCGGTGACAAAATGGCTGGTCGTCACGGTAACAAGGGTGTTGTTTCCAACATCCTGCCGGAGCAGGACCTGCCGTTCTTCGCTGACGGTCGTCCGGTCGACATCGTCCTGAACCCTCTGGGCGTGCCGTCTCGTATGAACATCGGTCAGATTATGGAAACCCACCTTGGCTGGGCAGCCAAGGAGCTGGGTCGCCAGCTGGGCGAACTGCTTGACAGCGGTGCGCACATGGAAGTCCTGCGAAACGAAGTGAAGGACGTCTTTGATTCTCCGGCCATCACGAGCTTGGTGGACGAGATTGATGACGATGAACTTCAGGCAGCAGTGAAGAAGCTGAAGCCCGGTATCGTGTGTAAGACTCCTGTCTTTGACGGTGCTGAAGAAGAGGAGATCTGGGACTGGCTGGACAAGGCCAAGGTGCCGAATGACGGCAAAATGGTCCTGTTCGACGGCCGTACCGGTGAACCCTTCAAAAACCGTGTCACCGTTGGCGTTATGTATATGCTGAAACTGCATCACCTCGTCGACGAAAAGATCCATGCCCGTTCGACTGGCCCGTACTCCCTGGTCACCCAGCAGCCGCTTGGTGGTAAGGCACAGTTCGGTGGTCAGCGACTCGGTGAAATGGAAGTCTGGGCACTTGAGGCTTACGGCGCAGCTTACCTGCTTCAGGAATTCCTGACGGTCAAATCTGACGACGTCAACGGACGTGTGAAGATGTACGAAAAGATCGTTAAGGGTGATAACTTCCTTGAAGCAAACCTGCCCGAATCCTTTAACGTTCTCGTGAAGGAACTCCAGGCTCTCGGCCTTGATGTTGATCTGCATCAGGACGAGCTGCCCGAAGACGAGTCCCCTCGCGATCGCGACTAGCGCATAACTGAGGCGGGTGCGACAGTGCCCGCCTCAGATGAACTTTAACAATAAGTACCGCGAGGTAGATCAATGTCTTTGGATGATCTGTTCGCTCTGCGAGGGCCTTCCACTGGTGGGCAGCAAAGTCACGTGCTGAAGTCCATCCAGATATCTTTGGCTTCGCCGGAGAAGATCCGTGAATGGTCTTATGGTGAGGTCAAGAAGCCTGAGACCATCAACTACAGGACCTTCAAGCCTGAGCGTGACGGCCTGTTCTGCGCAAAGATCTTTGGTCCCGTTAAGGACTACGAGTGCAACTGCGGTAAGTATAAACGCATGAAGCACCGTGGCATTGTGTGCGAAAAGTGCGGCGTTGAAGTAATTGCTTCCAAGGTCCGCCGAGAGCGCATGGGCCACATTGAGCTTGCTGCCCCGGTTGCTCACATCTGGTTCCTGAAAACCCTGCCTTCCAAGATTGGTACGCTTCTGGACATGACCATGTCCGATCTGGAAAAGGTTCTGTACTTTGACTCCTTCCTCGTGATGGACCCAGGTCAGACCAGCCTCCAGAAGTACCAGATTATTTCGGAAGAGCAGTACTATCAGGTCATGGACCACTACGGTGAGGAAGCCGTGGAAGTGGGCATGGGCGCAGAAGCCATTAAGGTACTTCTGGAAGGTCTCGATCTTCCTGCTCTGCGTACCCAGTTGCGTGAAGAGACTCGCTCCACACGCTCTCAGACCAAGAAAAAGAAACTGACCAAACGCCTGAAGATTGTTGAGGCGTTCCTGGAATCCAATAATAAGCCCGAGTGGATGATTATGGACGTTGTTCCTGTTATTCCGCCCGAGCTGCGCCCGTTGGTACCTCTGGATGGTGGACGTTTTGCGACGTCTGACCTGAACGATCTGTACCGCCGTGTTATCAACCGTAACAACCGCCTGAAGCGCCTGCTGGATCTCGGTGCTCCGAATATCATTATTCGAAACGAGAAACGCATGCTTCAGGAAGCTGTCGACGCCCTGTTCGACAACGGTCGCCGTGGCCGTGCCATTACCGGCACCAACGGTCGTCCGCTGAAGTCCCTGTCTGACATGATTAAGGGTAAGCAGGGTCGCTTCCGTCAGAACCTTCTGGGTAAGCGTGTTGACTACTCTGGTCGTTCCGTTATTTGCGTTGGCCCGTACCTGAAACTTCACCAGTGCGGTCTGCCGAAAAAGATGGCTCTTGAGCTGTTCAAGCCCTTTATCTACTCCAAGCTGGAGCAGAGGGGACTGGCCAGCACCATCAAAAGCGCAAAGAAGATGGTTGAGCGCGAAGACGTGGTTGTTTGGGATATCCTTGAAGAGGTCGTCCGTGAATACCCGATTCTTCTGAACCGAGCACCTACACTTCACCGTCTCGGCATTCAGGCATTTGAGCCTATCCTTGTTGAAGGTAAGGCCCTCCGCCTGCATCCGCTCGTTTGTGCAGCGTACAACGCTGACTTTGACGGTGACCAGATGGCAGTTCACGTGCCGCTTTCTGTGGAAGCACAGATTGAGTGCCGTGTCCTGCTGATGAGCACAAACAACATCCTGTCTCCGGCAAACGGATCTCCGATCATCGTGCCTTCTCAGGATATCGTGCTCGGTCTCTATTATATGTCCTGCAAGCGTTCTTTCCAGCAGGGTGAGGGCAAGATATTCTCCGACAAGTGGGAAGTCTTCTCTGCCATTGATGCTGGTGCCGTGAGCATTCATGCCCGCGTCAAGGTTCGCATGGACGGCGAACTCGTCGACACCACCCCCGGCCGTATCCTCCTTGGTGAGCTGCTGCCGCCGGAAGTGCCGTTCGAATTCGTCAACACTCTGCTCGAAAAGGGCAAGATCAAGCGTCTGGTGGGTGAGACCTACAGCCGCGCCGGAACCAAGGCCGCAGTCATCCTGTGTGACCGCATCAAGGACTTTGGTTATGAGTACGCAACCCGTGCTGGCGTGACCGTTGGTATCAAGGATATGAAGATTCCTGCCCGTAAGACCAGCATGCTTGCCGATTCTCAGGCAGAGGTTGATACCATTGAGGCTCAGTACCGCGACGGTATCATCACCCGTACTGAGAAGTACAACAAGGTCATTGACGTCTGGACCAAGGCCACCAACGACATCTCCCGCGAAATGATGCAGGAAATGTCTGTTGACGTCCTGAAAGATCCGGTTTCTGGCAAGGAAGAAGAGAATCCTTCCCTTAACCCGATCTTCATGATGGCTCACTCCGGTGCTCGTGGTAACCAGGACCAGATGAGACAGCTTGCTGGTATGCGTGGTCTGATGGCCAAGCCTTCTGGTGAGATTATTGAAACGCCAATTACTTCGAACTTCCGCGAAGGCCTCTCCGTGCTGCAGTACTTCAACTCCTCGCACGGTGCTCGTAAGGGTCTCGCTGATACCGCTCTGAAGACCGCTAACTCCGGTTACCTGACTCGACGTCTCGTTGACGTTGCCCAGGACATGACTGTTACCGAGTTTGACTGCGGTACTGTCGACGGTCTTGAAGTCACCGACCTTATGGACGGTGGTGAAGTGAAGGAAAAACTCTCCAGCCGTATTCTCGGCCGTGTCACGCTTCAGGCTGTGCACCATCCTGAGACTGGCGAAGAGATTATTCCTGAAGGCGCTCTTATTGATGAAAACTACGCCAAGGTTCTTGATGAATCCGGCGTGGTCTCTGTCACCATCCGCTCCGGCCTGACCTGTGCCAGCCCACATGGCGTTTGCGCCAAGTGCTATGGCCGAGATCTGGCTCGCGGACATATGGTGAATGTTGGTGAAACCGTTGGTATCATCGCTGCTCAGTCCATTGGTGAGCCGGGCACCCAGCTGACCATGCGTACCTTCCATATTGGTGGTACTGCATCCAAGGAAATTGAGCAGAACTCTTTCAACGCTTCTCATGCTGGTCATGTAACTCTGTCCCGAGTCAAAACCGTTAAGAACCGCGAGGGTCACCTCATGGTTCTCGGTAAGTCCGGTCAGGTTGGCGTTGTTGATGCCGAAGGTCGCGAACGCGAAAAGCATGGTCTTCCTTCTGGTGCTGTTCTTCACGTTGCTGTGGGACAGGAAGTCAAGAAGGGCGAGCTGCTTGCTGAATGGGATCCGTTCAACGAACCGTTTGTTACGGAAGTTGGCGGTCTCCTGAAGTTCAACGACATTATTGAAGGCAAGACCTACCAGGAGAACGTGGACGAAGCCACGATGAAGACGTCTCAGACCATCATCGAGTACCGTTCCACAAACCTGCGTCCGTCTCTGTCTATCGTTGATGAGTCCGGTGCTGTTCTGAACCGCCCCGGTACCAGCGTTCCCGCAACATACACACTGCCGGCCGGTGCCATTATCATGGTCCGTGACGGCGACGAGGTCCTTCCTGGTGATATTATCGCCCGTAAGCCTCGTGAGTCTTCAAAGACGAAGGACATCGTTGGTGGTCTGCCTCGAGTTGCAGAACTCTTCGAAGTCCGTAAGCCCAAGGATCAGGGTGTTGTTTCCGAAATCGACGGTACTGTCAGCTTCGGTAACGAGACCAAGGGTAAGCGTAAGGTTATCGTCACTCCTGAGTGCGGTGATGCTCGCGAATACCTCATTCCTAAGGGTAAGCATGTCACTGTTGGTGACGGCGACTTTGTTGCTGCTGGCGAACTGCTTACGGAAGGTAACGCCGACCTGCATGACATCCTCAAGATTAAGGGCGAGAAGTTCCTCGCAAATTACCTTGTGGAAGAAATTCAGGACGTGTACCGCTTCCAGGGCGTTGGTATCAATGACAAGCACATTGAACTGATTGTCCGCCAGATGCTGCGTAAGGTGAACGTTGTTGATCCGGGCGAAACTCACTTCCTGGTGGGCGAGCACGTCGACAAGGGCCGCTTCCACGCAGAAAATGCAAAGGCTGACCGCGATGGCCTCCGTCCTGCAATTGCAGAGCCGCTGGTTCTGGGTATCACCCAGTCTTCGCTGTCTACCGAGTCCTTCATCTCTGCCGCATCCTTCCAGGAGACCACAAAGGTTCTGACCGAGGCCTCCCTGATGGGCAAGAATGACTCCCTGCGCGGACTGAAGGAAAACGTTATCGTTGGTCGACTTATTCCGGCTGGTTCTGGCTACCGGGATTACATCGAATCCGACATTACGGTTCCAGATCAGGCTGAGCGCAAAGACAAGTTCCTCGAAGAACTTGAAAAAGATCCGCTGCTTATCAACAGGTAGCAGGGTTATTAAAAAAGATAGAAGAGGAGGGGTTTCCACCCCTCCTTTTTTTTGCTAAAGTCTCCATCTGCTCGCGAGGGGAAAAAAAGAAAAAATAGTTCTTGACTTTTCTTCGAATTGGGCAGTATCTAGACCAGCTTTGGAAATAAATGGGTCCATTTGAGACCCCTTTCCACACGTAATGACCTTCGGGTCCTCTGGTGATGGAAGATATATCTTCGTAGAGAAGCGAAGGGAATCTTCCCTTCGCTTTTTTTTATACTGTTTAGGTGTTTGGCGTCGAGTGGCCGGTTTTTCCGGGACCAGAGAGACGCTGTCGGGGGCCCGACGCGAAAAGAAACACCGTTTTTTTTCAGATATGGGCCCAAAATACGACGGAGGAATGAATGCCTACCATTAACCAGCTTGTCCGCAGCGCGCGTAAAAAACAGCTGAAGCGCAAAAAGACTCCTGCACTGCAGGAGTGCCCCCAGCGCCGCGGTGTGTGCACCCGTGTGTACACTACCACCCCGAAAAAGCCGAACTCGGCTTTGCGTAAGGTCGCACGTGTGCGCCTTACTAACGGCATCGAGGTGACTTCTTACATTCCTGGTGAGGGCCACAATCTGCAGGAGCACTCTGTGGTCATGATCCGAGGCGGTCGTGTAAAAGACTTGCCAGGTGTTCGTTATCACATCATTCGTGGCACGCTTGATACCGCCGGCGTTGCAGACCGTCGCCAGGCTCGTTCCAAGTACGGCGCCAAGCGGCCGAAGTAAACGGGGATATTGAAATGCCTAGAAAAGGTCCTGTACCCAAAAGAGAAATTCTGCCTGATCCGAAATTCCACAGCGTGCTGGCTTCCCGCTTTGTGAACCGCATGATGATTGACGGTAAGCGCAGCATTGCTGAGAAGATTTTTTACAGTGCTCTCGATTCCTTGGCTGAAAAGACCCAGGAAGAGCCTATTAAGGCTTTTGAGAAGGCTCTGGACAACGTCAAGCCCCAGCTCGAGGTTAAATCCCGCCGTGTTGGTGGTGCAACTTACCAGGTTCCTATGGAAGTTCGCCCCGACCGTCAGGTTGCTCTCGCAATCCGCTGGCTGATTACTTTCGCACGCAGCCGCGGCGAAAAGGGCATGACCGGGCGTCTGACCAGCGAACTGCTGGACGCTTTCCACAATCGTGGTGGCGCTGTGAAGAAGAAGGAAGACACCCATCGTATGGCTGAAGCCAATAAGGCTTTTGCTCATTATCGTTGGTAGTTAATGGAGAATTAACGTGGCACGTAAAGTATCCATTTCCGAGCAGAGAAACATCGGTATCATGGCCCACATTGATGCGGGCAAAACGACGACTACCGAGCGTATTCTCTACTACACCGGCGTATCTCACAAGATCGGTGAGGTTCACGATGGCCAGGCAACGATGGACTGGATGGAGCAGGAGCAGGAGCGTGGTATTACTATCACATCTGCTGCTACTACTTGCTTCTGGAATGATCATCGTATCAACATCATTGACACTCCCGGTCACGTTGACTTCACTATGGAAGTTGAGCGTGCCCTTCGCGTACTTGACGGCGCTGTCGCTGTTTTTGACGCAGTGAGTGGCGTTGAGCCCCAGTCTGAGACTGTGTGGCGCCAGGCTGACCGTTACAACGTTCCTCGTATCGCATTCGTCAACAAAATGGACCGCGTTGGCGCGGATTATTTCCGTTGCGTTGAGATGATCAAGGACCGTCTCGGTGCCAAGGCTGTTGCAATGCAGCTGCCTATCGGTGCAGAAGACGAGTTCCGCGGTATGATCGACCTCCTGACCGGTAAAGCTCTCATCTTTGATGACGCTGACAAAGGCGCTCATTACACAGTTGAAGAGATCCCGGCTGACCTGCAGGACCAGTACGAGACCATGCGTCTCGAGCTGATCGAAGCAGTTGCAGAGGAAGATGAGGAACTCATGGAGAAGTACCTGGGCGGCGACGAGCTGTCCTGCGAAGACATCGTTGCTGGCGTTCGTAAGGCCGTCATCAACATGAGCATTGCTCCTGTCTTCTGTGGTACCGCATTTAAGAACAAGGGTGTTCAGCCTCTGCTGGATGCTGTTGTTGCTTACCTGCCTTCTCCTGCAGACATCGAGCAGATGGTTGGTCACGATGTGGACACCGACGAAGAGATCGAGTGCCCCTGTGACGAGAGCAAGCCTCTGGCTGCTCTGGCCTTCAAGCTCGCTGCTGACCCGTTTGTCGGTCACCTTTCCTTCCTTCGCCTCTACTCCGGCCGCATTGAATCCGGTATGACCGTTATCAATGCTACCACCGGCAAGAAAGAGCGCGTTGGTCGTCTGCTGAAGATGCACGCTAACAAGCGTGAGGAAATCAAGGTTGCTAAGGCTGGCGATATCGTTGCAGCTGTTGGTCTGAAGAACGTGAGCACAGGTGATACCATCTGTGATCCCGCTCAGGTCCTGAAGCTCGAGTCCCTCGAGATTCCGGATCCAGTTATCCAGGTTGCAATTGAGCCTAAGTCCAAGGCCGACCGTGATTCCCTGTCTGACGCTCTCGTTAAGCTTGCCAAGGAAGACCCGAGCTTCCAGGTTGCTTCTGACGACGAGACTGGCCAGACTCTGATCTCCGGCATGGGTGAGCTTCACCTCGAAATCATCGTTGACCGCCTCATGCGCGAATTCAACGTGAATGCAAACGTGGGTGCACCCCGCGTTGCGTACCGTGAAACCATCACCAAGCCTACCAAGGTTGATCACAAGTACGCCAAGCAGAGTGGCGGTCGCGGCCAGTACGGTCACGTCGTCATCGAGGTCGAGCCGAATCCCGAAAAGGGCTACGAGTTCGTCAACTCCATTTCCGGTGGTGTTATTCCTCGCGAATACATCCCCGCAGTCGACAAGGGCATTCAGGACGCACTGAAGTCCGGCGTGATGGCCGGTTACCCTGTTGTTGACGTGAAAGTTGATCTCGTCTTCGGTTCTTTCCATGACGTCGACTCCTCCGAACAGGCATTCTACATTGCCGGTTCCATGGCTATTAAGGAAGCTTGCAGACAGGCTGGTCCCAGCCTCCTCGAGCCAATTATGGCTGTTGAAGTCGTTACCCCCGAGGATTACCTCGGTGATGTCATGGGCGACCTGAACTCCCGCCGCGGTAAAGTTTCCAGCATGGAAGCACGTGCCAACGCACAGGTTGTCAACGCTATGGTCCCGCTGAGCGAAATGTTCGGTTATGCAACCGACCTTCGTTCCCGCACACAGGGCCGCGCTACCTTCACCATGCAGTTCGACCACTATGAGAAGGTTCCGAACAGCTTGGCTGAAGAAATCATCAAGAAGAACTAGAGGTAGTCAGTCATGGCTAAAGAAAAATTTGAGCGCAAAAAGCCTCATGTAAATATTGGTACCATTGGTCACATTGACCACGGTAAAACCACCTTGACCGCAGCTATCACCAAGGGTGCATCCCTCATCGGTGGCGGCGAGTTCATCGCTTTTGACGAAATCGACAAGGCTCCCGAAGAGAAAGAGCGCGGTATCACCATCGCAACTTCTCACGTTGAGTACGAGACCGAGACCCGTCACTACGCTCACGTGGACTGCCCCGGTCACGCCGACTACATCAAGAACATGATCACCGGTGCTGCCCAGATGGACGGCGGTATCCTCGTGGTTGCAGCTACTGACGGTCCCATGCCTCAGACTCGTGAGCACATCCTGCTCGCTCGTCAGGTTGGTGTGCCTTCTCTGGTTGTGTTCCTGAACAAGTGCGACCTCGTTGACGACGAAGAGCTCCTCGAGCTCGTCGAACTCGAAGTTCGTGAGCTGCTTTCCAAGTACGGCTTCCCCGGTGATGACATTCCGGTCATCCAGGGTTCCGCACTGAAGGCTCTCGAGGCTGACACTGCTGAGGATCCGGCACTCGCTCCTATCAAGGAACTCCTGGATGCTTGCGACAGCTACATCCCCGAGCCTGAGCGCGACGTCAACAAGCCTTTCCTGATGCCCATCGAAGACATCTTCTCCATCTCTGGCCGTGGTACCGTTGTTACCGGTCGTGTGGAGCGCGGTGTGCTGAAAGTTGGTGACGAAATTGAAATCGTCGGCATCAAGGACACCACCAAGACCACCTGTACTGGTGTTGAGATGTTCCGCAAGCTCCTCGATCAGGGTGAAGCTGGCGACAACATCGGCGCACTCCTTCGCGGTGTGAAGCGTGAAGACGTCGAGCGCGGCCAGGTTCTGGCAGCTCCCGGCTCCATCACTCCTCACAAGAAGTTCAAGGGTGAAGTCTACGTCTTGACCAAGGAAGAGGGCGGTCGTCACACTCCGTTCTTCTCTGGTTATCGTCCGCAGTTCTACTTCCGTACCACCGACATCACCGGCGTGGTTACCCTCGCAGAAGGTGTCGAGATGGTTATGCCTGGTGACAACGCAACCTTCGAAGTCGAGCTCATCGCCCCCATCGCTATGGAAAAGGGCCTGCGCTTTGCTATCCGTGAGGGTGGCCGCACTGTCGGCGCTGGCGTTGTTTCCGAAATCGAGGAGTAAGCCATGGTTTCCATGCAGAGCGATCGCATCAGAATCAAGCTGAAAGCGTACGATTACAGGATTCTGGACAAAGCCGTTGCCGAGATCGTCGACACGGCCCGGAATACCGGCGCCAGCATTGCCGGCCCGATCCCTCTTCCGACCAACATCCACAAGTACACGATTCAGAAGTCTGTGCACGTGGACAAGAAGTCCAGAGAACAGTTCGAGATGCGCATCCACAAGCGCCTTCTCGACATTCTTGAGCCCACTCAGCAGACCGTGGACGCCTTGGGTAAGCTTAGCCTTCCCGCTGGTGTGGATGTTGAAATCAAACTCTAGAATGAGGATATCATGATGGCTAAGACGCTTGGCATCATGGGACGCAAGCTGGGCATGACCCGCGTCTTCAGCGATGACGGCACGGCAGTCCCCGTTACCGTCGTTGCTGCCGGACCTTGCCCAATCCTTCAGAAGAAGGAAGCTGCGACCGAGAAATACGCCGCTCTTCAGATCGGCTTTGAAGAAATTGACGAGAAGAAGGTCACGAAAGCCCAGAAAGGGCACATGGCCAAGGCTGACCGCGGCCTGTATCGCCACCTGAAAGAATTCCGCGTGGATTCCACAGATGGCTACGAGCTGGGTCAGGATCTTACCGTCGAAATGTTCCAGCCCGGGGACAAAGTTAAAGTTTCCGGCACGTCTAAAGGTAAGGGCTTTCAGGGCCCAATGAAGCGTTGGAACTTCCGCGGCCTGCCGGCATCTCACGGCGCCGAAAAGGTTCACCGTTCCCCAGGTGGTATTGGTCAGTGCGCTTGGCCTGCAAAGGTTTTCAAGGGCAAAAAGATGGCCGGCCAGATGGGCAACAAGAATGTGACCTGCATTAATGTGGAAGTCCTTGACGTTCGTCCCGAAGACAACCTGATCATCCTTAAGGGTCAGGTGCCCGGACCCAAGAACGGCCTCGTGATGGTCCGTAAGCAGTAATGAGGATAAGATCATGGCTGTTTTGAAAATATACGACCAAGAAAAGAAAGAAGTGGGCGAGCTGACACTCGCTCCCGAGGTTTTCGAAGTTGCCGTTAAACCGGAAATTTTGAACCTCGTGGTTCGTGCACAGCGCGCCTCTCAGCGTGCCGGCACTCACGCCACCCGTAACCGCGCTCTGATTCGCGGTGGTGGTGCGAAGCCTTGGCGCCAGAAGGGTACTGGTCGTGCACGTGCCGGCTCCATGCGTAGCCCTCTGTGGCGCGGTGGTGCAACGGTGTTTGGCCCTCAGCCCCGTAGCTACGAGTTCAAGGTGAACAAAAAAGTTCGCCGCCTCGCCCTGCGTATGGCTCTGTCCGCCAGAGTCGCTGAAGGGAACATGACGGTGCTTAAGGGCATTGAGCTGAAGGAAGCCAAGACCAAAGCTTTTGCGCAGGTTCTGACCTCTCTGGGCCTTAAAAAGGCCTTGATTGTTACTGCTGATGAAGATAAAGTTCTCAGTCTTTCCGCGCGCAATATCCCCGGTGTTACTCTCCTTCAGCACGACCAGCTCAATGTCTACGACGTGCTTCGCTACGACCAGCTCATCATGCTGGAAGACGCAGCTAAGTCCGTCGAAGAGAGGTTGAAGTAATGGATTACACAAAAGTAATCATTAAACCGCTGATCTCTGAGAAGGCCGCTATGATGCACGAAGAAGGCAACAAGGTTGTTTTCTTCGTGGCCGTCGACGCCAACAAGATCGAGATCGCTAAAGCGGTTGAGAAGGCATTCGATGTGAAAGTGACGGGTGTGAACGTGATTAAGCGTCGCCCGCGTGCCCGTTTCCGTATGGGACGCCGTCTGGGCGTCGAGTCCGGTTACAAGAAGGCTTACGTCACTCTGGCTGAAGGCCACAAGATTGAACTGTTCGAAGGAGTCTAGACATGGCTGTGCGCAAACTGAAACCCACTTCTCCGGGTCGGCGCTTCCAGACGGTCTCTACCTTTGAAGAGATCACCTGCACGACTCCTGAGAAATCTCTTGTCGAGGGTCTGACCAAGAAGAGTGGTCGTAACCACTTTGGTCGTATCACCTCTCGTCGTCGTGGTGGTGGCCACAAGCGCCTCTACCGTATTATTGACTTTAAGCGTGACAAGCGCGGCATTGCTGCTAAGGTTGCTACCGTTGAGTACGACCCGAACCGTAGCGCCCGCATTGCACTGCTGCATTACGCCGATGGTGAAAAGCGCTACATCTTGGCACCTGTTGGCATCGAAGTGAACCAGACCGTTATGGCTGGCGACACTGCCGACATCAAGCCCGGTAATGCACTTGCTCTGGCCAAAATTCCGGTCGGTACCATCGTGCACAATATTGAGTTGCGTCCCGGCTGCGGCGGACAGTTCTGCCGTGCAGCTGGTACTTACGCCCAGCTCGTTGCTAAGGAAGGCAAATACGCACTGCTGCGTATGCCCTCCGGCGAAGTCCGCAACGTGCTGGCAACCTGCTTTGCTACTGTCGGTCAGGTTGGCAACATCCAGCATGAAAATGTGAGCGTCGGTAAAGCCGGCCGCGCACGCTGGATGGGCAAACGCCCCGAAGTTCGTGGTGTTGCAATGAACCCTGTTGACCACCCCCTCGGTGGTGGTGAGGGTCGTAGTTCCGGTGGCCGTCATCCTGTCACTCCGTGGGGTAAACCCACCAAGGGCTACAAGACCCGCAACAAGAAGAAACCTTCTTCCCGGCTCATTGTTAAGCGCCGTGGTGAGAAATAGGAGTTGTCATGCCTAGGTCGCTGAAAAAAGGTCCCTTCATTGATGACCACCTTTGGAAAAAGGTAGAGAACGCCGGCGAGACGGGTGACCGTCGAGTCATTAAGACCTGGTCTCGTCGCTCCACGATCTTCCCCGAAATGGTAGGTCTGACCTTTGCAGTTCACAATGGCCGGAAGTTTATCCCTGTCTTCGTGAGTGAAAACATGGTCGGGCACAAGCTCGGCGAATTCGCTCCGACGCGTACCTACTTCGGTCATGCGGCTGACAAGAAAAGCAAGGCCAAACGATAAGGGGTATAGGTGACTTCGATGGAAACCAGAGCTGTTGCCAAATATATGCGCACTTCTGCACAGAAAGTTCGCCTCGTTGCTCGCAACGTTGAAGATCTTCCTGTAGAAGAGGCTATTAATATATTGACTTTCACGCCTAAAAAGGCAGCCAAACTGCTCAACAAGGTGCTGCATTCCGCAGTTGCCAACGCAGAGCAGGCTGGTGTTGAGGTCGATAACCTGTTTGTGAAACAGGTGATTGTTAACGAGGGACCGACCCTCAAGCGAATCATCCCTCGAGCCATGGGGCGCGCGAACCGTATCCTGAAGCGCACCAGCCACATTACCGTGGTAGTCGCTGAGGCCTAAGGAGGCAGATGTGGGTCAGAAAGTACATCCCTACGGATTCCGGTTGGGGTACAACAAGAATTGGCTGTCCCGCTGGTTCGCGAACAAGGACTATGCGGACAACGTTTTCGAAGACGACAAGATCCGTAAGTTCGTCAAGAAAAGACTTTACCACGCTGGCATTTCTCGTATCGAGATCGAACGTGCTGGTGGCAAGGTCCGCCTGATCGTCTTTACAGCCCGTCCCGGTATCGTTATCGGTCGCAAGGGTGTAGAGATCGAAAAGCTTCGCGGTGAGCTCCGTCACAAGTTCGGCCACGAGTTCTCCATTGAGGTGAACGAAGTGCGCCGTCCTGAAACGGACGCCCAGCTGGTGGCTGAAAACATCGCTATGCAGCTCGAGCGCCGCGTGGCATTCCGCCGCGCTATGAAGCGCACGGTAGGCATGGCCCGTAAGTTCGGTGCCGAAGGCATTAAGATCAACTGCGCAGGCCGTCTGGCCGGTGCTGAGATCGCACGTAGCGAGTGGTACCGTGAGGGCCGCGTTCCGCTGCAGACCCTTCGTGCCGATCTGGACTATGGTTTTGCCCAGGCCCATACCACCTACGGTGTTATTGGCGTGAAGGTCTGGATCTTCAAGGGTGAAATTCTGGATCAGGAAGGTGAATAACGATGCTTTCTCCAAGAAAGACAAAGTTCCGCAAACGCCAGAAAGGTCGTCTGCGCGGTAAGGCCCTGCGTGGCAACACCATTGCCTTCGGTGAAGTCGGTCTGAAGACGCTTGAACACGGGAAGCTGACCAACCAGCAGATTGAGGCAGCCCGTATTGCCATGATGCGACACATCCGTCGTGGCGGTCAGGTCTTCATCCGTATCTTCCCGGACCAGGTCCTCACCTCGAAACCTGCCGAAGTTCGACAGGGTAAAGGTAAGGGTGCTCCTTCCGGCTGGTACGCTCCGGTCAAGCCTGGCAGGATCATGTATGAAATCAAGGGTGTTGATGTTGCCTTGGCCAAGGAAGCACTGGTCCGTGCGGCACATAAGCTGCCTGTAAAGACCGCTATTGTTGTCAAGGAGGGTCTGTAAATGACTGCCAAAGAACTCCGGGAACTCTCCGTTTCCGAGCTCAATGAAAAACTCGGCGAGTTTCGGCAGGAGCTGTTTAACCTCCGCATTCAGCATGCCACGGCTCAGCTGGAAAATACCCAGCGTATTCCCGAGGTGAAGAAAATCATCGCCCGGATTCTCACCATCCTCACTGAGAAGGAAAGTGGAGAATAAATCATGGCTGAAGTGAAGAAGTCTAACAAGCGTGTTATGACCGGTAAGGTTGTTTCCGACAAGGGCGACAAGACCATCGTCGTTCGCGTCGAAACCCTGGTCAAACACCCTCTGCTGAAGAAGTACATTCGCCGCCGTACCAAATTCATGGCTCACGATCCCAACAACGATTGTGGTATCGGGGACAAGGTGCAGATTATTGAGCACCGCCCCATGAGCGCACGTAAGCGGTGGCATCTCCTCAATATCGTTGAAAAAGCGGTCTAAGGAGCTAGAATATGATTCAGGTCGAATCCAAGCTCGACGTCGCCGATAATTCAGGCGCTAAGAAAGTGCTCTGCATCAAGGTGCTCGGCGGCAGCCGCCGTCGTTACGCCTCGGTGGGTGATATCATCATGGTTTCCGTTAAGGAAGCAATGCCCCATTCCAAAGTGAAGAAGGGTGATGTTATGCCGGCCGTCGTCGTTCGTACCAAAAAGGAAGTTGGCCGCCCGGACGGGACATACATCAAGTTTGACACGAACTCTGCAGTTCTTTTGAACAAGCAGAACGAGCCTGTGGGCACCCGTATTTTCGGACCCGTTGCACGTGAGCTTCGTGGCAAGAACTTCATGAAGATCGTCTCTCTGGCGCCTGAAGTGCTGTAGAGGTCAGCCCTATGAAAAAGTTCAAGATCCGCAAAGATGACAAAGTCATGGTCATCGCCGGTAAGGATAAGGGCAAAGTCGGTAAGGTGCTGAAGATCTTCCGCAAGAAGGACAGAGTCCTCGTGGAAAAGGTCAACATGGTAAAGCGCCATACCAAGGCTAACCCTTATACCCAGCAGGCTGGTGGTATCGTCGAGAAAGAAGCAGCTGTTCACATTTCCAATGTGGCTCTGATTTGCGACGCTTGCGCCAAGCCTACCCGCGTTGGGTACAAGGTCACTGCAGACGGCAAAAAAGTCCGTTTCTGCAAAAAGTGCAACGAAACCATCGACTAGGGAGCTTCCATGACTCGTCTCGAGAAACTGTACAAGGACAAGGTCGCTCCCGCCCTGCAGAAAGAGTTTGGGTACAAGTCGCCGATGCAGTTGCCTACGCTTAAGAGCGTAAGCCTCAACATCGGTTTGGGTGCGGCTAGCCAGAATAATAAGCTTATCGAAGGCGCCGTAGACGAACTGACCCGCATTGCAGGTCAGCGAGCTGTTGCTACCCGCGCTAAGAAATCCATCGCAGCATTTAAGCTTCGCGAAGGCATGCCGATCGGTGTGCGCGTGACGCTGCGTGGGGATCGTATGTGGGACTTCCTCGATAAGTTGGTGAATGTTGCACTGCCTCGCGTCCGTGACTTCCGTGGAATTCCGGATCGTGGTTTTGATGGCCGTGGTAACTTTACCCTTGGTGTTAAGGAACACACGATCTTCCCCGAAATCGAAATCGATCAGGTGGAGCTCGTTAAGGGCATGAACGTGACCGTCGTAACCAGCGCCGGCACCGACAAGGAAGGCAAAGCTCTGCTTCAGATGCTGGGCATGCCTTTCAAGAAGTAAGGGAGAAGAGAAATGGCTCGTACATCTCTTATGAATAAGGCAAAGAGAAAGCCTAAGTTCTCTGCCCGTGCCTACAACCGCTGCCCCATTTGCGGTCGCCCTCGGGCTTTTATGCGGGACTTCGGCATCTGCCGAATCTGTTTCCGTAACAAGGCTCTCGCTGGCGAACTGCCGGGCGTCCGTAAATCCAGCTGGTAAGGAGAAAGCACAATGTCCGTGATTGATCCCATTGCGGATATGCTCACTCGGATTCGCAACGCCCATCAGGCGCTGCATCAGGAAGTGCTTATCCCTAAGTCCAAAGTGAAACTGGCAATTGCCGGTATCCTTAAGGAAGAGGGTTACGTAACTGACTGCTCCGAAGAAGAGCGTGATATTCGCATTGTTCTGAAATACGCCGACGGCACTCCGGTTATCGCCGGAATGAAGCGCATCAGCAAGCCTGGCCGTCGTGTATACGTTTCCTCTGCAGAGATTCCGAGTGTTCAGAACGGCCTCGGTGTTGCAGTCCTGTCCACCTCTCATGGTGTTATGGCAGGCGGCGTTGCAAGGGAAAAGAACGTTGGCGGCGAACTGCTGTTCGAATTATGGTAGTGAGGAAGGAACATGTCGAGAATCGGTAAAAAACCAGTCTCCCTCCCCTCTGGTGTTGAGGTGAAGATCGGTGATAGCCAGGTTGATGTGAAAGGCCCCAAGGGCTCCCTCTCCACGCCGCTGCACGACAAGATTAAGGTCCAGCAGGAAGGAGCAGAGCTGCTCGTTACCCGTGTTGATGACTCTCGTGTTGCCCGTGCTCAGCACGGTCTCCGCCGCTCTTTGCTGGCGAACATGATCGAAGGCGTCACCAAGGGTTATTCCAAGGGTCTTGAAGTTGTCGGTGTTGGTTACCGCGTGAAGGTTCAGGGCAAGAAAGTTGTTCTGAACGTGGGTTACTCCCATCCTGTGGAGTACGCACTTCCCGAAGGTATCGAAGCCAAGGCAGAGGGAACTAAGCTTACGATTTCCGGATGCGATAAGCAGATGGTAGGCGAAGTCGCTGCCCAGATTCGTCGAGTACGTCTGCCCGAGCCTTACAAAGGCAAGGGTATTAAGTATATTGATGAAATCATCCGCCGCAAGGCCGGTAAGTCCGCCAAATAGAGTAGGGTGATACGATGAAAAAGAGTAAAGAGCTGGCGCGTCGCCGCAGAAAGATCCGCATCCGCAAAAAGATTAGCGGTACTGCTGATCGTCCGAGACTCTGCGTCTATCGCTCCAACATGCATGTTTATGCACAGCTTGTCGACGATGTGACGGGTACCACTCTGGCCTCCACTTCCACTCTTGCCCTGAGCAAGGGGGAAGGCGTGAGCCTCAAGTCCAACAAAGAGGGCGCAGCCCGAGTTGGTGAGGCAATCGCAACATTGGCTAAGGAACGGAACATCGAAACTGTGGTATTTGACCGTAGCGGTTACATCTACCATGGCAAGATCAAGGCTCTCGCCGACGGCGCCCGTGAAGCTGGGCTGAAATTCTAAGACTGCGGAAGGTCGAAATGGATAAAAAACCTCGCAGAGACTCCCGTAGGGAGCAGCAGGAAGAGCTCGGCCACATTGAGAAGCTTGTCTCCCTGAACAGGGTAGCCAAGGTTGTCAAGGGCGGCCGCCGTTTCAACTTCAGCGCACTCGTTGTTGTTGGTGATGGCAAAGGCTCCGTTGGTTATGGTCTGGGCAAGGCTGTTGAAGTTCCTGAGGCAATTCGTAAGGCTACGGAGAAGGCCCGCAAGTCCATGAAGCAGGTTCCTCTGCTGGACGGCACTCTCCCTTACGAGACCCTCGGCCGCTTTGACGCTGCCCGAGTTGTCCTGAAGCCCGCCTCCAAGGGTACCGGCATCATCGCCGGTGGTCCTGTGCGTGCTGTCATGGAAGCTCTCGGTGTCCACGATATCCTGACTAAGGCTATCGGCACTAACAACCCTCACAACGTGCTTAAAGCTACTATTGAGGGCCTCACTTCTCTTCGAAGCGCAAAGCAGGTTTCTGCACTGCGCGGAAAAGAAGTGTCCACCCCCAGAAAGTAGTAGAGGACGCGACATGGATAAGATCAAAGTCAGACTCGTTCGGAGCTTGATCGGCTGCACACCGCAGCAGCGTAAGACCGTCGCTGCCCTGGGGTTGCGCAAGATCCGTCAGGAGAACGAGCTTCCCAAGAATGACTGCACACTTGGCATGGTCAAGCACGTGCAACATCTTGTTGAGGTGGTAGAATAATGAGACTTCACGAACTGTACCCTTTTCCTGAAGAGCGCAAGGGTCGCAAGCGTGTCGGTCGTGGTTCCGGCTCTGGCTGGGGCAAGACCGCAGCTAAGGGTCATAAAGGCCAGAACGCCCGCTCCGGCGGTGGTGTTCCTGCTTGGTTCGAAGGTGGCCAGATGCCTCTGGCACGCCGTCTTCCCAAGCGTGGCTTTAAGAACCCGTTCCGCGAAGCTTATGAGGCTCTGAACCTGGATAGGCTCCTTGCTGCATTTGACGGCCAGGCAGAAATCTCTCTGGACGAAATCTACGCTAAAGGCCTGGTTAAGCCCGGCGCTTTGGTGAAGGTTCTCGGCAATGGAGAGGTCAAGTCTGCTGTGACTGTTGAAGCTCATCGGTTCAGCAAATCTGCTCAGGAAAAGATTACCGCCGCTGGCGGCACTGCCAAAGCACTGGAAGGGTAATACATCGTGGCGCTTAATGGGGTTGAGAATCTCACCAAGTTACCGGAGTTAAAGAAGAAGCTTCTTTGGACGTTCCTCCTGTTGGCTGTATACCGGATTGGCATTCACGTGCCGACTCCGGGCGTCGACACGGTAGCCCTCCAGGACTTCTTTGATAGTGTTCAGAACACCCTGTTCGGTTTGTTCGACATGTTCTCGGGTGGAGGATTAAGGAATCTTTCCATCTTCGCTCTGGGAATTATGCCCTACATCTCCGCATCGATCATCATTCAGCTGCTGACAGTTGTCAGCCCAGAGCTGAAGCGATTGTCGAAGGAAGAAGGGGAAGCCGGACGCAAAAAGATCACCCAATATACCCGATACGGAACGGTACTTATTACCATCGTACAGGGTTTGGGTATCGCAATCGGTTTGGAGAGCATGACCAGCCCCACCGGCGCGCCCGTGGTGCTTGACGCAGGCTGGGCCTTCCGACTGGTGACAATCATCACGTTGACGGCCGGAACCGTGCTGATCATGTGGATCGGTGAACAGATTACCGAGCGAGGTATCGGCAACGGCATCTCGCTCATCATCTTCGCCGGTATTGTTGCCGGGTTCCCCGGCGCAGTCGCCAAATCCTGGCGTCTTATGACCACCGGTGAAATGTCTCTGTTCATCCTGCTCCTTATTGGGGCGCTGATGCTGGCTGTGCTGGCAATCATCGTCTATATGGAGCGTGCCCAGAGACGGGTTCCGATCCAGTACGCCAAGCGTATGATGGGACGCCGTATGTACGGGGGGCAGACAACGCATCTGCCGCTGCGTATTAATACTGCTGGCGTTATTCCTCCAATCTTTGCTTCATCCATTCTGATGTTCCCGGCCACGCTGGCGAACTTCTCCCGGGTGGAGTGGATTCAGGAGGTTTCCGCCTGGCTGTCCCCATCTTCGGTTTTGTATAATGTGCTGTATGTAGGCATGATTGTCTTCTTTTGTTTCTTCTATACGGCCATTATCTTCGACCCAAAAGACATTGCAGAAAACATTCGTAAGCAGGGTGGCTTCATTCCTGGGATTCGTCCCGGTGAGAAGACCCGCGAGTACATTGATCGGGTTTTGTCCCGCATCACACTCTGGGGCGCTCTGTATGTTTCCGCAGTTTGTGTGCTGCCGATGTTCCTTATTAGCCAGATGCACGTACCATTCTATTTTGGTGGTACCAGTCTGCTGATCGTCGTCGGTGTTGCCATGGACTTTATGTCTCAGATTGAGTCTCACCTCATCAGCCGTCAGTACGAGGGCCTGATGGGTAAGAACAAGATGAAGGGTCGACGGTAAAACGTTGAAGAAGTCTCACGGAATATTTATTAAGAACGATGCGGAGATCGCGCTCATGCGAGAGGCGAACCGCATCGTCTCCGTGATACTTGACAAACTGGGCGAAGCTGTAGAGCCAGGTGTTTCCACCATGCGCTTCGAGCAGATCGCCCGGGACATGTGCAAAGAGTTCGATGTAACGCCCGCTTTTTTGGGCTACAACGGTTTTCCCTTTGCACTGTGCTGCTCAGTAAACGAAGAAGTCGTCCATGGCTTTCCCTCAGATCGAATTCTGCGGGAAGGAGACCTTGTCAGTTTGGACATGGGTGTTATATACGATGGCTTCTACGGTGATTCGGCACGGACCTTCGAGGTGGGAGAAGTCTCCCCGGAAGCGTCGCTTCTGTGTGATGTGACTCGTGAGTCACTCATGAAAGGCATTGCACAGGCCGTTGAAGGCAAGTTTCTTTATGATATTTCTCGAGCAATTCAGGAATATGTGGAACAGAATGGATTTTCTGTGGTAAAGAGATTTGTCGGACACGGAATAGGGCGGCAGCTTCATGAGAAGCCCGCGGTCCCCAATTACGTTCCCATTGCCGGGAGGAGCCTTCCGCTCAAGAACGGAATGGTCCTTGCTATCGAACCGATGGCGTGCGTGGGAACGGCCGAAGTCGAGATACTCGAAGATAAGTGGACAGCGGCGACGAAAGATCGTAAGCTCTCTGCCCACTTTGAACACACGGTTGCTCTGACCCCAAACGGGCCGGAGATATTGAGCAGAAACGAACAATAAGGTTCTTGCTTGCATATATACCTTGGTTCCCGGCCTGTTGTGTCGGGGGCTGAACAAGGAAAGTAGCGGGAGAAGGTCATGAAAGTTAGACCCTCAGTGAAAAAGATGTGCCCGAAGTGCAAAATTATTCGCCGCAAAGGCGTGCTCCGGGTTATCTGCGACAACCCCAGGCATAAGCAGCGCCAGGGCTAGGTTAAAGGGGATTTATCGTGGCAAGAATCGCAGGTGTTGATTTGCCCAAAAATAAGCGTCTGGACATCGGTCTGACGTATATTTACGGCATCGGTCGCACTTCTGCTCTGGAAATTCTGGAAGCTACCGGAATTGACTGGACCAGAACGACCGACGATCTGAACGCTGATGAAGTGAACACGATCCGTCAGGAGATTGAAGCCAACCATAAGGTTGAAGGCGATCTTCGTCGTGAAGTGACTGCTAACGTTAAGCGTCTGATGGACATTGGTTGCTACCGTGGCCTCCGCCACCGTCGTGGCCTGCCGTGCCGAGGACAGCGCACCCATACCAATGCACGCACCCGTAAGGGTCCGCGTCGTGCTGTTGTCGGTAAGAAAAAGAAGTAACCAGCTTTGCATCCCTCGCATTCTCTCTGTTTGAGGGATGCGAATCTGCACTAAAGAGTTTACGGAGAAAAGGTTATGGCTAAACCCCGCCGCTCCGGGAAGAAAAAAGAGAAGAAGAACGTACCTGCGGGCATTGCCCACATTCAGTCTACGTTCAACAACACGATTGTTACTTTCTCTGACATGAAGGGAAACGTGGTCAGCTGGGCATCCTCCGGCGGATCCGGTTTTAAAGGCTCCAGAAAGAGCACCCCTTTTGCCGCTCAGGTTGCTGCCGAGCGTGCTGCCCGAGTTGCTATGGACCATGGCATGCGTACAGTTGGCATTTTTGTCAAAGGCCCCGGCTCCGGCCGTGAAGCCGCTATGCGCGCCATTAATAATGCCGGTTTGAAAGTCAGCTTCATGCGTGACATCACCCCCGTACCGCATAACGGGTGCCGTCCGCCCAAACGCCGTAGGGTCTAACCCGGTAGTTTTCAGGAGGAAACGTTTTGGCCAGATATACTGAAGCGAAATGCCGCCTCTGCCGCCGCGAAGGGCAGAAGCTTTTCCTCAAGGGCGACCGCTGCTACACTGATAAGTGCGCATATGAGCGTCGTCCTTATGTCCCGGGCCAGCATGGCCGGGCAAGGAAAAAGACTAGCGACTACGCTGTCCAGCTGCGTGAGAAGCAGAAAGTACGCCGTATTTACGGCATCCAGGAGAAGCAGTTCCTCTCCTACTTCCACCGCGCTGACATGATGAAAGGCGTAACCGGTACCAATCTGCTCGCGCAGCTTGAAACCCGTCTCGATAACGTAATTTACCGTCTCGGTCTCGCAAACTCCCGCACCCAGGCTCGCCAGCTTGTGCGCCACGGCATTTTCCTGCTGAATGGCCACAAGGTGAACGTGCCTTCTCTGCAGGTGAAGATCGGTGATGAAATCACCGTCCGCGAGAAGAGCAAAAAGATCCCGGTTATTCAGGAAGCCCAGGACGTCATCGCACGTCGTGGTTGCCCTGATTGGCTCGAAATTGATGGCGCTGCTCTCAAGGGCAATGTTAAGGCAATGCCCGTACGTGAAGACATTCAGTTCCCCATCAATGAACAGCTGATCGTCGAATTGTACTCCAAGTAACAGGTGTAATGATGATCATCCAAGACGGCGACAAACTGATCAACACCCGGAATTGGTCCGAGCTGGTCAAACCCGAACAGATAATCCGCGACCCCAAGAGCAACGAAGCTTACGGCAAGTTCGTTTGCGAACCTTTGGAGCGTGGCTTCGGTACGACCATCGGAAATGCACTGCGACGCGTCCTGCTCTCATCTTTGCAGGGAGCTGCAGTGGTGTCGGTGAAAATCGAGGGCATCCAGCACGAGTTTATGACCATGCCGGGCGTTCTGGAAGACATTACGGACATCGTCCTGAACCTGAAGCAGGTTAGGTTCATGATGACCACCGAGGAGCCGCAGCACCTCACCCTCACTGCCGACAAGAAGGGCGAGATCACAGCTGCCGCCATCTCGGAGAATCAGAACGTTACTGTTCTGAACAAGGACAAACATATCGCTACCCTGACTGAGAATACGCCCTTTAAGGCAGAACTCGAAGTCAGAATGGGTAAAGGCTATGTTCCTGCTGAGATGTTGGAAGGTCTGAGTGACGAGATCGGTGTTATCCGCCTCGACGCCAGCTTCTCCCCCATCAAGAAAGTAGCTTATACCATTGAACAGGCTCGTGTGGGTCAGATGACCAACTACGATAAGCTTATCCTGGAAGTCTGGGCCGATGGCTCCGTCATCCCCGAGGACGCCGTTGCGTACTCCGCAAAAATCCTCAAGGAACAGCTTTCCGTGTTCATCAACTTCGATGAACAGTCCTCTGACGAAGAACAGACCGCTCAGCAGTCCGCTATGGACCTCAACCCGAGCCTCTTTAAGGGGATCGATGAGCTTGAACTCTCTGTTCGCGCAACGAACTGTTTGAAAAGCGCAAACATTCGACTCGTCGGTGAGCTCGTGCAGCGCACCGAAGGCGAAATGCTTAAGACCAAAAACTTTGGTCGTAAGTCCTTGGATGAGATTCGTAAGGTTCTTGCCGAAATGGAACTCGAATTCGGTATGACCGTTGAGAATTTCGACGAACGCTACCAGGAATGGCTGAAGAGGAAAGAAAGCGATGAGGCATAAAGTAGCCGGAAAGAAATTCAATCGCTCCGCTTCGCACCGTAAGGCAATGTTCCGCAACATGGCTAAGTCCATGATCGAGCACGAAAGCATCCGTACTACGGAAATCCGTGCTAAGGAACTGCGACGCGTGGTTGAAAAGCTGGTGACACTCGCTCTTAAGAACGATGTCCCCGCTCGTCGACAGGCATATAAGGTTCTCGGGAGCCACACCCTCGTCAAACGTCTGTTTGATGATATCGGTCCCCGTTTCGCCGGTGTCCCCGGCGGTTACACTCGTGTCGTTAAAATGGGCCAGCCCCGTAATGGCGACGCTGCTCCGATGGCTATCATTGAGTTTACTCGTGAAGCCGCCGCTGCAGTCGAGGAAGCACCCAAAGCTGCTGAAGAAAAGAAGACCGAAGAATAAACCCTTCTTACTTCTTTCTGAAGATTATAAAGCAGGCCCTTTTAGGGCCTGCTTTTTTTTTGTTCTTTATTACGGGAAGAGCTGGGGGGAAAAATGGGGGCCAGCCCCCAACCCCCCGCGTAAGGGAATGATTCCCTAACGTATCCTCAGCGAGTTTGAATTCCCTCCACGCTTCGCGTGAATGAAATTCAAACTTGATGAAAATAACGTCGAGAGCCTCTTTCTCTTCTGCGAGTTGCTACCATTTTCATTCTGAACGCGAGCGTTCAGAATGAAAATAAGTGTGCTCTGAAGAAGGCAAAAGAACACGCATTCGGGAAATGCCCACTAGGCCAAAATTAAGGGGCCGGATGTAAGGAAAAGCCAACGGCTTTCACACATCCGGCCCCTTAATTTTGGGCGATAGCGGGATTCCCAAGGGCCTCGTCCTTGGGCGGGGTCAAGGGGCAGCGCCCCTTGCAGGGTTTGGGACAGAGTCCCAATAAAACAACACCACCCCCCATCCACCCGGCGCCCTTGCAGAGCACGAGACGGTGTCTCGTAACCCACTCACCAAACGTCCAAAAAAAATCCCCGCAGCCCGGCCCCTTTTATTGGGACAGAGTCCCAATAAAAGGGGGTGAGTGAAGGGACTATTCACTCACCCCGTTCCCTTAGCGCAAAAGCGGCGTAATACAGAAACGCATTGAAAGTGTAATACGCTGCTCAAGGGTCAACAGAGAGGCCTGAGACGGTGCTGATCTGCTTAGAGTTCGCGCCGATGATTACGTGCTGAAAGTCGCGAGTGCGAAAGACCCAGACGGGTTCGGTGCACGCAGGCATAAGTGGCCAAAAAAGCTCAGCTTCGACAAAGTTAGGTGCGATGCTGGCATTGAGGAAACTTTCAATGGCGGCAGAGAGATCGAGTTTGCAGTTGTGGATAATGCGGAGACCGAGTGGGCAGTGAACAGCCCGAGGCGAGGTGCTGGCGGATTCAGGGGGGAGGGTGGAGAAATAGGAGAGGCAGCTTTTTTCCCAATGGACAAGATACTCTATTCCCAAAAGATCGGAAAGGGAGCTTGCGAAGTTTCCTTTGAGAGCTGCTTTCATTCGGAGTAGCCCGTCGGGGCGCACTCCGGGGAGGAGAGGTGAAGTGAAAAGGTTTTGGTTTGTGAGTTTCATAGTTCCTCTATAAAAAAATATTTATAGAACAAGCTATACTCCATGGGAGAAAAAAACGTCAAGGGGTTAAAAAAATGATGCTTTTCTTCTGAAAAGCCTGATGGTGCGCGGTGTTTTTTCTTTGGCCTGCTGTTTGCTTTCTCAATAATTTGTATTAGTCATTTCGATATGGACTTTCGAAGATTAGAGGCCTTTTCCAAGGTCTACGAGTGTAGAAGCTTCTCCAAGGCGGGGCAGCTGCTGTTTTTGTCACAGCCGACGATTTCAGCACATGTGATTGCGCTGGAGGACGAGCTGGGAGTACGGCTCTTTGATCGGTTGGGACGAGTTGTTCTGCCTACTCCGGCGGCAGAGATATTGTATACCCATGCGCAGGATGCTTTTGGGATTCTGGAGAAGGCACGGGCAGAGATTCTGCTTGTGAATGACCGGGTCGCGGGTGACCTGTACATAGGCGGGAGCACAATCCCGGCAAACTATGTTCTGCCGGAGCTGCTGGCGAAATTCACCCGATTGCACCCAGATGTTCACCTGCGGGTGGAGCTTGGGGATAGCCATGATATTCTTGGCTTGCTGAGTTCGGGAAGCCTGCCACTGGGAATGGTTGGAGCCAAGGTCCCAAGTTCTGATGTTGCATTTGAAGAAGTGCTGCGAGATGAACTGGTGGTGCTGGCAAGTCCGGCACTGGCGGAGCAGTATAACGCAGCTCCAGAGCTAACGACACTGACACAGCTTCCGTGGGTTATGCGAGAGCAGGGGTCGGGGACGCGACGGGCACTGGAGCAGGCGCTGAATGCTGTGGGTGTGAATATCCGCAAGCTGAATACGGCAATTTCCGTAGAGAGTACGGAATCCGTTATGCGCTGTGTGCTGGCTGGCCTTGGTATTTCCGTTACATCAAAGCTTGTTGCGCAGGAGTTCCTTGAACAGGGGAAGCTGGTCCTGCTGGAAGTGCCGGAGCTGCATATGGTCCGAAGCTTCTATCTGGCGTATAATGAACGTCGGGAAATGTTCCCGGCTGCACGATATTTTTTGGATTTTGTTCGTGAAGAGCTTCAGGCGCGTGAAAATCATGTGCCCGCACAGTCCCGTGCACAAGAGAAGTGAGAGGAGAACAAAAATGACCGAAGAGAAGAAGTATAAGGAATCGATGCGCTCCGCAGGCTGAGGCCCAAAAATGACTCCAGAGGAACTGGAGAAATTCTTGGCAACTCTGGATAAAATTGAGGCATTTTTCAAAAAGAGTGTTGCCCGCATTAAAGGCATGTTCCGCCGCGGGTCAGATCAGTAGGAAAAGAAGAAAGGAAAGTAGAGATGGCAGATAAGAAGCTCGTGGAAACGGTCCGCGCGGCAGGTTGAGCTGCAAAAATTGCTCCGGGGGACCTAGAGCAGGTTTTGGCAACTCTTGAAATCCAGCCGGACGAGCGGCTTCTGACGGGCACGGGAGATAATGAAGATGCTGCCGTGTTGCGCTTTCCTGCTGGTAAGGCGCTTGTCCAGACTGTGGATTTCCTGACGCCGGTTGTGAATGACCCGTTCCGCTTTGGGCGTATTGCCGCAGCAAACGCGCTGTCGGATGTCTACGCTATGGGCGGAGAACCGTGGTCAGTCATGAATATTGTGTGCTTCCCCATTAAGACGCTGGACCGGGATATTTTGGCGCAGGCGCTCCGTGGTGGCTATGAGGCCATTATGGAGGCCGGAGCTGTTCTGGCTGGCGGACATAGCGTGGAAGATGATGAATTTAAATATGGTTTGTCTGTGTCTGGAGTTATTGACCCAGGGCACAGGGCAACAAACAGAGGGCTTCGCGCTGGTGATGATCTGCTTTTGACCAAGCCGATTGGAACGGGCGTGCTCTCGACAGCAATCAAGGGACGCTGGGAAAACAGCGAGAAGATGGAAGATGAAGTCTTTCGCTGGGCTGGCCGACTGAATCGCTTTGGTGGCGAGGCTATCCAAAAGTTCAAACTCCTTGGCGCAACGGATGTCACGGGCTTTGGCCTCGGTGGACATGTGCTGGAGATGGCGCAGGCGTCGCATGTTCGAGTCGAACTGTGGCCCAATGCCGTGCCGCTTTTGCCGCAGGTGGAAGCTCTGGCTGGTATTGGTATGCTCCCGGCTGGCAGCTTTGCGAACCGCTCGTACTGTGCGTCACAGGTCGGAGTGCATAGAGCTGTTGATTCTGTGCTGGCTGACCTTGTGTTTGATGCGCAGACCTCGGGCGGCCTCGTGCTTTCTGTCCCGGCAGAAAAGCGGGAAGCTGTTCAGGAATTTTTGATTTCGCACGGTGACCTTGCCGCGCATGTTGGCCATGTTTTGCCAGCGGATGCACCTGTTGATGCTGTACTGAATCTTAAAAATCGCTAGGTGACTATGCCCGAAATACGGCTGACTGTACTGGATGCAGATCATCAGAAGCGAGAGATGAGCTGTGAACCAGGACAAACTCTGGCTCAGGGCCTCTTTTTGAGTGGGTATTGGAAGACCCCTGTTTTATGCTCCGGCGTCGGCCTTTGTGGTCGGTGCCGGTTGCGTTTTTTATCGCCTGCTCCCGCTCCGGATAGCGCTGACGAAGCGCTTTTTTCTGTGGAGGAATTGCATGATGGCTGGCGGCTTGGCTGTCGACATCAGGTCAGAGAGGGGCAAGAGGTCTTTTTGCCATGCCATGCCGCAGCGTCGGCTGCGCCGCAGGAATTGACGCCGGACGCAAAGGCTGTGCGCCTCGCAGTGGACTTCGGGACCAGCTCGGTGTCGTGGCAGGCGCTGGATGGCGAACGAAGCGTTGCACAGGGGACCGACCCAAATCCTCAGCTTGGCGCGGGAAGCGATGTTATGAGTCGGCTGGCCTATGCTGCGGACCCAGACCACGCTCGGCAACTCCAGAAGCTTGCTGTGTCATATTTGCAGCAGGTAGTGGCTGGACTTGGTGCTCCTGTCGAGGAAATTGCGGTTGCCGCAAACCCGGCCATGACGTTGATTCTGCTCGGAAAAGAGAGCGCTGGGCTTCGGGCTGCACCGTACCGGCTGAGCTACAGGGGCGGACAGGTGGAAATACTTGAAGCCCTGCCGCCTGTGTATGTCTTGCCGCAGCTTGCACCATTTGTCGGGGGAGACCTGAGCGCTGGGCTGCTGGAGCTGCTGGAACGGAATACAAGGCCGCAGTTCCCGTTTTTGCTTTCAGATATGGGAACGAATGGAGAGTTTGTGCTGGCTGTTTCGCCGGAGCGTTTTCTGGTGACCAGTGTTCCGCTTGGGCCTGCACTGGAAGGTGCGGGGCTGAGTTGTGGGAATGCGGCTGGTCCCGGTGCTGTGGTGCACTTTGAAGTCCAGCCCGCGGGATTGGTGGCGCAGTGCCTTGGTGGAGGAATGCCTTCGCGTAAGGCGGGCATGACTGGGACAGGATATATTTCACTTCTTGCACTGTTGCGTCAGCTTGGTGTGCTTGCTGAGGATGGGCGCTTTGAGCAGGGGAACACGCCGCTTGCAAAACGTGTGAGTCGTTCCCTTGGTACGCAGTACGGTGAGCCGTGTTTGCATCTTCCCGGTGGGCTGGTACTGCTGGCCCGGGATGTTGAGGAAATTTTGAAGATCAAGGCTGCATTTCATGTGGCTTTGGATGCGCTCTGTGAGGCGGCGGGAATTCGGCTTACTGATCTTGCCGCGGTGTATCTTGCGGGAGCACTCGGTGAAAATGTCTCTTGTTTGGCTCTGGAACAGCTTGGTTTTCTTCCGGAAGGGAGTGGGAGGCTTGTGCAGAGCGTTGGCAATACATCGCTTGCGGGTGCAGCGAGAGTTCTGTACGACAAGACTGCGCGAGAAAAAGTGGAAAGCTTTTCGAAAAAGACGCAGGAAATTGTGCTGGCTGGAGACCGGGACTTTAGCACCCGGTTTATGGCGAGAATGCGTTTTTCGCAGAGTGAGGCCGTATAGACTTTTGCCGGAACAGAGGAGGTCGACGTGCGCATTCGGGATTTAGGCCGAATCAGCTATGCAGATGCTTTGGCGCTCCAGCTTGAAGAAGTGGAGCGGGTACAGCAGGGCGGCGAGGACACGCTTTTTTTACTGGAACATCCGCCGGTCATTACTCTTGGCAAAGGCGGAGGACTGGATAATTTGCATGTTTCGCCGGACTATCTGAAAGAGCATGAAATTGAGCTGGTTCAGGTGAAGCGTGGCGGAAACATAACCTGTCATTTCCCGGGGCAGCTTGTGGCCTATCCTGTGTTTCGCATTGAGCACCGTCCAGGTGGAATTCGGGCTTTTTTTCATGACATGGAAGAAACCGTGATTCGCACACTGGCCCGGTATGGGCTTGTTGCTGGACGCTCAGAAGGGCGCCCCGGTGTGTGGCTGGGCAATCGGAAAATTTGTTCGATGGGCATCGGGGTCAAGCGATGGGTGACATGGCATGGCCTTGCGCTCAATGTTTTGCCTGATGTGAGTCTTTTTCAGCTTGTGACGCTGTGTGGCCTCTCGGATGCTGTCCCGACCTCTGTCCACGCAGAAATGCGTCGATGTGATGCGCAACGCAGTTCAGAAACCCCATTGCCAACTTTGCAGGAGATAAAAGGTGTCATCGCAGAAGAATTCCGCACGGTGTTCAAGGATTCCAGAGTGGCTGAGAATCAAGCTGCCCAGTGATCCTGCATTTGCCGAGACTCGTGGACTGCTCAAGGATCTTGGGCTGAATACGGTGTGTCAGGGGGCGAAGTGCCCGAATATTTATGAGTGCTTTTCAAAGCATGTGGCGACGTTTCTTATTATGGGGAGCCACTGCACCAGAGGCTGTGCCTTTTGCAATATCGGGCTGGGGCATGTTTCTCCTCTGGACCCGGAAGAACCGGCTCGCGTGGGTGAGGCTGCGGCTCGGCTTGGCCTCAGGCATGTTGTGATTACGTCGGTGACGCGTGATGATTTGCCGGATGGCGGAGCAGAACATTTTGCAGAAACAGTGCGGCAGGTCAGGGCACAGGTACCGGGGTGCACTGTAGAAGTGCTTATTCCTGATTTTCAGGGGAATGAGGCGGCCTTGCACACGGTGATTGATGTGGCTCCTGAGATCATTAACCACAACGTGGAAACCGTGCCAGAGCTGTATACGGCTATCCGACCACAGGCCAACTTTGAGCAGAGCCTGACTCTGCTCCAGCGGGTTCATGACGCCGGGATTGTGTCCAAGAGTGGGCTTATGCTTGGGCTTGGTGAAAGCCATGAGCAGGTGAAGCAGCTCCTTGCCCGTCTGCATGAAGTGCAGTGTCAGATTGTGACGGTGGGGCAGTACATGCGCCCAAGTCTCAAGCACCCGGAAGTGGTGGAGTATGTGACACCAGAAGATTTTGAGGCTTTGGCCTGCTACGCACGGGAGCTTGGAATTCCCCATGTCTTTTCTGCGCCACGGGTCAGAAGCTCGTATAATGCTGCTATGTTTGTGTAGCGGCACATGAGAGAGAAAGCGAAAGCGCCGTCCATATGGGCGGCGCTTTTTTTAGATTTCTTTCCAGTCTTTGATGTAGAGGTCGATGCGGGCCGTGCCCCGGTAGCGGTCAATGCGCGGGGTAAAGGCAATGCGGATGCTGCGTCCCTGAATGCCCGGCAGAATGTTTTCTGCCTGTCGCCATGCCTTGGCGCTCTGGCGGATGCCTGACTGCTCGTCCAGAAGGTCCAGCTTGATGTGATTCTTGCCGAAGACGCTGCGTCGTTCCACCTTGACGGGCGGGGAAACAAAAACAGGTTCGGCATTGCCGGGACCAAAGGGCTGGAGCAGTTCAAGCTCCTTGAGCAGGGTGAAATCAATTTCGGCAAAGGGCAGCTCGCCGTCTGTGAGGAGGGTGGCCGTAAGAGGGCTGTCTCCGCACTGTTTGCGGACGGCTTTGTCGAAGGCATCGCGCAGGGCAGGGAGCTTGTTTTCATCAAGCGACATACCTGCGGCCTGCTTGTGTCCACCAAATCCGAGCAGAAGCTCGCTGCATTCCGTCAGGCCGTCGTAGAGATGAAATTCGTGGGTGCTGCGGCCCGAACCTTTGAGGTGGTCGCCTTCCTTGGTCAGAATCAGGGTTGGGCGATAAAAGGCTTCGACAATGCGCGAGGCCACAATACCAATAACGCCAGCGTGCCAGTCAGGATGATAGAGCACCAGTCCAAGGCGGTTTTTGCTCTGGGACTCGGCCTGTGTCAGGGCCTCTTGCAGGATGCTGTCTTCTGTGGCCCGGCGTTCGGTGTTCAGGTCATCAAGCTGGGCGGCAATAGGCCGTGCTGTGCTGTAGTTTTTGGACAAGAGCAGGGTCAGGGCGTCTTCGGCTTTGCCAATACGTCCTGCGGCGTTGATGCGCGGAGCAAGTCCAAAGCCCACCTGACCAGCACCAAGGGCGGCTGTGGGGGCGTATTTGCTGACCTCTTTCAGTGCGGCGATGCCGGGGCGCTTGGCCTCTCCAAGGAGCAGCAGGCCGTTTTTTACGAGGACGCGGTTCTGGCCACGGAGTTTGACGACGTCTGCAATGGTGCCAAGGGCCACGAAGTCGAGAAATTTGCGGAT
This sequence comes from Desulfobaculum bizertense DSM 18034, assembly GCF_900167065.1. Taxonomy (NCBI): domain Bacteria; kingdom Pseudomonadati; phylum Thermodesulfobacteriota; class Desulfovibrionia; order Desulfovibrionales; family Desulfovibrionaceae; genus Desulfobaculum; species Desulfobaculum bizertense. The sequence goes on from NZ_FUYA01000007.1 coordinate 82,779, forward strand.
GTCGACTTTGGGCGGAACAAGAGCATTCACTGCGGCCATAAGCATGAAGGCCACGCCAACGCCTGCAAGGTCTGCACAGGGGCAGTCTGCACAGCGAGGGTCAACAATGGCGTCAGCAGGGGGAAGTTCCTTGCCGGGGAGGTGGTGGTCAGACACGACAACGGTCATGCCCAGCTCTTTTGCCCGCGTGACTTCCTGAATGTTGGTAATGCCGCAGTCAACAGTCAGCAGCAGTTCAACGCCCTGTTCGGCAAGGGCCTCAATGCCTGCGCAGTTCAGGCCGTAGCCTTCGCTAAAGCGGTCAGGCAGGTGGTGCATGGAGTCGATGTTTTTCTCTGCCAGAACATCTGTGACCAGAGCCGTGGAGGTGACGCCGTCCACGTCATAGTCACCCCAGACCGCAAATTTTTTTCCGGCGAGCAGACCGTCAGCCAGAATCTGTGCGGCTTCATTCAGGCCGGGATATTCGCTGAGCGGAGCAAGGTGCTTGAGTCCTGGACTCATAAAGGTGTCCATCTGCTCGGCGGTGTGCATGCCTCGCTGCCACAGGATAGTGGCAATACGGGGGCTGACGTGCAGGGCTTCGGCTCTGCGTTCAATGTCTGCGGGCGTTTCTTTTTCTTGCGGTCGGGGAATCCAGTTCAGGGACATGCTCCATGCCTTTGGTTGAAATTTTCTCGCTGGGAATTGTGTAGAGTGCGGAACGCATCTCGTCAATTGCTCGGCAGAGCCTGAGCTTTTTGAGCTGCACAGGCTCATCAGGAAATATGTATGTCGTGAGGGGGGAGAGCGTGGCTTTTAGGCCAGAGCGGCCAGCAGGCGCTTTTGCTCCGGTTCCTTGACGCTCTGTGCGATTTTTTGGGCCAGAGGACGCAGGGAGAGATCAAAGCTCTGGAGCAGGCCTTTCCAGTCTTCGGCAACGGGTTCTTCTGAGGACTGAAGGCGAATGGCAAGGGCGTTTGCAAGGCAGAGGATGCGGGCATCCAGTTCATGCTCGGCGGCCCTGTCTGGTGCGTGGTGCCAGCTCACGGGTTCTGTCAGGGATGCGGGGAGGTTCCATGAACGAAGGGCCATAGCGCCAATGACACCGTGATCCATGCCCCAGTAGTCTTCTTCGGCCTCTGCAACGGTGCAGTGTTTGGCTTTGGCCTGCTCTGTTACGCGCTGCCAGTCCTTGGGCATAAGCATTGCGGTCAGCAGTTTGCCCATGTCATGGAGCAGGCCCGCGGTGTACATGCGTTCGGGATTGGGCAGGGCTTCTGCTGTGAGCGGATGCTGTCCAAGCTGAGTTGTGATGTGCTTGGCCGCGACAGCTGTCAGGATTTGGTGCTTCCAGTAATCCCGGAGGGCAAAGCCTGAGGCGCTTTTGAGGTTTTGGCCGATGCTTTGGACACCAAAGCTCAGAATAAGACTGCGGATGTACTCCAGCCCCAAAACGGAAACGGCCCGCAGTGGAGAGGCGATCTCCGACTGCAGGCCGTAATATGCGGAATTGGCAATGGACAGAACACGGGTGGTCAGCGCGGGGTCAGAGGCGATGCTCTGGGCAACATCTTCCAGAGAAGAGCGTGAATCCTCAGACGTTTGTGCAAAGAGAGCATGGAGTATTTCCGGTGAATACGGAAGCTCCTGCCTGAGCTGGGTCACTTTTTCTATCAGAAGTGCGCTGCGCTGATGTGTCATTTAGACATCCATAACGTAGTTTGTCCCCGGTCGCTTTTTGGGTGCAGAATGCTTTTTGCCTCGCACAGGGCGAAGCGCTCCTGGAATGGCCTTGCCGTCGCGGTCCACGAGCTTGTTGTCCTGCAAATAATCCATGAAGCGAAGGGCTTCCGGAAAATCCCGGTTCAGTTCCAAAGCTCTGGTCAGATAGGTTGCTGCCCGGCCCCAGTCTTCCTGTTCAAAGGAAACCCGGGCCATGTTGTAGAACAGGTGTTCGTCCTGCTGTGAAAGTTCCAGCGCACGGCTGTAATATTCCATAGACTGTTCAAACATCTTGTTCTTTCGAAGGTTGATGCCAAACTCGTTGAACAGGTGCTTGTGCTTTTTTTCAAACGCGGCATCCAGTTTGACCAGACGCTCAAAAATGTCGTTGGCCTTGGCATCTTCGCCACGCTCAAGGTAGGTCAGGCCCAGACCAAAATTGGCCCGGACGTTTTCCTCATCAATGCCAAGAGCGTGTCCAAATTCCAGCTCGGCGCTAAAGGATTCGCCGCGCTCACGGTGCTTTTCTCCCTTGTCGATGCTGGCCTGAAGCTCCTTCATCTTTGGGAAAACCGTGGAAACATAAAACTCTGGCTCTGGCGAAAACTTCTCAAGGAAGTCCTCGCGGGGAACGTCCCGACGTGCTCCAGATGGGACATAGTTCGCATTGAGCGGCTGAACTTTTATTGTGCCATCTTCTTGCTCGTCTGCAAACCAGAATGCTTTCTTTATGGTTTTGCGGGTCGTGGTACCAGTGCCCACTCGCTGGATGCGCTGGATAGAAAAAACGCCTTTGATAGACTCTTTGCGACTTGTCTGTGCAACTTTCATGTCAGTATCAATCTTCTTTTCATCAGTCATAGGCTTCCCCTTTCGGAAACTTATAGACTTTCAGCGGCCATCTGTTCAAGGAAAAGAGTTGCAGCATCACGGGGCGAATCTGCTTTTGTGATGGGGCGTCCTGCCACAAGATAGTTTGAGCCAGCCGCGACAGCCTGTGCTGGAGTCATAACGCGTCTCTGGTCATCGTCAGCGCTGGCAAGTCGAATGCCCGGAGTCAGGCAGACAAAGTCATCGCCGCAGGCGCTTTTGATGCTTTCCACTTCGTGCCCGGAGCAGACAACGCCAGTCAGTCCGCATTCACGCGCGGCCTTGGCGTACTGGAGGGCCAGCGTGGGCACCGTCATGCCCTCGGGCAAAACAAGATCGTCCTCGGTCATGCTGGTCAGGACTGTGACCCCAAGCAGAAGAGGGGAGCGGCCTGTGTCGGCTGCGCCTTCTTCAAGCCCTTTTCTGGCTGCTTCCATCATGCGGCGTCCACCGCAGGTATGGATGGTGATCATGTCTGCACCAGCGCGAACCGCAGAGCGCACTGCGCCCTGTACCGTGTTGGGAATGTCCATGAATTTCTGGTCCAGAAAAACACGGAAACCCAGCTTGCGAAGTTCATAAATAATCTCAGGGCCTGCTGTAGTATACAGCTCAAGACCAACCTTCATCCATGTGGCGGTCCCTTTTAGGCTCTGGGCCATTTCAAGTGCGCTTTCCTTGGTGGGAAAGTCCAGTGCTACGACAAGTTCAGCCATCTTTTCCCTCGTTCTTCCAGTTAAATCTTTTTGTGGTGCAAAATGCGGTCAGGCAGCTGCGGCAGGTAGCTGGGGCGTGTTCCTTCGGCAAGGTAGACGCTTTTCAGCAGGCGGTATGCAGAATCCAGATCGTCATTCACAATCCAGTAGTCAAACTTGTTGGCTTCTTCGACTTCACCCGGTGCATTATTCAGACGGCGCTCAATGATGGATTCGTCGTCTGTGTTGCGGGCTTCCAGTCGCTGGCGCAGTGCGGCCAGAGATGGTGGGAACAAAAAGACGTAGCAGCCCTGCTGCATGCTTTCGCGAAGCTGTGCTGCTCCCTGAACGTCAATGTCAAAGAGCACGTCCTGACCTTCGTCCAAAAGCTCCAGAACGGCATCCTTGGGAGTGCCATAAAAGTTGCCGTGGACTTCGGCCCATTCTGCGAAGAATCCTTCCTCGATGAGTGTATTAAACTCGTCGCGGTTCACAAAATGATAGTCAATGCCCTGCCGTTCGCCATCGCGAGGTTTGCGGGTCGTGTAGGAAATGGAAAAGGAGATTCGTGGAAACTCTTTCCGGAGACGTTTGGTGAGGGTGCTCTTGCCTGTGCCAGATGGGGCGCAGATGACAAGCATCAGACCGCGTCTGCTATTCATTCTCCTCTTCCTCCTGGCAGTAACGCTGCCCGATGGTTTCTGCCTGAATTGCGGACAGAATGATGTGATTGGAGTCGGAAACAATAATGGAGCGTGTTTTTCTGCCCTGTGTCGCATCGATGAGACGGCCAGCCTGTCTGGCGTCTTCACGCAGTCGGCGCATGGGGGAAGACGTGGGGTTCACAATCGCAATGACCCGGTTGCTCACGACAAAATTGCCGAAACCAATGTTGAGCAGTCCGTTTTTCTGCATGGTAGTGACTCGCGGGTTAGTGGTGTTACTCAATGTTCTGGACCTGTTCACGGCATTTTTCCAGCTCGGCCTTAAAGTCAACAACGATGCGGCTGACCTCAGTATCCTGAGCCTTGTTGCCACAGGTGTTGATTTCGCGGAAGCATTCCTGGAGCACGAAATCGAGGCGCTTGCCCATTTCGCCACCATCAGAAAGCACTTTCTTGAGCTGGGTGAGATGCGCCTCAAGGCGGGTCAGCTCTTCGGTGACGTCGATCTTATCGGAAATAACTGCGATTTCCTGAAGGAGACGGTCCTGATCCAGTGTCAGTTCGTATTTGTCGAGGACGGTCTGCATCCGCTTTTCAATGGTCTCAAAGCGGGTTTCCTTGACCTGAGGAGTGCGCTCTTCGAGTTTGGTCAGCCAGACGCGCAGGCGAGCTACACGCTCCAAAAGGTCGGCTCGCATGGCTTCGCCTTCGGTAGCACGAGCTGCATTCCAGTCTTCAAGAGCTTTGATGAGACCCTGTTTCAGGTCGTCAGAGAGTTTGGGATCAGGCTCGGAGGAGCTGTCTTCCCACAGGAAGGACATGGACATCAGTCGCATGAAATCTGGTGTGAAATCCGCACCCTTTTCCTGAGCAAAGCCCTGAAGCTGGTCCAGCATTGCCGAGGCAAGGGTTGTGTTGAGCGTGACGCCAAGAATTTCTGGGCGGAAGACCTGGAGGTTCAGCTGCACATTGATGCGGCCACGGGTTGCGTAGTCGCGGAATGTTTTTTCAAAGCTGGTCTCCAGAGAACGCACACTGGAGGGAATGCGCCATTTCAGATCAAGGTGGCGACCATTGACGCTGCGGATTTCCCAGGCCTGTGCCCAGTCTTCTGTTCGGGCTGTGTGGCGGCCGAAGCCAGTCATGCTTTTTATTGTCATATCAAGTACCTGCGTGAGTAAAAGGTTGCACGGTCGGTTATGAAGTATGCGAAAACGGCGCGGGCCACTCCGAGAGTAGCCCGAGCCGTTTTTGTGTAGATGCTAGTGGGCACGGTTCATTAGTCCTCTTTTGAAAGGATGTCCATACCGTGACCGGAGCGAAGGGTGAAGGATTTCTCCCCTAAGCTGGACGAACAAGAAGGGTATTTCCCTCCCGTCGAATGGGAACGGCCCTGACCATTTGGCGCTTTTCTGCATGTTCCAGAGTATCAGGAAACACACAGTCTGCATAATGCTGGCAGACGCCACGGGCTGGGTCGAGTTTTTCCAGAACCACATCAAGCTCTGGCTGCTGGGCCAGATGCTCCAGAAAGGCCTGTTTTTTCTCATCGGCACATTTTCGCAAAAGTGCAGCCCGTTCTTTTTTGATTTGTGTGGGCACCTGCTCCGGGTAGCGGGCCGCCGGAGTGCCGGGGCGCTGGGAGTAGGGGAAAACGTGGGCGTAGGTGAGTGGCAGTTCTTTCATGTGAGCCAGCGTCTCCTGAAAGTCCTCGTCAGTTTCGCCGGGGAAGCCCGCGATGAGGTCCGTTCCAAGCCCAAAGAATGGCCAGTATGCAGCCAGGCCCTTGAGCCAGTCAGAAACGCTTTCAAAACTGTAATGGCCGCGGCCCATGCGTCGCAGCACGGCCGGGGCAAGGCTCTGGAGAGAAATATGAAGCTGCGGGCAGACCATGCGGGAGGTGCCCAGTACGGTAAGAGCCTGCTCGGTGAGCTGGCCCGGATCAAGAGAGCTGATGCGCAGTCTGGCTTTCCCGGCCCATGTGGGAGCAAGGTCTTTTTCCAGATATTCCATGAGGTCCCAGAAATTCGGGGAGCCGTCGAGGTCCCGGCCAAACTGGCGGAGATTGATGCCAGACAGGGTGACTTCGTGCCAGCCAGCTTCAAAAATACGGTGGATCTCTTCGGCTGTGTCCTGCATGGGACGGCTGACAGATTTGCCTCTGGTGCTGGGGATAATGCAGTAGGTACACCGGTGTGTGCAGCCGTCCTGAACTTTGACGACCGCGCGGACACGGTTGTAGCCCGTGATGGAAAATTTCGGGAAGTGCAGTGCTGCGGGTGACTGCTCCGGAGTACTGATACTTGCATCTGGCGTGGCCATGGGCAGGGTAAGCAGCTCTTCCTTTTTGGACTGGGGCACAATCAGGGCATCGCCAAAGTCTTTGGCGAGTTCCTTGTGCAGGACTTCTGCGGCGCAGCCTGTGATGATGACTTTGGCTTCGGGAGCAAGGCGCATGAGGCGGCGTGTCTGCTGGCGCAGGTCGCGGACCGCATGGGCGGTGACTGCGCAGGAGTTCATCACAATGATGTCTGCCTGCTCTGGGTCTGTGCATTCCTGATACTCAGCGCCAAGCCATGCTTCACGAATGGCCTGACTTTCATACTGGTTGATTTTGCAGCCCAGTGTGTAGATGTAGAAATATTTGTTTATCGACATGAGTGAGAAATAACTCCACCGGCCAGAACTGTACCGTCTTCGGTGTAGAGCGCGCCGATCTGGCCGGGGGCTGGGCGCGTGTGTGCTTCGGTAAAGCGAAGTTCCAGACCTCCGTCAGTCAGCTCGACCTCAACAGGACGGGCTTTTTGGCGGTAGTGCGTCTGGGCATAGAGCTTTTCTGGCCACTGGTCTTGCGGCACAAGGATGTTGACCTCGCGCAGCTGGCAGCAGGCGATGGGCAGGCTGCTTTTGGGACCAACGGTCAGGGTGTTGTCCTCGGCGTTTTTGGCAATGACATAGAGCGGTTCTTTCCACGCAACGCCAATACCCCGGCGCTGGCCCAGTGTGTAGCGCCAGATGCCGTTATGCCGTCCTACTGCGCTGCCGTCTTCCAGAATGATTTTTCCGGGACCGGGCAAAGGTTCCAGACTTCTGTGCTCTAAAAATGCACAGTAGTCGTCGCCGGGAACAAAGCAGATTTCCTGGCTGTCGGACGGAAGCGGAGGAACAATGCCTCGCTTTTCCAGTTCGGACCGAACGTCTGTCTTGCACCATGAGTCCAGTGGGAAGATGGCCTTTGCAAGGCGCTCCTGCGGAACCAGAGAGAGGAAATAGCTTTGATCCTTGACCGGGTCTGTGCCGCGAATAAGCCGAGCGTCTGCACCTTCGCCCTGAATGCGGGCATAGTGACCTGTGGCAACGTGGCTCGCATCGAGCTCTTTTGCACGGTCAAAGAGCAGGCCAAATTTCATGGTCGGATTGCACAGGGCACAGGGATTGGGTGTTTTCCCGGTGGCATAGGCCGCAATGAACGGGTCAATGACCTGCTGCTGAAATTCTTTGTGCAGGTCGAGCACGTGCAGGGGCACGCCAAGGGCATCGCAGCGGCTTTGCAAGCCCGCAACGGTTTCGTGCGCCTTGTCGTCCGGAGGAAGGAAAAAGGCGTGAACAGCAAAGACGTCGTGCCCCTGCTCCTTGAGGAGAATCAGGGAAAACAGGCTGTCTGTTCCGCCGCTCACGGCAACTGCTATCTTCATAGGTCCTCTACTGGTCCCGGTGTGGGAATCTGTAATAAACGGAAGCCCCGCAAAAGCGGGGCTTCCTGAATCTTCGGGAGCTTAGGCAAGGCCCTTGGGTCCGGGCAGCGGGTCAAGCTGACTGGACAGGGCACCAGCTGCGGCAAGCAGCTTTTCTTCGCCAAAGGCGGGTCCCAAAAGCTGGAGACCAACAGGCATGGCGCTGTCTGCACCAAGCCCGGCCGGGATGGAAATGCCCGGCAGGCCCGCAAGGTTCAGGCTGATGGTATAAATATCCATCAGGTACATCTGGAGCGGGTCGTCAGTTTTTTCGTTCAGTCCCCATGCTGTGACCGGAGATGCCGGTCCACAGATCAGGTCGCATTTGGTGAAGGCGTCCAAGAAGTCCTGACGAATCAGGCGACGAACCTGAGCGGCCTTGCGGTAATATGCGTCATAGTAGCCAGCAGAAAGCACGTAGGTGCCCAGCATGATACGGCGTTTGACCTCAGGGCCAAAACCGGCGCTGCGGCTGGCTGTGTACATGTCGATCAGGTCGTCGGCATGTTCACGGTGCCCATACCGCACACCGTCGAAGCGGGCAAGGTTGGAGCTGGCTTCGGCCATGGCGATAATGTAGTAGCTGGAAACAGCGTACTTGGTGTTGGGCAGGCTGACGGGAACAACCTTTGCGCCCATGTCTTCGGCCTTAGCAATGGCTGCACGGCAGGAATCTTCAACCTCTTTGGCAAGACCTTCTGCCCAGTATTCTTCTGGCATACCAATGGTCATGCCGGAGAGATCTTTCTGTGCTGCTACGGCTGCGGCATAGTCGGGAACGTCGCAGGTCGCGGACGTGGAGTCCATTGTGTCGTGACCTGCAATAACATTCAGCATCAGTGCTGCGTCAGGAACATTGCGGGTCAGCGGGCCAATCTGGTCAAGGCTGGATGCATAGGCAATGCAGCCATAACGGGAGACTCGGCCATAGGTGGGCTTGATGCCGACGCAGCCACAGAAGGAAGCGGGCTGGCGGATGGAGCCACCTGTGTCAGTGCCAAGGGAGCCAAAGCACTGGCCAGCAGCAACGCTTGCAGCGGAGCCTCCAGAGGAGCCACCCGGAACCTTGGCGGTATTCCACGGGTTTTTCGTGGGGCCAAAGGCAGAGCTTTCCGTGGAAGAACCCATTGCGAATTCGTCCATGTTGGCGCGGCCAATGATGATGGCGCCAGCGTCTTTCAGTCTTTTGACAGCCGTGGCGTCATAAAATGGCGTAAAGTTTTCCAGAATTTTGGAACCGCAGCGTGCCGGATCACCCTTGCTGGCAAGGATGTCCTTGATGCTGACGGGAACACCCCAAAGCGGCTTGCTGGAATCAGGACCAGCAGCGTCCATGCTCTGGGCAAGGCTCAGGGCAGATTCGCCCTGAACGTGGGTGAAGGCATTCAGGGAACCTTCGGTTGCTTCAATGCGGTCAAGGCAGGCCTGAACAGCGTCAGCGGCCTTCACGTCTCCAGAAGCAAGGAGATCGCGAATTTCTGTAAGGGATTTACTGGTCAGCTCGGACATGAAATTTCCTTCTCTCAAGAGATGTCCCGCTACACAATGCGGGGAACAATGAAATATTTGCCGTCGGATTCGGGGGCATTGGCCATAACGTCGTCCCGGTTGCTGCTCTCGCGGACTTCATCGTCACGCAGGCAGCTCATATTCTCAATGGGAGAGTACAGCGGTTCAATGCCTTCGGTATCGGCCTGACCCAGCTCATCCATGTATTCCAGAATATTTCCAAGCTGGCCGCTAAACTGGGCCTGCTCGTCCTCGCTCAGGTGCAGGCGTGCCAGACGGGCAACTTTGGCAACCTGTTCGGGGGTAATTTTCATACTGTCCACTCCTTAATGCTGGCGGACCTTGCGGCCCGCCTTCGGTCTACTGTGCGGAAGACATTTCTTCCAGACGGCTTTCCAGCTGAATTTTCAGTGCCTGAACCCGCTGTTTCAGGGTTTTGTCCGAGGGCTTTTTGTCGAGAGCCTTTTGCAGGTCATCGATTTCTGCCTGACGGCGGAGCACTTCGCGTTTGTCGTGCAGAGCGCGAATCCGCAGGATGCGGCGGGAAAGCAGTTCTGGGTCAATGGGACGGTACCCGTCTTCGGTTGGGCGGAACAGGAAAAGCTGCTGGGATGCCTTACCATCATAAGTCCATTCCAGCGGAGCCATGCTCCAGTCCATTTCCTGAGCACCTTGCAGTGCTCTGTTGACATCAGTCGCACTCGGTTCTTCTATCTGACCAAGGCGCTCGGCTAAACGAATAAAGTCATATCCGATTGCTGTCCAGAGGTCGGCCCGGCCAGATGCATCCTGTTCCAGTTCCGTACGCAGGGTTTGTGCTGGCGCAGAAGGATTTTCTGGCCACCATGCGCTTGGAAAAACTGCCAGACGGAAATAGCGGGCTTCGATGTTTTTGTCATGTTCCAGTCCCTGTGCCCAAAGTGACGGGCCAAGGATGAGCAGACGGTCTTCATCATAATAGAAAAGCTGAGGCACAAGCTGGCGTGCGGTTTCCCAGCTGTCCGGAAGGAACACGGCCTGAAGGCGCTGCGCGCCGCTGTCGCTTCTGGCCTGAGCAAGGAAGTTGCGGACAGATTTGCCCCATTTGGTGGGCTGACCCGGAGGGTAGCTTGTACTGCCTGCGACGTGGGCAAGGCGATCTGCTGCGGCCTGTGAGAAAAGTTCGGACAGGCGGGCACCGTATTTTTCATCGGGGTAGAGCACTCCAAGAGAGTGCATGTCCAGATTGTCCACCGCAAGGTTCAGAAGAACCCGGAGCTGGTCTTTCTGGCTGGGGAAAAAGCGCCATGCGTCTTCGCCCTCTGTGGCAGAGCCAAGGCTTGGCAAAAAGCTAAAGAAGGGGCGGTTTGCAAGCATACCGCTTTTTTCGAGCTGCTTAAACTTGGCCGTGCGAAGTGGTCCACCAACAACGGAATAGCCTTTGGGCAGTGCCTTGATCTGGTCCATCCAGTCCGGAGACTCTGTGTTCACAGTACGGATGTCCATCTGGCCACCGGCCATAAGGATTTTCCACTGGGCAACGCCCGCACCGCGGACAATCTTCCAGCCGATTTCGCTGTAGGGTCCAGAGAGAGGCAGAGCCAGAGCAACACCGCCAGTGGACTTGGCACGGTTCTCCATGAAAGGCGCCATGCTGCGGGCCACGAGGTTTTTGTCGGCAAACTGGCCGTCTCGGTTTAGTTCAGTAAAAAGATTCCATGCACGAGGCCAGCTTGCGCTGTCTGCGGCAAGGCGGCGGGCTTTTTCGAGCTGGAGAACACTGTATGGGAATGCAAAGCGGCGCTCTGCCGGAGTGACCTGCTCCAGACCGTTCAGGGTCGGAGTTGCAAGCTCGTGCAGGGCTTCTGCAAGCTGGCGTTCCAGTCCGGCCTGAGACTGCTCAACAGGTTCCGGGGCTGCTGCATAGAATGAATCCAGCTCGCGGAGAGAGTCGTCAAAATCACGGGCCTGCCACTGCTGCAGAGCCAGTGCGACGGCAGCCTTGGTGCGCAGTTCCCATGTATAGCTTGTGTTGTCAGTCAGGGCACGCAGGTGGTCCTGCGCGGCTCCACGCTTGCCCTGGGAAAGAAGGGCATCAGCAAAGATGCTGTGCCATTCCCATGTCTTTCGGCTTGCCGGGTCCAGCCGGGAAAGCTGGTCCAGTGCATCAAGGGCGATGTGCGGGTGCTGTATTTCTACAGCGCTGCGGCCCAGCCGATACAGGGCAGTCTTTTTTTCGTCGGGACTGAGGGTGCCATGATCCAGCAGGTGCATATAGAGCATTTCGCTTCGGGCGTAGTCCTTGGCGTCCCATGCGGCCTGCGCATCACGAGTGTCGAGCGTTGCTGTGTCTGCTCGTGGTACGGGGTCTCCATAGCTGGGGAGGGATTTTTTGGCACAGCCAGAAATGGCAAAAAGAAGCGCCAGCGTCAGCGCAAAAATGACGTAGCGCAACGGGGTCCTGACGTCGTGACGGTCGCGTGCGTTTTTCATTGGCGTCCGGGGGTGTTACGGGGTGACACCGCAAAAATCTGCGGCATAATAAAATGGCCTGCCTGCAAAAATAGCAGACAGGCCAGAGTATACCCGTTCAGGGGGGGAAGGCAAGCGGGTGCACGGCGTACAGCCCGTTCTTCCCTGAGGATTTAGACTTCTTTGTAGTCAGCGTCGACGACGTCGTCATCATCCTTCTGAGCGCCGCCCTGAGGCTGCTGTGCACCGGGCTGACCCTGTGCGCCTTCAGCATTGGCACCCTGTTCTGCGTACAGCTTTTCGGCCAGCTTGTGAGATGCCTGAGCAAGCTCATTGGTAGCGGCTTCGATAGCTGCGGCATCTTCGCCCTCAAGAGCCTTCTTCAGGGTCTCGATCTTGGCTTCGATGTCGGTCTTGGTCTCAGCGTCAAGCTTGTCACCAAGGTCGCGGATGGACTTTTCGGTGGTGTAAATCAGGGTATCAGCCTGATTGCGGGTCTCGATCAGCTTCTGCTTGGCTTTGTCTTCTTCTGCGTGTGCTTCAGCTTCTTTCACGAGGTTTTCGATTTCGTCCTCAGAAAGGCCGCTGGAAGCAGTGATGCGGATGGACTGCTCTTTGCCAGTGCCGAGATCCTTTGCGGAAACATTAACAATACCGTTGGCGTCGATGTCAAAGGACACCTCAACCTGCGGAACGCCACGGGGAGCAGCCGGGATACCGGAAAGCTCAAAGCGGCCGAGAGTCTTGTTGTCTGCTGCCATTGGACGTTCACCCTGGAGTACGTGGATGGACACGGAGGGCTGGTTGTCTGCAGCAGTGGTGAAGACCTGGCTCTTCTTGGTCGGAATGGTGGTGTTGCGCTCGATCAGCTTGGTGCACACGCCGCCCATGGTCTCGATGCCGAGAGAAAGGGGAGTGACGTCGAGGAGCAGAACGTCCTTAACGTCGCCAGCGAGGATGCCACCCTGAATGGATGCGCCCATTGCGACAACTTCATCGGGGTTCACGCTACGGTTAGGCTCTTTGCCGAAGAATTCGGAAACCTTTTTCTGTACCAGAGGCATACGGGTCATACCACCAACGAGGATAACTTCGTCGATGTCGGAAGCAGAAAGGCCTGCGTCCTTAAGTGCTTTCTGGCAGGGACCAGCGGTACGCTCGACCAGATCTTCGACCAGCTTTTCGAGCTTGGCGCGGGAGATCTTGACCATGAGGTGCTTGGGACCAGTTGCGTCTGCGGTGATGAAGGGCAGATTGACTTCGGTCTCGACAGAGGAGGACAGTTCCTTCTTTGCCTTTTCTGCTGCTTCTTTCAGGCGCTGCAGGGCCATGCGGTCCTGAGAAAGGTCGATGCCGTTCTCACGCTTGAATTCTTCAACGAGGTAGTTGATGACACGGTGGTCAAAGTCTTCGCCGCCGAGGAAGGTGTCACCGTTGGTGGCACGGACTTCAACAACGTTGTCGCCAACTTCCAGAATGGAAATATCAAAAGTACCACCACCAAGGTCGAAGACAGCGATTTTTTCGTTTGCCTTCTTGTCGAAACCGTATGCCAGAGAAGCAGCGGTAGGCTCGTTGATGATACGCTTTACTTCAAGACCAGCAATGCGGCCGGCGTCTTTGGTGGCCTGACGCTGGGAGTCATTGAAGTATGCAGGAACAGTAATAACGGCTTCGGTCACGGTCTCGCCGAGGTAGGTCTCTGCGTCGGACTTCAGCTTCTGGAGGATGTTGGCGGAAAGCTCAGCCGGGCTGTACTGCTTGCCGTCGATCTCAACATAGGCATCACCGTTGGAATGGCCTGCGATGGTGTAAGGGCAGGAAGAAACCCACTTCTGAATTGCCGGGTCCTGGAACTTGCGGCCCATGAGACGCTTTACAGCGAAAACGGTCTTGTCAGCGTTGGTCACTGCCTGACGCTTTGCAAGTTCACCCACGAGGCGTTCTTTTTCAGTGAAAGCCACGATGGACGGAGTGGTGCGGCCACCCTCAGGGTTGGTGACACACTTGGGGTCCTTACCTTCCATGACGTAGACACAGGAGTTGGTTGTGCCGAGGTCGATGCCGATGATCTTACCCATGATTAAAAATCCTCCTCTTCATGAGAAATATATTTTGAGTCTCTGTGTTTAGAGAGATGTCATTTCCGTTTGTGCCGATGAAAATAATTCGCAAATTCCAGCTGTAAAGAGGGGGGATGCAAATTTTTCATCATTTTTTTTGTGCAGCTATTTTTCGGGGGCCTTGCTGACCGTCACCATTGCAGGGCGAAGCAGACGACCGTTCAGACGGTAGCCCTTCTTCATCAGGGTCACGACGTGGTTCGGTTCCATGTCGTCACATTCTTCCTGACCAACTGCTTCATGGATTTCGGGAGAGAACTCTTCGCCACGGGTGCCAACCGCTTCAAGGTTGTGCTTGGCAAGAGTATCAAGGAAAATTTTGCGGGTCATGTCCACGCCAATGACGAAGTTCTTGGACGCATCGTCCTGCGGGGCATGCTGGAGAGCAAGGTCAAGGTTGTCCAGAATGGGAAGCAGGTCTGCAAGCACTTTTTCTGCGGCAAAGCGACGGAATTCTTCCTTGTCGCGCTCAAGGCGCTTGCGGGTGTTTTCCATGTCGGCCAAGAGGTGCAGGCGCTCGTCTTCGAGTTCTTTCTTTTCGGGACACTCGGGGCAGACCTGTTCTTTGCAGAGCTTTTTCAGCTCCTCTTCGGTCAGGGTCAGATCCTGTGCTTCTGCGGTCTCTTCCTGCACGGTCTGCTCTTCTGTTTCTGCATTCATTGTATTTTCAGGCTCTTCGTTCATTTTCTCTGTCATATCGGTCTCCGGGACGCCAGATGGCGATTCTAAGCGATTGCTCTGGAAATCAGTAAGCACTCAAACCATGAAGTCAACCGCCAGACGTTTTTTTGGTGGAATCTTTTTGTATGTTTTGAGCAAGATGCTTGAACAAAGAAAATGCAGGCAACCACTGACGCCCACAGTTTGGGTAAGCGTTTTGGGTGGCCTGCCTGCGATACGTCGTTCAAGCCGGTCCAGTCATGGAGTATGCCGGACCGTTTGTGTCTGTTACTGGCTGAGGTTCTCTGCTGTTTCAGAGTAGACATACTCCTGCACGGCCTGAAGCCAGGGGCGCGGTGTTATGCCTGTTGCCTGCGTAAAGCGGGACGTGTCCAAAACAGAGAACGCTGGGCGCTGTGCCTTTTGCGGGTAGTCTTCCGAGGGTATTGGATTGACTGTGCAGGAGTATCCTGCAGCCCGGACAGCTTCGCTTGCCAGTTCGCACCAGCTCGCGCGGCCGGAGTTGGCAAGGTGATACAGCCCATACTGGCCTGTTTTGATAAGAGCCAGTGAATATTGTGCAAGGTCAGGGGTGTAGGTTGGGGAGCCAACCTGATCGTGCACCACGCCAATATTTTCGCGGTCCTTGCACAGCGTCAGCATGGTTTTTACAAAATTTTTCTTTTTGGGACCAAAGAGCCATGCAGTTCGAATGATGAACAGCTTGTCCAGCCCAAGATCGAGCAAAGCTTTTTCGCCATCACGCTTTGTCTTGCCATACACAGACTCTGCGTCTGCCTTGTCATCCTCAAGGTAAGGCGTTCCTTTTTTGCCATCAAAAACAAAATCTGTTGAGTAGTGAACAAGAGGAATGTCCAGCCCCTTGAGCGCTTTTCCGATTATTCCCGGCAGGATTTTGTTGACCCGGCGGGCTTCCTCTGGTTCATCCTCGGCAAGATCAACCTGGGTGTACGCCCAGGTGTTCAGCACGAGGTCAGGAGACTCTTTTTGGAAAAATTCGCGCAGGCTTTCGACATCGTATGCCCAGTGCTCAGGGCGGGGCGTCACGGAAACTTCCCAGCCATCATGGGCGAATGCCTCAGCGAGAGACATGCCTAAAAGGCCGGACTGGCCGCCAAGCACGAGCGCCTTTTGTGACGCTTCTTCACTCATTTTCGTTCTCCATACCAGTCAGACATAAAGCTGCGGTATTCGCCACTTTCAATGGCATTCCGCCAGTCTTTATGCTCTTCGTACCAGCGCAGGGTTTCGGCAAGGCCACGCTCAAAGGTATATTTGGGGCTAAAGCCAAGTTCTTTTTCTGCGAGGCTGTAATCCATTGCGTAGCGGCGATCATGGCCGGGGCGGTCCTTGACGTAGGAAATCAGGTCTTCACCCTTGCCCATTGCGGACAGAATGGATTTGACGACGTCAATATTGGCTTTTTCTGCGTTACCACCAAAGTTGTACACTGAGCCAGGAGTGCCTTTGCGGAGTGCAAGGTCAACACCGTGGCAGTGGTCAGTGACAAAAATCCAGTCGCGGACCTGCATGCCATCTCCGTAAATCGGGAGGGGCTTATCTTCTTCTGCGAGCTTGATCATCAGCGGGATAAGCTTTTCCGGGAACTGCCACGGACCATAGTTGTTGGAGCAACGGGTGATGACAACCGGGTAGCCATAGGTCTTCCAGAAGGAACGAACAATCAGGTCCGCGGAGGCTTTGGACGCGGAGTAAGGACTATTGGGTTCCAGCGGATTCTCTTCGGAAAAGGCCGGGTCATCCGTAGCAAGCGTGCCGTAGACTTCGTCCGTAGAGATTTGCACAAAGCGTTCGATCCCCGCTTCCATTGAGGCTGACAGGATGTTCTGGGTGCCCAGAACATTGGTCACAATGAAAGGTGAGGGGTCATGGATGGAGCGGTCCACATGCGACTCTGCTGCAAAGTTCAGCACAGCATCAGGCCTGTGCTCGGCAAGAATGGCGCGAACGCTGTCCTTGTCGGCAATGTCGGCCCGCACAAAGCTATGCCGCTTGCCCAGCGGAGAGGACTCCAGCGGAGCAATGTTGTTGCGGTTTCCGGCGTAGGTCAGCTTGTCGAGGTTGACAATCTCTACGTCCGGATAGGTCTCAAGCATGTGGTAAACAAAGTTGGTGCCGATAAATCCGCAACCACCAGTAACGAGTAACTTCATACGTTTCCCTTGTTTGACGTGTTCGAAGAGGACTGTACCAGGGGTATTTTTCTGGTACGTGGAAGCGCAGTATCATAAAAAAGAGGCGCCCCTTGTCCCTGTGTCACGAAGTACACAGTAGCCTATCGTAAATTTGGCTGCTGGCAAAGCCTCTGCGTTATGTAAAAAAGTATGAAAATTCGTAAAGTTCAAAAAAAGAGTTGACCCGGGAAGGGATGGGAGATAATGACTTCTTCCCGCAGCACCTGCGCGGTGTGTTTTGAAAATGGGCGATTAACTCAGTTGGTCAGAGTGCCATCTTCACACGGTGGAAGTCACTGGTTCAAATCCAGTATCGCCCACCATTTTCAACACACAGAACTGAACAGGAACCCAAAGTCCTTGACAGTCTGCGCACTTGCGTGCATATATCAAAGCCTCAACGCGTTTGAGTCTATGGGCGATTAACTCAGTTGGTCAGAGTGCCATCTTCACACGGTGGAAGTCACTGGTTCAAATCCAGTATCGCCCACCATATGATACATCAAGCTCCAGAATTTATTCTGGGGCTTTTTTTATTTGGAGGAGTTACGAGACTCTGTCTCGTGCTCTGCAAGGGGCGCTGCCCCTTGACCCCGCCCAAGGACGAGGCCCTTGGGAATCCCGATTTCGCCCGAAATAAAAGGGGCCGGATGAGTGAAAGCCTTTGGCTTTCCCCTTCATCCGGCCCCTTTTTTTCGGCCTAATTAACTCAGCGTGTGTTCTTTTTCTTTGCGCTCCACCCCTTTCTTTTTGAACGCGAGCGTTCAAAAAGAAAATGGAGGCAACGCACGGGAAAGAGAAAGAAGCTCTCGACGCTAGCCCCAACAAGTTTAAAAGCCGAGGAAGCAAAGCTTCCACGGCTTTTAAACTCGATGAGGATACGTAAGGGAATCATTCCCTTACGCGGGGGTTTGGGGGCTGGCCCCCAATTATATACCCACCCATCCAAATCACCCGCTTCATCTGTCCCTCCAGTCCTTATTTATAAGTTAGAAAAGCTGCCAAAGGAGTTTGACACCGATGAGCATAATGACAGCTCCGAGGAATTTTTTGACGGTGCCGGGGGCGAGGTGCTTCTGCATGTAGTTTGTTCCGAGATACCCGCCGAGGGCGGCAGCGACGCCGACGCAAAGGACGAGTGGGATGTGAATATTTCCCATTGCCCAGTAGGCGAGAAATCCGGTGAAGGAGGAGAAGGGGACGACGAGGGCAGTAATCATGGCGATGCGCTTGGGGTTGAAGCCAAGGAGCACCATGAGGGGAGCCACCACACCGCCGCCACCGACACCGAGGAGGCCGGAGCTTCCTCCTGCGAGGGCGCCAATGAGAAAGAGCGTCAGGGCAGGGGCTTTTTCGCGATAGATTTCCCGGTCTGTTTTGCGCTTGGGCTTGAGCATCATGCTGCTCGACATAAAGAGGAAGGCGATGAAGCAGAGCTTGAGAGCTGACTCATCGATGAATGTTGAGGCATAGGCTGCAATGGGGGCCATTGCGATTGAGCCAATGATGATGGGGCTTCCGAGCCGAAGGTCGAGCCGCCCTGAGCGCAGGTTGGAGACGGATGCACCGATGAGGCTCAGGGTGTTGACGAAGAGGCTGGTTGGCCGCGCCTCGGCAAAGGGGACGCCCAGCCAGTGAAGGACCGGAACGAGTACGAGCGCTGACCCAATACCGCCAAGGGCAAAGATAAAGCTGAGAACAAACGCGATTGCGGAAATGAGTAAAATTTCCATATGGGAACCTAGCCTTGAACTTTTTTAAGAATCGTACCGGGTTTGAGTATGGCCAGAAAATTTTCAAGCGGGGAAGTCAGACACTTCACGTTTTCGTAGCCCTTGTAGCGCAGATAGGCGTACGCAACCGCACCACGGAAAATAGACGTGCAAAAGACTATGTTCAGCGTGTCATCGGAAATTTCGTCAAGATGCTCAGACAGAGTGTTGAGGGGAATGTTGGTGGCAAAGGGAAGAGGAAGATAGGAAATTTCTTCGGGAGTACGAACGTCAATGAAGCGGGCCTTGTCGGTGCCGTAGAGTGGAGCAGCCTGCGCCGCGCTGATGGAGTGCTGGCCGGAACCTAAAAAGCTCAGATCCATTTCCGAAAGAATAGCCTCAAAAGTCTCTGTTTTTGCCGTCGTCATTTTGAAATCCTTGAATAAAATCAGCTTGAGAGTGAATGGGTAAATAGCTGTTTGGCTATTCGGCCAAATACAGGGTATGAAAAAAAGCCCCTTATTCCTGGAGCTTGTTTCCAATGCAGTGGAATGTGTCCACAATGCAGGGACAGACCAGCGTGTAGAAAATATATTTCCCTCTGCGTTCGTCACGGATGAGTCCAGCCTGCTTGAGGATGGCGAGATGCTTGGACACCGTGGACATGTCGTTTCCGACCATTTCCTGAAGTTCGCCAACGCAACGCTCACCGTGTGAGAGTGCGTCGATGATGAGCAGTCGGGTGGGGTGCGCCATAGCCTTGTAGACTTTGGCGAGTTCCTCATATTTCGAGTGTGGCAGAAGAAAAATATTATTCATAACTGAGCTTCCCTAAAGGAGATACGTTTGGCGATAACGCCAAATGTGTGGGGTGGTCAAGCCTTCTTTTGGGAGAAATAGCACAGTCGGGGCGTGAGGCGAAGTTTTTGCGTGCAAAAAACAGGAAAGCCGTGTCAGAAGCTGGATTCAAAGCCTGGGAGATGATAGCTCATGTCAGAGAGGTGACAGATGGACTATTCATGGCAGGTACTGACTCTTTCGGAACAGGGAGATGACTGTGGACGCTGGCTCTTGGCCAAGAAGGGAGTGAGCGGGGCGTCGTTTAGTCTGAACCCTGTGTTTGGCGTGCGTGAAGATCAGGGAATATTTTCGTGCTTTGACTTCCCGTGCAAGGGCTTTGAGCTGCACTGTGGTGAGCGGCAGCTGGCTTTTGGACGTGAGCTTTTCGTCCCGGAACCTTTACGGGGAAGAGGCGTAGGTTCCTACCTTTTACGCTGGCTTGCCGGGCAGGCTCTGGATGCCGGGCTGGGAGCAGAGCGGGTGCGCTCGCTGCATCTTATTTCGCGCCAGAACACGGAATTGCGCAATGCGTTTTATGAGCGACTGGGCTTTGAGCTGACCGTGTACCGGGATGGAAGCGGCTGGGCACGATTGCCTCAACTCAAAGCCATGCAGATGCAGCCGTCGCATGAAAAAGTACGGCCAGTTCTGGATGAAGAGCCACGGCCTGTGGCCTTGCAGAACTTTGCAGACATGAACTCGCGCTTGCTCCAGACCTGAATAGGCAGTACAGCCCCCTGAGCCGAAACGGCTTGGAGGTTAAAATGGAAATTGTACTGTACGAACCGGAGATTCCGCCGAATACGGGGAATATTGCGCGGCTTTGCGCTGCGACCAAGACTCCGTTGCATCTTGTGGAGCCTTTGGGTTTCAGTCTGGAAAATAAATATCTCAAGCGTGCAGGGCTGGACTACTGGCCTTATGTTGACGTGACTGTGCATCCGAACTGGGAGCATTTTCTGGAGCATGCTGGAGATCGCCGTATTGTTGCGACCAGCTCCAAGCAGGGCAGCCGCTATGACCGTTTTGGTTTTGAAGCTGACGACATTATTTTGATGGGGCCAGAAACGCGTGGCCTGCCCGAGCAGGTGATTGCGAGCGTGGGGCATTGCATTAATCTGCCCATCTGGGGACATGTGCGTAGTCTGAACCTGTCGACTTCGACAGGTATTATTTTGTACGAAGCAATGCGTCAGGCAGATATTTTCCCAGACATTGAACCGGGTGTGGCGCACGATCTTGCGATGTCATAGGCGCATGATTTTTTAGGACGCGAAGGAGCGGGGAATGGAATCTGTGATGTACTGGGCTGTGCCGCTGTGCGCAGTCCTTGTGGACTGGTTTGTTGGTGATCCGCATGGCTGGCCGCATCCTGTTTGTGCACTTGGCTGGTATGCCGGTCGCATAGAATATTGTGCCCGACGCTTTGCTGGGCAGAAATTTTTGCTCGCCAAGGGTGCTCTTGGCGTTGTGCTGATGGCTGGAACGGCGTGGCTTGTCGTGGCTGGCCTCACGGCGATTCCCTATGTTGGGCTGATTCTGGCGTTGTATTTTTCCTTTGCAGGTTTGGCTCTTGGTCAGCTTATGCGTGAAGGCCGTCATGTGCTCGCGCTGCTGGATGCTGGGGAGCTGGAAGATGCGCGTTTTGCTCTTTCCTATCTCGTGAGTCGTGAGACTGAACAGATGAGCGAGGAAGACGTTCGTGCCGGGCTTGCCGAGACGCTGAGTGAAAATCTCAACGATGGTTTTGTCGCTCCATTTTTCTATCTGATGCTTGGTGGACCTGCATTGCTGTGGGCGTACAAGGCCGTGAGCACGCTGGATTCCATGTGGGGGTACCGCACGCCACAGTATGAAAAGTTTGGCAAGGTTGCGGCCCGAATGGATGATGTACTTGCGTGGATTCCGGCGCGTTTGTGTGCGCTGGGGCTGCTGTGTGGTGCAAAGCTTTTGCGCTATGAGACGGCAGGCGAAGCCTTTGGGCATGCATCAATTGACGCAGGCAAAAGCGCGAGTCCGAATGCAGGCTGGCCAATGGCAACGGCGGCATGGCTTGCTGGCGCGGCAATGGGTGGCCGAGCTGTGTATTTTGGGAAAGTGAAGGAAAAACCCGTGCTTGGTCCTGCGGGGGAACCGTGGACTGATGCAGCATTGCGGCGGCTCATGCGGCTTATTCCTGTAGGAGGGCTTGTTGGGGCTGCTTTTTGTGGCATTTTGGCCGCTGTGATTCGCTTTGCTGTGTGCTAGATTTCTTGCGCTTTCAGGGGATTGCAGGTAGGTCTCTTTGACTGGGGAATGCTTGGCAGGAGACAAACACAAAGCACCTCTGGAACTCAAGGACTGGAGAAGGTTCATGGAAACAGGAATTACAGACTGTCCTGGAATGGATTATCTCGTATGTATTGAGGGCTTTTTGGTTCCTCTTGCACAGATTAAGGCTATTGGGTGGATTGAGAAAACCTACTCCGATCCAGACGCTCCCTATGAGCCTGAGCAGTATTATTTTCGAGTTTATCTTTCACAGCCAGAAGGCGATCGTGGGGATGGCGTGCCGCGTGATCTGGCTGCGTTTTTTGACTCGGAAACTGAGGCCACGCAGGAACGGCTGGCCTTGGCAAAGAAGGTGAATGCCTATTATCAAAACATGTTTGGGGTGATTTTCCCTACGTGTGTGCATTAAGCATTTTCCGCATACATCTTTAGCGCAGAAACATATGTTTCTGCGCTTTTTTTGTGCCCTTGGAACAAGATAGGTCTTGGTTCATGTCTGTGTGCTGTGCTATTTGTAAACGCAGTAATATCGCTAACAACTGCATTGCAAGGAGCTGTGCTTATGTACTTTAAACAGATTGTTGTTCCGGGCATGGGCTGTTTTTCGTATGTGATTGGATGCCCTGCGGCCGGCGCAATGGCTGTTGTTGATCCCAAGCGGGATATTCAGGATTATCTGGATATTTCACGGCGGGAAGGCATGAAGATTACGCACATTATTGAAACGCATGTCCATGCTGACCATGTGAGCGGAAATCAGGAGCTGAAATCGCGTACAGGCGCGACGATATACATGGAAAAGGATTCTCCGGTGAGCTTTCCGTTTGAGCCGCTGAAAGAAGGTGATCGACTGGAAATAGGTGCGGCACGTATGGATATTCTGGAGACCCCCGGGCATACGCCCAATTCACTGTCTGTGCTGGTTTCTGACTTGATGCGTTCCGAAGAGCCGTGGCTTATTTTGACTGGTGACGTGCTTTTTGTGGGAGACATTGGGCGTCCTGACCTTGTTGGACCTGATGTGATTGATCAGCAGGTACGCAATCAGTGGCAAAGCCTCTACGTGAAGTTTGGGCAGTTGCCGGATCATCTGGAAGTTTTTCCTGCACATGGCCAAGGCTCACTGTGCGGCAAGGGGATGAGTAGCAAAGGAAATTCCACGCTTGGCTATGAGCGGGCAGCAAATCCCATGCTTCAGTTTTCAAATTTTGAAGATTTTCATGCGGCGATGACGCAGACCTTCCCGGTGCGACCGAAGAGCTTTACTCACATTATCCAGTCGAACATGCACGGCGCGCCTTTGCTTGAGCGCTGTCCTATGGATTTGGCTCTGAACCCTGACCAGTTTGAGGCGGCGATGGAACGGGGGGCGGTTGTTATTGACACCCGTGGTGCGGCGTCATTTGGTGGAACACATATTCCGGGAAGCATTAACATTGGCTTTGAGCCTGCCATGGCCAACTGGGTCGGCATGGTGGTGGAGCCTGATGCGGATATTATTCTCGTGGTGGATGGGCCAGAGCGCTATGCTGAAATGCAGACGATTTTGCATCGCATTGGCTACGACCGAATTTATGGCTGGCTTGCTGGCGGTATGAGCGGCTGGGTAATGAGCGGGCGGCCAGTGGAGCGCCTGCCACAGTATTCATCCAGGGAGCTGGCAGAAGAGCTGGTTGGTGGTGGATTGCCGCAGATTATTGATGTGCGAACTGATGCAGAGTGGAAACAGGGATACATTCCCGGTTCAACGCATGTCGCATTGACTGACCTGCTTGCGGAGGGCGTGCCGGGACTGAAAGCAGACGAACCTGCACTCGTGCTTTGCGGCTCTGGTTACCGTTCAAATATCGCCGCAAGCCATTTGCAGCATGCTGGATTTCCTAAAGTCTCCTCTCTTGCTGGCGGCCTTGTCGCATGGCAGCGTGCCGGGAATAGCGTCATGAAAGATGTGGAATAAATTGCTCTGAACTTAGCAGGGCAGAAAGAATACAAAAGCACGCCTCAGCGTTTACTGGGGCGTGCATGTTTTTTAGCGATGTGCGAGTGTTTTGTTAAGGGAACCATGCCCGACGAGCATGGTTGAGGAACTCAAATCAAGTTCGGGGCGCTGGCGCTGATACTCAATGGACGCCAGTGCAAGGAGAGAATGAAAAATGTAGTCGTGAGAAATTGGAAGGTCTTTGTTTGCCCAGAGGTTCGCAACGTGCTGTGGAGAGTTTTGGGCATATTTTTTTGAAAACCAGACGATGAGAGGCACTTTTCGTTGCTCAGTACGATCAGGGTTGCCGTGGTTAAAGACGCCGTCTTCTCCAAGGGATTCTCCGTGGTCGGAGCAGTAGAGCACAAGCGCATTTTTGTTGCGCACAAGCTCAATTGTTCTGTAGAGCAGATCGTCAGTCATCAGGATGCTGTTGTCATAGCTGTTTATGAGCCCCTGTATGTCCGAGGTGGATGACGTGTCTGGTGTCCACTTCCTGAATTTCTGCGCGTAGCGATTCTTGTATGCCCAGTGACTTCCTCGTGTATGCAATACTACGAAGTGGCTTTTGTTGGGCGTGTCTTGCAAAACTTTTTTTAGCGCAGGGAGCATCATGTGATCCTGAGCTGTTTTGTATTCAACATTGAAGAATGAACGGAAATAGAGGTTGTCTACGCCAACAAGCGTTCGGGTGATTGGATTGCTGTGCCTGTCAAATTTGTCGTTAAGGGAAAACCAGAATGTTTCGAAACCAAGTTTTTGAAAAATGCTAAGGAAAGACGAGCTGGTGACTTCTGGCTGTGCGGAATCCGCTTCTGTGATCATAATTGGAACAGAGCGGCGGGTGTTTGCAGCAAAAGAAGTGACATCTTTGAAGCTCACAGCATTTTTTTCTAGAGAAAGTTTTGGGGTCGTGTTCCGATGATAGCCATTCAGTCCAAAATGGTCCGCACGGGCTGATTCTCCAAGGACAAAGATGACATCAAGTGGAACCTGCTTGGTGCGGTGCGCTTCCAGTTGTGCTGTGTTTTCGATTTTTCCTAGCTCATCAATGGCTGAGGCATTTTTGATATACCCAAAGAAGGCGTTAACACTATTGAAAGGTATGATATTTTCAAAGTGGGTCAAGAGCCGTTCATTGTCATAATGCTCTTTGAAGTATGAGCTGTTGAGATTCTGGTATGCTCCTATAAGAAGCGCACAGAGTATCCCAAAGAATCCCAGATATCTTTTTGTGACGCGCATGCCTGAGAGGGCACGGGACGTGAGAAAGGTCATGGCTCCAGCCATGAGGAGCCAGAGGAGAAGCCTTGGTTCCAAGAATTCTTTGGCTTCAAAAAATGACGTTTCCAGACAGGCACCAATGATGTCTGGTGTTATTTTAAGCTGGAAGCTTGAAGTGTAGTATCCCGTTACTGCGGATAAAAGAAAAAGACATGTAAGAAGCGGTGTCTTTGCTCTTTTGCTTAGTGCCAGAAGGGAAAAAATAAAGTTAAAGAGAAGAAAAATATACAGTCCAACCCACCAGGGCGTTGTGCTTGAAGGAATTTTGTCTGGATTGTAAAGGAAAATCGTGGCCGCTGATATGCATGCAATGTAAATATATTTCATAATTAACTCGAGTAGCTAGGGGCTATATCCTGCCTGAAGTCAAAAAGAAAGCTCAGAGTACGTCGCCGAGAAAATTTGAGAATTATGCCTATGGGATGGCAGTATTTTACATACTACAGGGCAGAAAGAATACAAAAGCACGCCTCAGCGTTTACTGGGGCGTGCTTTCTGGTTTTACTCTTTGGAGCTGAATGTAATCGAGAAGCAGGATGAGAATGAGCATGAAAGGAAAGTCGAAATCAAAGAAGATACTTCTCCTAAAGGGGAAGGATTCAGCGAGAGTAAAGAGGAAATCTGCTAAGCAGTAGACGCCTGCGAATGCGATTAAAGAAAGGATGCCTGAGGATGGAATTCTGGGGAACCCTTTTGAAGTGTCGGGGAATACCATGACAAAGACCTTGAGGCTGGGGTCCGTGTTGTGAAGTACTCTGTGTCCATGAATGAAGTACACGATAAGGAGTGCGCTTATGACGAGATGAGGGAGGCTTTCGAGACTGATGGGGAAATTGCCGAACCAGAAAAGAGGTGTAGCCTTGTTTGGCGCAAGTCCAAAGGCGAAGCTATTTCCTAGAGATATAAGAGGAATGAGGAGTGAAAGCTGGAGAACTCTGAGAGAGATGTGCCTCGCGCATGCAATAGCCTGATTCCGTGGGCTGTCGGGAAACTCCGTGTTCATGTCGACCTCGCAATGTCTGTTGGTGTAATTAGAAAGACATAGCAATATGAGATAGTTAAGTCGAATTTTGCCGATATTTTGTCTGGAAGTGGCAGAGTCTCCTTTTTAGGCCTGTGCGTAGGAGATTGGGCGAAGGGGGGCATTGATCGAAAAGCTTTTGAGGAAGTGATAGAGGAATATTACAAGTAAAGCGGTAGGGATGTAGAAACTGCAAATCCAACACAAAAGGATGAGGGGCTTGGGTTGGGCTAGGGCGCTGATCAGGTCTTTTTACCAAGATATGGTGCGGGCATTTCGCAGGTGGCACCAAAGAGTAAGATAAAGGCAGTTCCTTTTCTGTGAGAGGACTGCCTTGTGTTGCCCAGAGGTTGCTTTAACTTTTAAACTTGAGAGATTACTTATTACCCAAAGCATACCCCGCAATGACGCCAAAAATGGTGAAAATATGTGAGTTTTGCGGGTCTTGAACTATATACAAAATTCCAAGGACTGGAATTAGACAAGAGAAGCAGAGGAGTTTGTAAGTATTAATTCCTATTCCTTGACTTTTTCTTTTAAGCAATTCGAAAATTTTATAGCTAGAGAAAAATAGATAAAAAATAAGAGCGAATAAACAAATAATTTTAAGCGTGAGTGTCATTTAGGCTCCGTTTTTAGAATTTTAAGCATCTTTTTATAAATATTGAAGGGTGATTGCAACGTAGGAGTTTGAAGGAAGGATTGCACCTATATGCGAAAAAAAGGAAGAACGGAATATTTTTTAGAAAAAAGAGACTTGCTGACCGCGATAAAAAAGGGTTTACGCTTTTACACGTAAACCCTTGAACCGCTTGTTGGGATAGCGTTCCTTGAGGATGTGTTCTCTGCCTGCCGGTGTGAAGGGCCTCATGGCGTTGTATTCCGAACTCCTTGGCAAGGAAGAAATCTGGAACACATCTGCTGGAGTTATGAGCTGGTGAGAAGCTCGGCCACGAATTCAACGGCTGGGAAAAGATGGGTGCGTATACTTTTCGCAAAGCCTGCTGATGTCATGCGGGCTGCCCAGCATATTTTTAATACATAACTTTTATGGCAGCAGACGTCTTCTTTGCTTTTTCTACAGCATCCTGAATATCGTCAGCAAGGGCCAGAGCGACACCAAGACGGCGCACTCCCGCGCATTCGCCTTTTCCGAAAATCAAAACCTTTGTATCTGCCTCGCGGAGCGCAAGGTCAACGCCATCAAAGGCTGGCTTGTCTGATGTGCCATTGGACAAGATAACACTTGATGCGGCGGCTCCGTACTGGCGAATACCTGGAATGGGCAAGCCCAAAATAGCGCGCACATGCAAGGCAAATTCACTTAAATCCTGAGAGATGAGAGTCACGAGTCCCGTGTCGTGAGGGCGAGGGGACACTTCGCTAAAAATAATGTCATCATCTTTCACAAAAAGTTCAACGCCGAAAATGCCACGCCCACCGAGGGCGTCTGTGATCTTGCGCGCATACTCCTGTGCTTTTGCGAGGGCCTTTTCGCTCATGGGTTGCGGCTGCCAGGACTCGCGGTAATCCCCATTTTCCTGCCGGTGGCCAATCGGCGCACAAAAGCTTGTTCCATCAATGTGACGTACTGTCAGCAGGGTAATTTCATAATCAAAAGGCACAAATTTTTCGATAATGATACGCCCTTCACCAGTGCGGCCTCCGGACTGAGAATATTCCCAGGCCTTTTGGATATCAGCCTCACTCTTCACAATAGATTGCCCTTTTCCGGAAGAGCTCATGACAGGTTTGATTACACAGGGAATACCAATTTCGACCACTGCGGCTCGGTACTCTTCTTCTGTGTCGGCGAAACAGTATTTTGATGTGGTTAGGCCCACTTCCTCAGCAGCAAGCCGTCGGACACCTTCACGATCCATTGTCAACTTTGTCGCATTGGCCGTAGGGACAATATTGAATCCCTCTTTTTCAAGCTCGACCAAAGTAGACGTCGCAATCGCCTCGATCTCGGGGACAATATAGTCCGGCTTTTCTTCTGTAATAACCTTTCGAAGTGCCTCACCATCTAACATGGACATGGTATAGGAACGGTGTGCAACCTGCATGGCCGGGGTGTCTTCGTAGCGATCAACTACAATAACCTCAACGCCAAGACGCTGCGCTTCAATCACAACTTCCTTACCAAGTTCTCCGCCACCAAGAAGCATCATTTTTTTTGCTGATGCAGTTTTGGCTGTTCCTAATAGTGCCATACTCAATCCCTTTAAATAAATTTACGTCATGCTTTAGGCAGGAACCCTCTATGCCAAACTTCCTTCCAAATTGAAAGGATTTCCCTTTTGGATTTTTGCGGCTTCAAACGCCTTTGTTTTTTTTGCGATTTTGTGGGGGGAGTGCTGAGAGTTTAAGGGGGAGGCGTCTCTTGCAGGGGGGGGCAGTGTTGTGTCAATTGGCTTTGTGAATGTATATTGCGCACGCAACTATATAGAAAAAGAAATACATCTCTTTTTTGTCTGCGTGGCGGAGGAGCACGGCGAGCTGGTGTAAAAAAGTGGGAGTGTACGGCCTGTCGAAGATATTCCCGGTGGGAGCATTATGTAGGGAATGCCAGAAATGAGGAGTGAGGTGTTGGTAGCGAAAAGAAAGGAAGAGGCTTGGGGACGAAAAAGTCGCAGAAAAGGTAGGGTGCTGGGTCCCGTTTTTGGGTCCCGCAACAAAAAAAGGGTTTACGTTTTTACACGTAAACCCTTGAATTCGTTTGGTCGGGATGGCGTGATTTGAACACGCGGTCTCTGCGTCCCGAACGCAGCGCTCTACCAAACTGAGCCACATCCCGTTGCGGAAAAGACATTTATGTGTTCAGCCCCGCTTTGGCAAGTACTTTTTTCATTTTTCTTGAAAAAAGTGCTTTTTTCCAAAAACTTGAGCTTTTCACTAGGTCACCCCTGTTCCTTTTCGAATTCCTGCCGATTCAGAAAAAGAGATTTTTCGTTGGATAACGAAATATCATTATCAAATTCCCAGTTGTCCTTGCCAGATATTTTTTTTACACCTCGACCTAGCACCCCCGCTTACATCTAGCTCTTGAATTTGTAACAACTTTCTCGCAAACGCTTCGCGAGACTCCGGGTGCTGAATCTGTTTGCTGACTTGCCTCGCTGAACAAGGAGTTATGGCTGTGGTTCGGGTTGTCGTTGTGGATGATTCTGCTTTCATGAGAAAAGCCATCCAAACCATGCTGGATAAAGATCCAGAAATTCGTGTTGTCGCAACTGCCCGCGACGGACGGGAGGGCGTTGAAAAAGTACGCCTGCACCAGCCCGATGTCGTCACTCTCGACATCGAAATGCCGCGCATGGATGGGCTGACCGCTCTGAGACACATTATGATGGAGATGCCTCGGCCTGTGTTGATGGTCAGCTCGCTGACAACAGAAGGCGCTGAGGCAACACTCAAAGCTATGGAGCTTGGGGCAGTGGATTTTATCCCGAAACAGCTTTCCAGAGTCTCTCTCGATATTATTAAAATCGAAGAGGATCTGCGTCGAAAAGTGAAAACTGTTGCCCGAAGACGCTTTCGTGCCCCGGTTGCACGACGCGCTGCGCGTCCGGGAAACACTCCCACCCGTTCCAGACGGGCCGCTCGACCTCGCCCTTCGGGAGCACCCCGGCGTGACGTTGTCGCTATTGGCGTTTCGACTGGCGGACCGCCAGCTGTTCAAAAGCTCCTGTCGCGACTCCCTGCGGATTTCCCCGCGGGTATTCTCATTGCGCAGCATATGCCTGCAGCTTTTACTGGACCCTTTGCCAAGCGTCTTAACGGCGTTTGCCCACTTCCCGTCAAAGAAGCAGAGCATGGCGAACGCTTTGCTCCGGGGCACGTGTATGTCGCACAGGGCGGAAAGCACCTGAGAATTGTCCAAAAAGTGAGCAGAATCGATATTGAAGTTTCGGAACGACCAAGCTCAGCGCTCTATAAACCTTCCGCAAACGAGTTGATGACTTCGGTTGCAGAAGGCGTGGGACGTCGCGCCCTTGGCGTTATCCTGACGGGGATGGGTAACGACGGCCGTGATGGAATTCGAGTCGTTAAGCAGCGGGGTGGGCGAGTCCTGGCCCAAAATGATTCTTCGTGCGTTGTGTATGGAATGCCAAAGGCTGTTGTTGATGCCGGGCTTGCTGACGAGATTGTAGATATTGAAGATATGGCAGACGCAATCGTAGAGAATATCTACAGGTAACAGCACCATTTCTTTCGCAGAGAGAGTGCTGAAAGGATGAATATTGATGGAAACATGCGTTGAAATTACAGACGTGCTTCAAAACGGAAGCCCCGAAGAAATGCGAGAGGCTGCATTTCTTGCTGGAGAGCAAGGCTGCCGTGACGCTATCCCTCTTCTGGCGAACCTTTTGCTCACAGATAATCTCGGATTGCAGGACGCGGCTGACATGGCTTTGCGACATCTTGGAGGAGAAGAGACCGCAAAGGCTGTTATCCCTATGCTGCGTTCAGAAAGTGCACCTGTTCGTAACCTCTCTATGGATATACTCCGGGAAATTAGCGCACAGGCAATGGCTCCACTGCTTGCGCTTCAGCATGACGCTGACCCGGATGTCAGAATTTTTCTTGCGGACATTCTCGGCTCCAGTGCGAGCCCTGATGCTGTTCTTCCGCTTGGTCAGATGTTGCTCAAAGATCCCGCTGTCAACGTGAGAAATCAGGCCGCCATTAGCCTTGGCGAGCTTGGAATGACAGATGGCGCCCGCTTTTTGAACAAAGCCTTGCAGGATGAAGAATGGGTTCAGTTTGCCGTTGTGGAAGCGCTGGCCAAAGTTCGGGATGAGGAATCCGTTGGGGCTTTGGCAAAAGCCTTGAGTACCTGCTCCGTGCTGGTCGCATCCATGATTGTGGATGCCCTTGGTGAGATGGGAAATATTAAGGCTGTTCCGCTTTTGCTCCGGAACATGGACGGTGCCCCAGAGGCTCTGCGAAACAAGATCGTGAAGGCTGTCATTCAGATTCTTGGGCCGCAGTCATTAACCTTGCTTACAGAAAAAGAGCAGGCAGATTTTTTACAGTATCTTTTTGAGGCCTTGCAGGACAGCGACACGAGTATTCAGGACGCTGCCATTCAGGGGCTTGGTGTGACTGGAGGGGAAAAAGCCTCGGAAGAAGTTTTGAACCTCGCCGTTGCAATGGACCCTGAGCACGATCAGGAGCGTCTTGAAGCTGCTATCTCGGCCCTTGCCTCAATTGGTATGACAAACACCCTTGTGCAGGGACTCCACAGTTCTGACACGCATCAGGTCATGATTATCGTGGACGTTTTGAACCGCATCGGAGGCGATGAGGTTTGTACGTTGCTGACGGATGTCTTTTGGCAGGTCGAACGCGATGTGCAGCGTTTCATTATTCATGTGCTTGGGGAATGCGGCGCACCAGTCAAAGATTTTTTCTATGATGTGCTGAATCGGCACAATGACGGCGGAGTGCTCAAAGGCGCCCTTCATTACTTTGGCGAAATGGTCAAGGAATCCGAAGCCGGAGCCGTTGTCTTTGGCTTTTTGGAGCACCCATTCCCAGATGTTCGCGATGTCGCCCTCGAAGCCTGTGTCGCCATTGGTGGCGCGGAAATGAGCAAGCGTTTTGTCGTCCTCGCAAAAAGCCCGGAGGCAGAGCATCGGGCCAAGGCTGTGTACGCGCTTGGGCGTTTGGACTGCGTTGGCAACCTTGAAGAAATCAAGATCGCCCTTGAAGATGAATCGCCAGATGTACGCAAAGCCGCGATTGAGGCCTTTTCGAATTTGAAAAATGGTCTCAGTGCCTGGCTGCCAGTTATTATTTCTCGGCTCAATGACGAGGATCAGTCTGTGCGCCTTGCCGTTGTCGATTTGCTTGCGGAAGTGCAGCAGTCAGACGTGATTCCAATCATTGTGAGCGCCCTTGATGATGAAGATGACTGGGTTCGGGTTCGAGCCATTGACGCCCTTGGGCGACATCAGGCCATTGATGCAACCCCACGGCTTGTGGAGTGCATCGACTCTGACTCCCGGCTCGTCCAGATCAAAGCTATCGAGGTTCTGGGAGAAATCGGCGGGCCTGTCGCCTTCTCGACGCTTCTCGAACTTATCGCCGTGGATGATTATGAAATTGCTGGAACCGCGGAGCGATCTCTCGAAAAAATTCAGGAAGATCAGGCAGGGGAGGGGGCATAATGTCAGCGCTGTTTACTCATTCTGCTACTCTCAAGAAGGATTTTGTCATCTCTGCGGAGGAATTTACCCAGCTTCGTGATTTCATTTACTCCAAAAGCGGAATTTTCATCGCTGATAATCGGAAATATTTGCTGGAAAATCGTCTTCGGAATAGACTCAAGGAGCTGAATCTTAAAAGCTTTAGTGAGTATTATTACTTTTTGCAGTATGACATGCAGCGTCGCAAAGAGTTGACCAAGCTCTTTGAGGTCGTGACGACCAACGAAACAAGCTTTTATCGCAATCCGCCGCAGCTTGATGTCTTTCAGAAGAACGTGTTGAAAGAACTCGTCGAGGAGCAGCGCAGAAAAGGCGAAAAGCGGATTCGTATTTGGTCTGCAGGGTGCTCCACAGGTGAGGAACCCTACACCACCGCGATGCAGCTTCACGAAGTCCTGCGTTCCGAAATTGCCGCGTGGGATATTCGCATCACTGCGAACGATCTCTCTGACGCGGTGCTCGCTGCGGCCCGGCGTGGTGTCTATTCTGAGTATTCTCTCCGAACGACTCCCAAGGAATTCATTCCTCGCTATTTTGAGAATGAAAATGGAAAGTACAAGATTAAGCCCTCTGTGAAACGGCTCGTGACTTTCGGGCAGATCAACCTGAGCGACAGGATGCAGCTCAAGCGCGTTGAACGGTCGCACATCGTTTTTTGCCGAAATGTCATCATCTATTTTGACGACATTATGAAAAAAAAGGTCATTAACTCCTTTTACGACAACTTGCTCGCTGGTGGGTACTTGCTCATTGGACACTCAGAATCGTTGCACAATATATCAAGAGCATTTAAACCTGTGCATTACCCCGGCGCTATTATTTATCGAAAATTATAGCGTTGTAAGGCTCTAGGTTAGCTGAGGAAGAAGACTGGCTGGGGGCCAGCCCCAGCCCGCGAGGGCTGGATGGGCGGGAGGGGGAAGTTGGGGGCCAGCCCCCAAACCCCCGCGTAAGGGAATGATTCCCTTACGTATCCTCATCGAGTTTGAATTCCCTCCACGCTTCGCGTGAATGAAATTCAAACTTGGGTGAGAAGGCGTAGAGAAAGTCTTTCTCTTCTGCGAGTTGCCACCACATTCTTTCTGAACGCGAGCGTTCAGAAAGAAAGGGTTGAAGCGCAAAGAAAAAGAACACACGGGACGCCCACTAGCTGGAGTATGGGGTTGATGGAGAGGAGAGCATAGCTCTCATCCCACTCAACCCCATACTCCAGCGAAAGCGGGATTCCCAAGGGCCTCGTCCTTGGGCAGGGTCAAGGGACAGCGTCCCTTGCGGGGTATTAGGGGCAGCGCCCCTAATAATAAAAAAAACAAGTATACCACCAAAAATGGAGTCATACCGTGGGGGCGCAAGTTCTTGCCATAGCAAACCAAAAGGGCGGCGTTGGAAAGACGACGACGGCGCTGAGCCTTGGAGCTGCGCTGGTGCGCGAAGGCAAGAGGGCGCTTGTGATTGATATGGACCCCCATGCCTGCGCGTCAATACACCTCGCACACTACCCGGAAGAGATTGAGGCTTCGGTGCTGGATATCTTTTACGCAGACGAGAGCGATGCAGGGATGATCTGGCCTGAGATTATTCACCACGAGGAAGGCCCGGGCTTTGATTTTGTTCCGGCGAGCATCCGCCTTTCTGATCTTGAGGTGGACCTGAAAGAGCGTCAGGGGCGGGGTGGTATTTTTCGTCGGGCCATTTTATGCATAGAGAATGATTACGACTATATTGTTCTGGACTGCCCGCCTCATGTGGGGGTGCTTCTGGTGAACGCTTTAGTCTCGGCAAACCTTGTCATCATTCCAATCCAGACGGATTTTTTGGCTCTTCATGGGCTGCGACTACTTTTTGACACAATGGGGACCTTAAACAAGGTTCTGGTGCATCCGCTCCAGTTCATGACGCTTGGGACGATGTTTGATCGTCGGGCAGGGGCCTGCCGTCGTGTTTTGAATTTGTTGCGAAAAAAGATGAAAAGTCGGGTTTTTGATACGGTCATCAACCTTGATACGAATTTTCGAGAGGCGAGCGCCAAGGGCAAGGTGATTTATGAAATCAGTCCGAAGTCACGGGGCGCGCTAGAATACACGCTGTTAGCCAAGGAGATCATAAAAGATGAAATCTCCTGAAGAATATTTCATCGATCGAGATTTTCCTGTTGAGCCACAAACGGAAACGCTTTCTGACTCAGAAAAGGCGTTTGTGGAAAAGTTTCTTGGAGTGTCTGCGGAAAATGGACAGGGCGACCTTGTTCTGCCGCGACCTGTGCAGGCTGAGTCGGTGACGAGTTTTGCCGCACAGCCCCAGGAGCAGGAACATAGTGCAGGAGCAGAGAAGAGTGCTGGAGTGCCTACCGCACCAGAAAAATGTGATGAAAATCTGGAGCAGGCGGCCCCGGCAGAAACTGTGGATGCTGATGATTTTGAAGAAAAGCTGAAAGAGGAAAACTCGCTTCAGCTTGTGGCCTTCACGCTCAATGGTCAGGAATACACCGTTCCTATTGAGGCTGTTCAGGAGGTCATTAAATACGTGACACCAACCAAACTGCCGTCTGCCCCGGCTTACGTCGCAGGCATTGTGAACCTTCGGGGCCATGTGACGCCGCTTATTACAACGGGGTCGCTTTTGGGCGGAGGTGAAGATGGTGATGGGTGTCGATTTATTATGGTATGTCGCCGAAAAGGATTGCAACTTGGTTTGCTTATCGAAACGGTGAAGACGATGTATCGAGTCGAGCAGAACCGAATAGACTGGCACGTGGAGAGCCACCTAGGAAGTGATGCCGAGTACGTGATGGGGCTGCTGAAAGCTGATGACCAGCGTCTTGTCGGGATATTATCTGTAGACCGCATAGTTCAGCATGTTCTCATGGCATAGGGGAGAAAAATGTCTAAACATATTCTGATAGTGGACGATTCTAAAACTGTAAGGAATCTCGTCGCCTTTATTATGAAAAAGGAAGGATTCCTTGTTACGACCGCTGAGGACGGGCTTGATGGGCTGGAAAAGCTCTATTCCTGTGCTCATGTCGATTTGATTATTTCCGATGTGAATATGCCGCGAATGGATGGCTTTACGTTCATCAAGACCGTTCGCGAGCAGGAGACATATCGAGATGTTCCAATTGTCGTGCTTTCGACAGAGGGGCAGGAGCAGGACATTCGTACGGGCATGAACCTTGGTGCCAATCTGTACATGGTGAAGCCCGCGCAGCCTGAATCTATGGTGAAGAATGTCAAAATGCTTCTTGGAGCATAGCTTTCGGGGAAGCCTGGTATACATCCAATGGCCCTCAGTTGTTGTGACCGGAGGCCGAACCTTTGAGGTGGGGCAATGAATCAGGAGTTCATGGATCCTGAAATTTTTTCAGATTTTATCATTGAGGCCAAAGAGCACCTGGAAACGATTGAGCCGAATCTTTTGGAGCTGGAAAGTAATCCGGAAGATCTGGACTTGCTCAATGAAATTTTTCGCCCGATGCATTCCCTAAAGGGAGCGTCTGGTTTTTTGGGGCTGGATAAAATCAACATGGTTGCTCACCGGGCAGAAAATGTTCTGGATGAGTTGCGCAAAGGCAAAATGAAAACCACGTCGCACATTATGGACGTGATTCTGAATGCGACTGATGTTTTGCGAACCATGATTGAGAATCTGGAGACTGAAGAGAGCGAAGGCGATGTCGACATTAGTCCGATTGTTGGCAAGCTGGATGCCTTGATGAAGGAGCAGGCTGGAGGAGCTTCGGCTTCTGCACCGGAAGCCGCGTCAGCACAGCCTGCCGCGCCAGTTTCTGCGGCGCCGGCACCTTCTGCTCCAGAGGCCGAGGCTGCCGGAGATCTTGCCGTTGCCGAGCGCCCGGAACCAGAGAACAGCCCTGTTGCTGAAAGCCTTGAGGCGTATGCCCTGTCTGTTTCGACCCATGAGCACCTGACTGATTTTGTGGAAGAGGCGCAGGAGATTGTCCAGAATCTGAACCAGTCACTGCTTGGTCTGGAACAGCTGGATGAGCCTCAGGAAACTGTGAACGATATTTTCCGGTATTTCCACAACCTCAAGGGAAACAGTGGAATCGTTGGATATTCCGAGCTGAACGCCCTGACTCATGAGGCAGAAAGCCTGCTCAACAAGGTACGCCACAAAGATATTGCGGTGAGCCATGAGCTGGTTGATTTGCTGCTCCAGGTGGCGGACGTTATTGAGTCGCTGGTCAATGGCGTGAACATTGAAAGCGGCGAAGTGACTCCTGTTGGCACTGCTGAGCTGCTTGCCCGTTTGCAGCTGGCCTCGCAGACCGGAACCGTGACTGCACAGGAAGCACCTGTTGCCAAGTCTGAAAGCGCAGCGCAGGGTGGCAAGGCCGAGGACGTTCTGAGTGAAACAGAAGAGTCTGGTCTGGATGGGGTGGACCCGGAAGACGTGAAGATTTTTCTTGATACGGTTCGCCAGCAGCAGGAAGCCATTCATCTGGCCCTTGTAGAGCTGGAAAAGGACTCTGGGCAACAGAATTATGTTGATGCCCTGTATCGCTCGCTGGTGACGGTGCAGAATTCCACGGGCTATATGGGCTTTGACGACATAAGCCTGAACGCCAAGCGTACAGCCGGTCTGGTTGATCAGGCACGAAATTCAGATATGGATTTTGGCTTGATGATCGACATCCTGAAACAGGAATGCTCTATCATTTCTGATCAGATTAAAGCCACGGTGGAAGTGCTCAAGGTACAGTTTGAGAAGGCGGAAGAAGAGGCTGCGGCCCCAGAACCGGCTACTTCGGCTCCTGTTGTGGATGAGTCCCCAGTGCTGAAAGAGACGGCAGAGTCTGCTCAGAGCGCACAGCCGTCTGCTGAGACAGCATCCCCGGCAAAGGATGAAGCTCCAGCCCCTGAGGCTGCGAAGAAACCTGCCAAGAAAGCCGGGAAAAAGCCTGTTGAAAGCAGCAAGCGAAACAAAGCAAAAATTTCGACTATCCGTGTGGATCATGACAAGCTCGACCACCTGATGAATTTGATTGGTGAGCTTATCATTAACCGCAACCGTTTTGCTATGCTGGCCCGCCATCTGGAAGAGGGCGGAGAGCAGCTAGACATTCAGGACGTGGCTTCGAATTTGACCGAAACCACCTATGCAATGGCCCGTATTTCTGATGACCTTCAGGATACAATTATGAAGGTCAGAATGATGCCAGTGAAAACGGTCTTTACCCGTTTCCCTCGTTTGGTGCGTGATTTGTCCCGCAAGAGCCAAAAGGCTGTGGAGCTGATTACCGAGGGCGAGGAAACAGAAATGGACAAGAGCGTTATTGAGGAGATCGGCGATCCGCTGGTGCACCTCTTGCGTAACGCTGTTGACCACGGACTGGAGCCGCCGGAAGAGCGTCTTCGTCTTGGCAAGCCTGAGACCGGGCGTGTGTGGCTGCGAGCCTATCACGCAGGAAATTCGGTCAACATCGAAGTTCAGGATGATGGTCGTGGCATTGACCCGCAGCGTATGCGCGAGGTTGGTGTTCGCAAGGGGATTGTGACCGAAGAGGAAGCAAAGAACCTTGACGATCAGCAGGCCATTGAGCTGATTTTTGCACCGGGATTCTCTGGGGCAGAAAAGGTGACGGATATTTCTGGCCGTGGTGTGGGCATGGATGTTGTCAAAACCAACATCAAGAATCTGAAAGGCTCAATTAATATCAATACGGAAATTGGCAAGGGAACCTGTTTTACCCTGTCCCTGCCGCTGACCTTGGCTATTATTGATGCTCTGATGGTGACGGTGTCTGGACAGACCTATGCGATTCCGCTGGAATCTGTGTCTGAGACGACCAAGCTGGATGCTGATATCCTTACCGAAGTGAATGGCCGCAAGGCTGTGACTATGCGGGATGAAGTGCTCGGCATTATGGAGCTGTCCGAGATTCTGGAGCTTGATCCAAACCTTGAGGAGCGCGAGCAGCTCCCTGTGGTGGTGATTCAGGACGGGAATCGACGTCTTGGGCTTATTGTTGATAGCCTTCTGGAACGTCAGGAAATTGTTATTAAGCCTCTTGGGGCGTACCTTGGCGACAAGGAGGGGATTTCTGGGGCAACGATCATGGGTGACGGCTCTGTCGTACTCATTCTTGATCCTCATGAAATCTACCGCATGTCGATGCGCGTTATCTAAATCTAATGAGGCCGGGCCTGAGTGTCCGGCCTTTTTTCTTGCGCAAGGCAATATAAAAGCCCGCAGGCTTGCGCCGTGCGGGCTTTATTTTTTTTGGGGAAAAGGAATCTGCTAGGCAAGCGGAGCGATGTTCTGGAGAACCAGAAATGCGCTGGCAACGCCAAAGGCACAGAATCCGAGAACGAGCAGAACAAGTCCGCTTATCATGGAAAATTTGTGACGCATGGGCGTCTGGGAGCGGAGAATAAACGCCCAGAACAGGCAGGCCAAAACACTTGCTCCGGCTCCAGCTCCGGCGACGATGGGCATGTACTGCTGCATGGGAGAACCAGAGAGCATGGGCATGGTGGCCCAGACAGACCAGCCTTCTGCGCAGAGGGCGAGAAGCGTTGTTGCAATGGCCCAGCCAGCGCCTGTGCGTGCAGCAAAGGCGTAGTAGTCGCGGCCCCAGTCGTCACGGTTTCGGCGCAGAATAAGCCAGACTAGCCCTGCGGCGGAGGCACAGGCCAGTGCATCCAGCAGGAAAGGAATGAGCAGGGGCAGGAAGAGCATGGAGCCTGCACCGCGGATGATAACTACAAGCGGGTTGATGCTTTCTGGCGGCAGAGCTGGCAGAATCATGGCAACGAGCTTGGTGGAGAGCGAAATGGCACACATGACAACGAGCAGCAGCACGGTCAGGATGCCAA
Source organism: Desulfobaculum bizertense DSM 18034 (assembly GCF_900167065.1). Lineage (NCBI taxonomy): Bacteria > Pseudomonadati > Thermodesulfobacteriota > Desulfovibrionia > Desulfovibrionales > Desulfovibrionaceae > Desulfobaculum > Desulfobaculum bizertense. The sequence continues at coordinate 121,566 of NZ_FUYA01000007.1, forward strand.
GCGCCTTGTGCGGCGTGGGAGCCTTGCGGGAGCTTTTCCAGCTCATGGAGTAGGCTCCAGCACACAGAACATAGGCCACGAGTGCACCAAGCATGGGAGCGAGCACGAGAGGTGCGTCAATCCAGGGCTGGGCAAAGGCTGGCTTTTTGACATACATGTAGGCAAGGCTGGCTGCGCTTGCCAGAAGAAGATAAAGAGTCGCAAAAAAGCCCAGTTTGCTGAGCTGCTGGGCAAACTTTTTGAAGAAGATTTTCTTTTTGGCCCCGGCGAGGAACTCACAGGCAACAGCGACAGGAAAAGCTCCCATGGCTGTGAGTACGGCTGTGAGATGGAGCGCAAAAAGCACAGCCAGGGGATAGACCCCATAGTTAGTGATGATGCCGCTCGCTGCCAGTTCCGAAGAACAAGGGACAGACGCCCCGAGCAGCATGGGACTCAATTCCGGGAAAAACATACAGCAGTCTCCTTAAGGGTTCAGCAAACAGAAACCTGTTTGACATAGGCGATGCTTTTTTTGCCCTAAAAAAGTGCACAGGGCAAGCCGGACACTGGTCCCTGTGCTGCCTGTGAGAAAGAGCATACTTGAAGAACCTGTAAAAATCGCGGTACGATTTGACAGCGGCATATCCTGACTGTGAGAGACGAGGAGGGGAAAATGGCTGTTCGTTTACGGTATACTTTTCTGAGCGGGTGTCTGTGTCTTGTTCTCTGTGGCTGTCAGGGAATGACGTATTCCGTACGTGATGGCTGGCGTTTGGAAAGTGTCGAGGAAAAGACCGTGCAGTTGCAGGAAGACCAGTTGCAGCAGCGCGACCGCCTTGATGCCCTGGAAAAACGTCTGGCAGTGCTCGAAGCGTCTCAACTCGCTGATTCGCGCGTTCAAAAGGGAAAGGCTGCACCACGTCTGGCCGCTTCTTCTCAGATGAAGACCCCGCCGCCAGAGCGGAAAAGCCTTCGTCCGCAAAAAAAGAAAACACGCACTCCGTACGTTTGCCCCTTGCGGAAACATCCTCGCAGAAAACCTGCTCCCGCAAAGGTCGCAGCGGCTCCCAGTAAAAAAGCTCCTGCCTCGCGTCAGGCTCCATGTGTCCCCCCGGCGCACAATGTTCAGCCTCAAAAGGTTTCCAAAGCTGTCGTCCACAAACAGTCTTCGCAGGCTCACCCGGTTAAGAAAGTTTCGCGTGTGAACGTGCAGGCGACCAAAGCCAAGGACCTCTATGACAGAGGGCTTCGCGCTGTGCTGGAAGACAGGCCCGCCAAGGGACGAGAGCTTTTGAATCATTTCATAAAAAAATATCCTCGCCACGAGTTGCAGCCGAATGCCCGTTACTGGATTGGGGAAAGTTTTTATTCTGAAAAACGTTTCCCAGAGTCCATACTCGCCTTTAAGGCTGTAACCAGAGGCTATCCCAAGCACGAAAAATCTGCTGCGGCCCTGCTCAAGACGGGCTATGCCTATGAAAAGCTTGGAGATGCACGAAACGCTGCGTTTTATCTCAAAATTGTTGTGCAGGACTACCCGAACACTGAGCCAGCTCGACTTGCCCGGCGTCGCCTTGCGCTTCGGAACTGGTAGGAAAAACTTGTTGTGAACCACGCTCAGCTCAAAGAATATCGGGCCTGCCTTGCCTTGCGCCACTGTCTGCATATTGGTCCACGGACATGGAAACGCCTCTGTGATTTTTATGGCTCTGCGGCAGAAGCCGTGGAGGATTATGCCTCGTGGCGAGAGCACCGTCTGGTGTCGGCCCGGCAGTACGACTCTTTTGTATCCAAAACATGGGAGCAGGGGCAGGAAGAGGAGCACGCGGCTGCGCGTATCCATCGGCAGTGTGTTGTCCTGTCTACTGATCCACGTTTTCCTGAGGCGTTGCGCCAGCTCCCGGACCCTCCGCTTTTTTTGTATTATTCTGGGCAGATTTCCCTGCTCAAGAATCCTTGCGTTGCTGTTGTTGGATCGCGAATGTGCAGTACTGCGGGCGTTAACATGGCCCGAAGGATTTGTCGTGAGCTGTCCGCTGCGGGCATTACTGTGGTGTCTGGCATGGCCCGGGGCATTGATCGGCAGGCGCATCTTGCCAGTGTTGAGGGGCCGGGGGCAACGATTGGCGTTTTGGCAACGGGACTTGACCAGACCTTTCCTCTGGAAAATAGCGATGTGCGCAGGCGAATCGAAAGCAGAGGACTCCTCCTCTCTGAATTTGCACCGGGGACGGAAGCTCTTCCGGGAAATTTTCATATCCGAAACCGTTTAGTTAGCGGGCTGAGCCTTGGGGTTGTTGTGGTGGAGGCTGCCAAGCGAAGCGGAACGCAGATTACGGCGCGGCTGGCACTGGATCAGGGCCGTGAAGTGTATGCCCTGCATGGGCCAGAAGGAACGCCAAGCTTTGAGGGATGCAGGCATTTGCTGGAGGATGGAGCGCATGAAATTCATTCAGCCTCCGAAATTATTCTGGATTTGTCGGCGCAGATTACGGCATGCCTTGAAGGGAAGAGTCCCTTTGCCGGGCGAAAGCCCGTCATGTCGCCGCATCAGTCGAAACTTCCGCACATGAACATGGCTCCTCGTGATGATTTTGAGAGCGAGAAAAGACAGCCTCCAGAAACGGCGTTGGCTTCATCCTGTCTTGCGGGACTGGAGCAGGATTCTGATGAGTTTGCAGTGGCTTCACTGCTTTCTGCTCGTACGCAGACACATATTGATGCCTTGTCCCGAGAGCTTGGGTGGGAGGCATCGCGGACCAGTTCTGCACTTTTGATGCTTGAACTCGATGGTCGGGTGCACCAGCTTCCGGGTATGGAATATGTTTTGAGTGCGTGATGATTTTTTTTGAAAAGGGTATGACGTTTCGTATGACGAAAAGTAGACAGAAAAAGGCAAATCCAAGTCTTGTTTGGGCATTCCGACAGTATCTTGAGGTGGAGAAGGGCTATAGCGTCGCCACCATTCGAGCCTATGATCGGGATTTGGAGCAGTTTGAAAATTTTTTGAATGCCAGAAGTAAAACCCTTGAACGCCCGGCCGAACTTGAGCGACAGGATGTTCAGTCGTTTATGGCGGAGCTTCATCGCCAGCGTATGGCAAAAACAAGCGTCGCCAGAAAGCTGTCCTCACTTCGGACGTTTTTTCGATACATGGCGCGTGAAGGTGAGATTCAGCATAATCCCAGTTCAGGGGTGCGAAATCCCAAGCAGGAAATTCATCACCCCAAGGCGCTGAATGTGGATCAGGCTTTGGCACTGATGGAAGCAGAAGCCGCAGATAACCCGCGTGCGCTCCGAGACCTCGCGCTTGCCGAGTTGCTGTATGGCTCTGGTTTGCGCATTAGCGAGGCGCTTTCGCTCGATCTGGAAGATCTTGATTTGCGTTCTGCTGTGGTGCGGGTTTTTGGTAAAGGCTCAAAGGAACGAATGACGCCACTGTCAGGGGCAGGGGTGCAGCGTCTTGGGGCGTATCTGAAGGTTCGTGGAGAGTTTTCTCGTATGCCGTCGCAAAAAGCGCTGTTTTTGGGCGATCGGGGTGGTCGGCTCCAGCGTCGGCAGGCGTCGCGCATTCTGGAAAAGCTGTCGACAGAAGCAGGGCTGCCAGAAAAGGTGCATCCGCACATGCTGCGGCATAGTTTTGCGACACATCTCTTGGAGGCTGGCGCAGACCTGCGCAGTGTTCAGGAACTTTTGGGGCACTCTCGGCTTTCCACCACTCAGCGCTATACGCATCTGACCATGTCGAAAATTATGCAGACCTATGACAAGGCGCATCCGCGTGCTGCAAAAAAGAAATAAGTTTTCCTAGAGGTCTTTTTGCATGGGGACAAAGCGAATGCCGTGAATGTCCTGCATATCCTGTGTCGGCCGGAATCCAAGCCGAGTATACACCGGGATGGCACAGGGTGAAGAGTTGACTGTGATGGTGCAGTCTTTTGTGAACGTGAAAGCCTTGTTGAGAAGCGCGGTGGCAATGCCTTTGCCGTGCCAGTCGCAGTGCGTAAAAAGCAGGGCAATGTGTCTGCCTTTTTGTACTTCGAGGAGGCCAATTATTTGGGTGTTGTGCCGCGCAATAAAAAAAACAGACTCAGCAGAAAAGCGCTGGCGCAGAGCTGCTGGGGTGATGAATGCAAAGAACTGTTCCTGGCCGGTCTGGCTGTAATCTGGAGCGATGCAACGCAAAAAGACCGAAGCAACGAGTTCGCGGGCCGCAGGAATTTCCTGCTCCGTCATGGTATGAAGGGTAAAAGACATAATTGTGTGTTGTGAAGAAAGCCGGGGCTGTTGCTCTGGCCTTTTTTATGACTGAAATTCACATTCGCGCTGGTGCAGTGCCGCAATGTCTGGATCTGGTTCCAGCACATCACCAAGCTCTGGGCCAAGGATCTTTCCGGGCCACTTGTAGAAGCAGTAGCCGTATTCCTTGACTGCAGTAATGATGCGTTTTTGACCGCCAGCTGCAAAGGGAAGGTGGGAGGGAAGAATAGACCCCTTGGACAGGCTGAGCTTGCCAAAAAGGTAGAGAATATTAAACGGCACACAGTTTTCTGGAGTCAGATCCCGTTCGATAACCAAATAGGTTTTGGGAAAGTTCAGGCCACAGTATGTCTTGTAAAGCGAAGTCATGGGTGTGCGTTCTCCCCGCGCTGAATTCAACAAACAGGACTGGACAAGATGCGTCTGCAAGAAAAGACGCAGTGCTTTGAATAAACGAGCCTGTCGTTCTCGACATACGACAAACTCTTTTGTGTTACGTTTTGAGTATAAAAAAGAAAACCTCGTAACCCTTATGATGAAGATATACTAAATAAGGTGTCAGCGCAATGACTTGTCGAAAAAGGGCGGAGAAGCCGGGGAAAGCCGCGTCAGCTCTGGATTTGTCGGCTTTCTGACAAAAAAGCGCCACCGGGGAGCAGTGGCGCTTTGGGTAACTGTTTTGATTTTTTACTGCTTTTGACATGCGAAGCCATAGGGGCACCAGTCGCAATAATGGCCGGGGGTGGATGTGAAAACCGGGGTTTTGAGCATGTGTGAGAGGACAAAGCGCAGAGCGCGGGGCGTGTATTCACAAATGGCATCTTCTCGGATTTCTTCGCTATCTGCGTCGGAAAACAGCTCTGATTCCATTCCCTCGGTGCGCAGTTCAACCCAGCCTGCATTGGCAGGTACAACGCCATTTTCCAGATAATACAGGTAAGCGTAGAGCGGGAGCTGGAGACTCGGAAGTTTTTCTGCAAGCATCACCAAAAGCTCGTCGTCTGCTGTTTCCTGTTCATAGCCTCGGGCGATGTCGTCCCAAAAATCAATGTCTGTCCAAATCCCACGCTTGGGCATGGGCATCCCACCGGTTTTGTAATCCAGAATAGTGATTCCACCCGCGCGTTCATCCACACGGTCAAGGGTGCCCTGCAACAGAATGTTCAGGTCGCCAATGGGTGTTTTTTGGTCGATCTTTTCCTCAAGTTTGAGGATCGTGGTCGTGCCCTGATTTTTCAAGAAACGGCGCAGGCGTTCGCGACCGCTCAGGTTAAGCCCTTCGCGCATGTCCCACGGCATCTGTTTGAAGAATTTTGAGTCAGTAAGCCTGCGGGTAAATTCATCCTGCAGGTCTGCGGGATCAAGTGTGCTCAGGTTCGTGAGTTCGCCGCGGTATGGCAAAAAAAAGTGGTGCAGCACGTCGTGCACAATGGTGCCGAGTTCTGCTGGATCGCCCGCTTCGTTTACTTCGTCCAGTGGCTTGAGTGGAGTCAGGTACTTATAAAAGAACATCACCGGGCAGCGCAGGTAACTGTCCAGAAGCGACGGCGAAAGCGAACGCTTGTGGAGCATGTCCAGCAGACGGTTCTGGATGGTTCCGGTCTTTTCAATTTCAGTTTCCCGAAGTGGGATGCCCCGGATGGGGAAGCTGACTGTTTTGACAGGCCCGGTGCCCGGTTCAATGAGATGTCCCTCCCGCTTTTCTTCTTCCCAAAGCAGCTCTTCGACAAACCTGCTTCGGACACTTTTGCCACCAAGAGCGCCCGCGCCATCCTCACCATTGCGATAATAAATGCAGACGTCCTGAGCACCAGCCAAAAGCCGATGGAAGTTGTGTGCTGAAACAAGGCTCCTGTGGCGGTGGTCCGGCAGACCGAGTTCGCGGCGAAGCGGTTCTGGCAAAAGTGGGTCATAGGCCGTGCTGCCGGGGAGTTTGTCATCTGTGGCGTCTAGAATGTGGACATGCGAAAAGCGCAGAAGACGGGATTCCAGAATACCCATGATTTGCAAACCAGACAGTGGCTCTGCCTCAAACGGGACGCGTTCACGGTTAATGAACTGGCGCAGGATGGAGTAGAGCACTGACGGAGAATAGGTATCGTGGCTGATTTGGCTGTCGGTCAGCGTCGGAATGGATTCCTTGACCAGCCTAAACAGACATTCGGCGTCAATGGGGAACTTATGCCACTGGGAACTGCCCTCGTCCTCAGGCAGGAGCACATCCGCAACACCAAGCAGGGCGTCACCAAGTCCGGCAAGAGAATTGACGCTCTCAAAGGCTGTGCAGCAGGCCCGGAGCACTTCGTGCAGGCCTTCGAGCTGTGCCGTTTTAAATGCATCATCAGCATCATCTGGCCAGTTTTCTGTCTGCGGCACCCATTCCAGCGGATTGAGATATTTTCCGCCACGACGGATAGCCTTTTCAAATTCTCGCAAAATGGCTCGCAGGGGCACGGTGCCCTTGGGTGTGAGCATTTTGATGTAGGGGTGGCGCAAGAGGTTGATAAGTTCGCGCCAGTAGTAGCGTCCCGGTCCCTGAGATGTTTCCTGCAGGCGCAAAATAATGTCTACAAGGCGGTGCAGGTTGGAGTGGGACAGAGGGTAGCCCATGGAAATATTGATGTCTTTGTCGGGCAGGTGGTGGAGCACAGGCATCAGTGAAGACGTATCTGGAACCACGACTGCCGTGTCGTGTCCATCCGTTCCGGCCATGTTTTTTTCCAGTTCCCGGAGCTGAGAATGCAGGTCAAAGCCCTCAATGAACTGGATGTCTGGGCGGGGTGCTGTTCGGGGACTGACGGCTAGGTCTGTGAGTTCGGCCTTGGCTCCCCAGCGTTTCAGCCAGCGGAGGTGCTCTTTGCAGGTCCAGTGCGCCCGGTCTGGCTCGTCAACAATGGCCGGGTCCGTGTGGAACACAACGCGTGCTGCGTCTGCTTTCCACAGCGTTTCAAAAATGGCGTTTTCTGTTCCGGTCAGCGCGTAGAAGCCTGCAATCCAGATTTGCTTTTCTTTGGCAATGGCGACCAGCTCTTCTGGGTGAGAGGCAACAAAACAGGCGTCGCGGCCCGGCGTGGTCCAGCCCTTGGCTTCCAGCATCTTTTCATACTGCTCATGGATGGCAGCCAGCTGTTCCAGAAGTGCGGCGGCCATTGGCTGTACTTCTCCAGAAAGGTGCAGCAGGTTTGCTGGGGTGCGGCCATGGCGGAAGAACTCTTCCAGCAGTTCTGCAAGGCGGACGCCCCATGGGTAGAAATGCTCCCGTTCAACGGGCAGTCGGGAAAGCAGCCCTTCACCGGACTGATGCAGGTCCTGAACAATGTCAAAAAGCATTCCAGCCCTGTCCAGAAGCGAAACCGTGCGCAGGGGGCGAGGGTCCATTTCCTGTCGCAGATGGGGAATCCATTCGTTGATGGACAGACCTTCTGGCAAAAAGAGAGGTTTTGGGACCTCTGGGTCCTGAGCAAGAAATTCCTGCAAGTGCCGTTGCGGGCGCTGGTGTGGGTAGAGAATGAGGACGTCGCGAAGCTCTGTCCCGTGCGCTTCGAGCAGCAGGCGCTTGAGAGTGGCGACAAAGTCGGCGCTCCAGTCAATGACGGTTACTTGCTGCATGGCTCGCCGTTCTCCTCAAGGTCGGATTCGGTGAAAATGGCGAGTCCGTTTTCACGACAGAGTGCGGCGAACAGGCCATCTCCGGGAACATGGATATGCTGGAATGTGCCATCATAAATGACACCTGCGCCACAGCTTGGAGAGCGCTCCTTGAGCACGGCTGCCGTGCATCCGGCGAGCGAGGCAATGCGAAACGCTTCCTGTGCTCCGCGTGCAAAGTATTCGGTGACGTTTTCGTCTCTGTCATTCCAGACCTCGACAGCCTCACCATTTTTACGGATTTCACAGCAGGGGCGAGGTGTGGGCAGACCACCGAGCTGCTCTGGGCAAACCGGAATGGCCCGGCCCTGTCGCACCAGCTCAACGACAGCTTCGCAGAGGTTATCCCCGCCACTATATTTACAGCAGCATCCTGCAAGACATGCGCTCACAATAATTTTTTTATGCGTGTTCATTTGTCGTCTCCGGGTTGGATGCAGAAACCGTCACGGTTTCCTGCTTGTCGAGGTAAAGAATGATGCCGCGATATGGGGCCGAAAGTCCGGGCATGGCCTGCGTCAGGCGCAGATAGCGCCGGACCTGGTCAATGTGCTCCTCACGTTTGCCACCTGTTTTGTATTCCACCACAAGTGTTCCGGAATCATTGGTGACCAAAAGATCTGGACGGTGTTCGTTACCGTCTTTGTCGAGTATGGGGCACTCTGGAGAACCTTCTGTAATCCACTGTACAAAATCAGGCACTTCGACAGCCCAGCGAAGGAGTCCCTCGGCTTCGGCTGTAATGGCCTCACGCTTGCGATCCCCAATGGGCAAAATGTCGACGTGCGCAGCTACGGCACTTGCTGCGGCCCGGTGAATGTCTTCCGTCATGTCGCCAGTAAAGTGCAGGCGGTCCATTGCTTCGTGCATGAGTGTGCCACGGGCGCGTTCATCCCAGTTGCGTCCAGACAGCATATCTTCCCGCGTGACGTCTTTGGCAAAGTGACGGTGAATTTTGAGGCGGGGGAGCCATGCCATTGGGCGCGCTGCGGTTTCTGATGCGTCATCAAAGAGCTGTACTGGTGCGGTGTGCTCTTCGTCGTTTTTGCTTTCCTCTTTTGGGAGGCTGTCGGTTTCTGCGCGTTGCGTATCGCTTGGGGCGACCTTTTTTTCTGCTTCTGGTCTGGCGGCGTCCTGAGTGAGGGCGTCAGCGGGATCACTCTCGAGGAGCTGGTCCACGTAACTCCCGTTGAAATCCGGGGCAAAGTCTGGCTCATAGCTTTCGCCAAGGCTGCCGTTTTCATCAACGTCTGGTACAGGTTCGGCATCGCGCGTGCAATAGAAGTCCTCTGGCAACTCATCAAGATAGCTCGAACCTGCAAAGCTTTCGTCGTCAGGAACGGGCGCTGTTTCTTCATGGGCTGTGCTTCGGCGTTCAGTCCGGGGCTGTGGATTTTCGCCATAGTCCAGCACCGGAGTCCCCTCAAAATCTTCATCCCACGGCAAGGCGCTGGTGATTTTCTCCAGCCCGCGCACCATTGGATAGCGGGTTCGAAATGCCGGTGTGCTGGTTAAAAAGGCATACAGTTCATCCACCGGGCGAGTCCACGCAACGTAAAGCAGGTTGAGCTGTTCCTGCAAAATCGCGGTCAGGCGCTCCCAGTAGAGCGGGCCAAAGTCCTTGCTCCGCAGGGGAGAAAGCAGGTGCATTGAGCCAATTTCTGTGATGGCGAGTTCGTTATGCATATTGAACTGCCAGTGATGGAAGGGCACAACGCAGACCGGGAACTCCAGTCCCTTGGATTGGTGGATGGTCATGACGCGGATAGCATCAATGCTGTCTGGCAGGGGGACTTTTTCTTCACCGCCAGAGTCGCGCCAGTAGTCCAGAAATGCAGAAAGTGATTGGTGCCCGGCTTCCTGTGCGCAGTGGATGACTTCCATAAAGCGCCGCACAAAGAGTTCGTCTTTGGGGTTGCGTTCAATGACCCGGAAGTGGCGGCAGATTTCCTGCACCATGTCGTACGGACTCATAAGCCCAGCCTGAAGCTGAAACGGTGAAATATGCCGGTCCCACAGCTCTGGGAATGCCTCGCGAAAGCGTGGGAAAAGCGGGCTGTGGGAACAGGTACAGAGCCAGTTGCTGAGGTCCTTGATATCCACGCCTGTGTGACGCAGGAAAATATCCTCACCAGAAATGAACTCCCAGAATGCAAGGTCATCAAAGGGATAGTCCATAAAGGTCATTATGGCCACGAGCTGGCGAATGAGCGGATGCTCGGCAAGGCTCAGGCTGTTTTCCGTGATGACTGGCACACCCCATTCAATGAGCCAGCGCGAAACCTCTGCAGCTTCGGAGTTGGTGCGAACCAGCACGGCAACGTCACCAAAGGGGCGGCGCTTGGCGAGATTTTCAACAAGAAGCTGATGGAGTTTTTCGCGGACATTTTCAAAGAGTCCGTCCTTGTCATCTCCTTCAATTTTCTGGAGCTGGACAAAGCCACCAGAGCCGAGTTTGTGCTCTGGGACGTCCTGCGCTGCACCATGAAAAAGATGCTGAATGCGCTCGGCAAAGCGTTCGATAGCGTCCCCGGCTCCCTTGGTGTCTTTGGGGAACATGGCCGTGGCAAGCTCCGAGGCGTTTTCTGGGGATTCCAGCGCGCTAAAGATTGTGTTGTTAAAGCGGATGATGCGTTCGGTGCTACGCCAGTTGTTGGGCAGTGAACGCCGCTCCGGATCTGTCATGGCGAGCAGTTCCGGATCCTCCGGTACTTCGTCAAAAAGCGCTGCATCGCCACCACGCCAGCCGTAAATGGCCTGCTTGATGTCGCCAACAAAGAACATGCTGCCGCCCTTGGCAAGGCATTCCGCGGCGAGTGGGTGCAGGGCTTGCCACTGGTCGCGGCCTGTGTCCTGAAATTCGTCAATGAGGATGTGCATGAGCCTTGTGCCCATGCGGCAGTATGCGTCAGGCACTCCTGTGTCGTGGTCCAGAAGCCGTGTTGCAAGGGAAGGGCACAGGCTGTTCAGCAGTACGCCGCTTTCGGTTTCTTTGCGCTCAAGATCCTGCAAAATTCGGTCAGCAAGTGGAACAAAAGGCGCAAAGTTCCGGGCGCCTTCAATGGCCGGGCGCAGGGATTTGTATGCAGTCCATGCCTGCTGGAGATTCTGGAACACTGCTTCGTCTGCGGGGCTGACATCGTCCTGCGACTTTTTGTTGACGCAGTCGCAAAAGCTCATGTTGAGCATGAGCTTGGAGTCTGGGGTTTTGTCTGTGCCAGAGAAGGCAAGGCATTTGTCCAGAAAGTTCAGGAAATGCTTTTTGACGGCCAGCCTGTTTTGAACCTGTGTTTGCAGCTCGCGTGCTGCATTTTGCATTGCAAAGCGCAGGTCATTCAGGATGTCATTCAGTTTTTGTGGGTCGGTTTCGAGCTGCTCGCTGTGCGTCAGACGAAAGCGAAGCACATCCAGCAGGCGCTGGCGGAAAGATGCGGAAAGATCAAAGCCTTTTTTTTGCTCAAGGTAGAGCATGGCCTGAAGGGCATTGAGTAGAAGCTGCTGCTCTTCGGTGTGCCCGTTTTCGGCCTGTGCAGCCAGCTCGTCAAACAGCTCTTCGAAGAGTTCATTGATGTCAAAAATAACAGTGAAGTCGGGAGAAACGCCAACATCCAGCGCAAAGATGCGCATGAACATGTTGAGCAGGCTATCAATGGTTCGGATGTTGAGCTGGTGATAGTGGCGCAGAATTCGGGTGAGCCAGAGGGCGGCCTCGTTTGCCTTCCATTCTCCGGCTGGGCCGCTTTTGTCGCCAAGGGCGCGGGCCTTGAGCGAGCTGATGACGCGCTCTTTCATTTCTGCGGCGGCCTTGTTGGTGAATGTCACGGCCATGATTTCTGACCAGCCATAGCCTTCACCGGGTATGGCTCCGCAGGCGGCTGGAACACCGTCATTGGCATTTTTGAGCAGTCGCAAAAAACGGCTGGTGAGTTCAAAGGTTTTTCCGGAACCAGCAGAAGCTTTGACCTGTTCGAGCATGATGGAGTCCAGCCAGAGGCGGGTTAGGATTGAGTACAGGGGGCCTGGTGTTTTCGACCGTCCAGAATCATCAGGAGGACTGCGCCAAGAATCAGGGCGCTGCCAATGTATCCGGCAAAGGAGAAGTGCTCACCCCACCAGACAAAGGCCATTGAGGAGGCCACAACAGGCTCAATGGTGGCAATGATGGAGGCACGGGTTGCCTCAAGGTGAACAAGGCCAGCACAGTAGACCGTGTAGGCCAGATAGGTCGAAAGAATACAGATCGCAAAAATGGCGCCCCAAACATACGGGGTTTTGTCATGAAATTCTACAAAGGGGAAAAGGAGAACGGCCCCAAGCGGAAGCCCCCAGATAAAAAGCTGGGGTGTCGTATAGCGGGGGAGCAGAAGCTTTCCGAAAATAAAGTACATGGCGTACGTCATGCCAGAAAGGACGCCAAGGATGAGCGCGAGTCCTGTGACCTCTGATCCACCGCCGAGCACACCACTGACACCCGCTACCCCAAGAAGGGTTGCGCAGACAGCAGCCAGTTTTACTGGGGTGAGCTTTTCTTTGAGGAAAAGTCGGGCAGCAATCGCAACCCATGCAGGAGACGTATACATCAGGACGCAGGCAAGGGCTGCGCCGCCTTCCTGAATGGCGAGCTGATACACTCCGTAGAAAGCCGCAATGCAGATTAGCCCAAAGCCGCCGACGAGTGGAATGTCGTTTTTGGCAATGGTGAGAGAACCACCCCGGATGGCCTGAAATGCAAAGGGAAAAAAGGGAATGACGCAACGCCAGAAAGCGATTTCCAGAGGTTCAATGCCAAGCGAAAATGCGTATTTTGCCAGAGGGCCAGTAATGCCCCAGAGCACCGCAGCCGTAAAAACGTACAGATAGCCTTTTGCAGAATTCATTGCAGAACCTGAACCATGCGTGAAAAGTGAAGTCCAAAAGCGGAATGACGGCAAAACGGTTCTGATGTTCTGCGGCGAGATTGTCGCGTAATATTCTGAAACCGTTTACTTCTTTTTGTCGCCACCAAAGATGTTTTGCAAGCCCTTGTTGATGCCGTCAAGAATGTCTTTGCCAACATCGATGGTGCCTTTGCCCACATCTTCGCCAACGTCGAGAGCTTTTTTGCCCACATCAAGTGGCGAAGTCATGATGGTGTAGGCGGTTTCCTTGAGAAACTGCACGGTGTCAAGGGAATAGGTCGGCTTGTACACGGGGCCGGTAACGGTGAAGGGGATTCGTGGCAAAGCTGTGATGCTAATGATCGCATTATAATTCAGCTGATAATCGCCGCGAAGGTCCAGCGTTCCTGCTCCCTGTCCACTCAGGCGAGGGGCTGTAACTCGGGTATTTTTTGTTTGCAGGAGGCCGTTTCTGACTGTGAAATCAGAGCTGAGCCGTTCGTATGGCTGCTGCTTTTGGATTTTTCCTGAGATGTCAGACGGACTTTTTTCAATGGCGGCCTGTTTGACTGGTTCGGGAATGATGGAAAAACCTCGGAAGACGCCATTTTTCATGACAAGTTTGGCGTTGCCGTTCAGGCTTCGGCGCACGGTATGCCACGTAAAGCCATTGGCGCGGGCATTGATGTTCAGATCGACTCGCCCGGTGACGTAGTCTTTTCCTGCGAGGTCCGTCAGCGCCTTGCCAAGGTCCACATTGCGGGCCTTGGCAACAAGCTGATTGCGAGGAGTTTTGCCCCGAAAGTCTCCCTGTGCATCAGTCACCAGCTTGCCGCTGGAAAAGTCCGTGCTCAGTGGGTTGATGCGAATGAGTCCGTCGCGGGCTTTGACTGTGCCCTTGATGTTGTTGAGCCGCAGTTTTTTGAAGCGGAATTCGCCAAGCTGGACCGTGCCTTCCATTGTCACGTGACGCAGGAAGTCAATGACGGGGTTCTCGGCGCTGTGCTTTTCTGCTGCAGTGTCTTTCGTGGGGGTGTTGTCTTTCGACGTGGCCTTGCCCTTGGCGTTTTTTTGGGCGGCATTCCCTTTTTTCTGTGCAGGGGGCAGGTACCTGTTCAGGTCGAGACTGTCTCCCTTGAGGGCAAAGCTTAGGTTTGGTTCCCTAAAGCTTTTGATATTGGCATGACCTGAAACCGTCGTGTCATCCAGATTGAGCTGGAGAGAGAGGATGTTCAGGAAGTCCATGCCCCCAGTGGCGGAAATTTTGAGTGCGCCAGCAGAAAGGGCTTTGGGGTCTGCTGTTTTGGGAACTGGAATTTGCAGGAGCTTGAGCAAAGCCCGGGGCTTGACCTGCGTCATAACCAGATCCGCGGCGTACTCAGGTGCGCTGTTCAGCTTTTCAGCTGTGACAACTCCTGTAATTTCTGCCTGTGGTGTTTTGAGGTCCAGATTTTCAACAGAAAAGCTGCCTTCGTTCAGATCAATAAGAATATTGGCGTGAATTTCGGCCTGAACACCTTCCTTGGCAATTTCATCTGCCTTGGCCGTGATGGAAAAAGCAGCGTTTTTGTACTGCTGGCGGCGGAAGTTTTTGTCGATGTTTGCCGTGCTGGTGAGCTGGACAATGCCTTCTTTGTCGTTGTGGGCAATACGGCCGGAAATATCCAGATCAAAATCTCGACCTGGGGCCATTGCTCCGGTGTTCAGATTGAGCTGGTCGAGAATCAGCTTACGGTTTTCGACAGCATCATCCCAGCAGAGGCTTGCATTTTTGAGCTGGAGGTCGGCAATGGCAAAAGACTCTGGCGTCAGCGAAAAACCAGAGTTCGTCTTTTCCTTTGGAGATGACTCTGCGTGTTTTTCGCTTGTACTTTTGTCCTTTTGCGCCGCGCGTTCAGTCTTTTCTTTCCTGAACTCTGTGATGTCTTCCCAGTTTGTTTGGCCGTGTTTGTTACGGGCAAGGTTGAGAGAAACACCATCAAGCATAAGGCTTTGGATACGCAAATCTCGATTAATAAGCGGAAGGAGCTGCACCTGTATGGAGCTGTGCCGTGCTTCAAGGAATGGCTGTGGCCCAAAGCCTTCTGCATTGGACAGGGCTATGGGACCAAGGTCCACGCCAAGCCACGGGCGAAGAGCAATGGAAAGGTCTCCATCGAATCGCAAATTTCGACCCGTCTGTCGTTTTACTTCCCTGATGATGTCAGACTTGTAGGAATTGGGGTCAAGAAGCTCTGGGGCCAGTACAAGCCCAAGGGCACCAGCGGTGCACAGGACAAGAAAGAAAAGCCCAAAGAGAAGGACGCCTTTTTTCATAGTGACTCCATCAGGAAAAACGTCTTGCCACAGGGCGTGCGGCGCAAAGCCAAACGTGCGCCACAACGCGTCGGATTCTCATGCACGAAAGTTTACTCCAGAGAAACTTCAACCGTAAAGGCTCCACATGCCGTGGAGAACGGTATTGCAAGAATGGGTTCTTTGCAGATGTGAGAAATTGTGTGATTTTTCCCCATAATAACAGAGGGAATACCACCATCAAACTTGGTGCCAAGGGCTGAAAGGCCCTGACGAGCCTGACCAGAAATCATATTGGTCAACTCGCCCACTGCATCGCGAATTTCTGCCCCCATTTCTGTGATTTCTTCACCCAGCATCCCACTCACAACCCGCAGGATGCACGCTTCGCTAAAGGTTACGGAAATTGTTCCGTTACGATCACCTGAAAGGCTGATAATGCCCGTCACATCCCCAACTGCCTGTGAATCTTTTTTGATGTATGGCTTGCCGGGCGTTGCCTCGACCATCGCCATCATGGACAGAACACTTTGCACAGCGTTCAAAAATGGCTTCACAATGCGGACATCTTCCTTAACATTCATCTCTTTTATCCTTTTGAAATCTGGTCAGCTCTTGCCGCTCTCTCCCGTGTGCAAAAGAGCAATTCTTTACGGTGAGATATGTCCTACCTGACTTGTGTCGCACTTGCAAAAAGAAGCTCTGCGATGGCCCGTATAGCCTCCGGGGTAGAGGAGCCTGACGCGATGACGCAGGGAGCCGCTGTTTTGTTGAGTATGGCGTCTGCTGTTCCCAGTGTGGCAACATAAAGTTTTCCGGCATTTCTGGATTCCAGAGCGCGAACCAGTTCAAGCTGTTCTGGCGCCTTGGCTGTTTTACGGGTCAGGACAATGCAATCTGCATCACGAAGGTGTTTGAGCACTCGCAAAATGAGTTCCTGACTGGGGCGGCGGGGAAGTTTGATGAGTCCCGTTCCTGCTGGGAATGATGCCTCAACGGTCTGCTGTGACGGTGTGTCGCCAAAAGTAATAACAGCAGGGGGGATGGCTCCACGTATGGGGAGCTGTTTGTGGGTGTCGCGGAGAATTTTTGTCCCTTTTCGCGCCAGCATAAGGGCTGCGGCCCGGTGCTTTGGGGTGCCAACCATGTGGCTTGCCGCGAGTGGAGACTGGAACGAAGGACTGAGGATATTGTACGCCTTTTTTGTCTTGAGGATGCGCAGCACGGAGGCGTTGAGTCGGGCCTCAGAAATTTTCCCGTTTTTCACTGCGTCTCGTACGGTACGGATTGCAGCAAGAGCTTCTTCTGGTTCGTGTCCTTTATCTGCACCAAAAAGCAAAATGTCTGCACCTGCTTTGAATGCCCGTACTGCGGCCTGTCCTGAGCCGTAGGTGTTGGCAATGGCTCCCATGCCCAGTGAATCAGTAATGATAAGGCCGTTAAAGCCCATTTTTTTTCGCAGGAGTTCCGTTAGAATTTTATGGGAGAACGTCGCGGGCTGGTTCGGCGTAGGATCAAGCGCTGGCACAAAGAGGTGTGCGGTCATGATGGCCGGAGCGTCTTCTGCGAGTGCCGAGAATGGGGCAAGCTCTGTCTGTTGCAGGCGTGCAAGCGAGTGGGGCACAACTGGCATTGCGTTATGTGAGTCAACGCTGGTGTCGCCGTGTCCTGGGAAGTGTTTTAGCACTGGGATGACCTTTTGCGCCACATAGGCGTCTACAGCCGCGCGGCCAAAGCGGGCTACCATGTTAGGATTATTTCCAAAAGATCGTGTGCCAATAATTGGATTATCCGGGTTTGAATTCACGTCCACGGATGGCGCAAAGTTCATGTTCAGTCCGACCGCAGTCATTTCCTGTGCAAGGAGTGTTGCGGCCCGGCTTGCGGAAATCGCTGTGTCTGTGTGCCCGATGCTTAAATTCGACGGGAGAACAGTAAAGCCTTTGGTCAGGCGGGTGACAGGACCACCTTCCTGGTCGATGCTCATGAACAGACCAAGGTCAGCACCAGTGCGCAGCGCAAGTTTTTGGGCTGCCGTGCTGAGTGTGGTGATTTGTTCAGGTGATTTTGTGTTGCCGGTAATGGAATAAAAAATAAGCCCACCGACATGGTATTCACCAATGGCTTTCTGCAAAAATGGAGACATTTCTCCACCCTTGAACCACACTATAAAAAGCTGACCAACTTTTTCGTCAAGCGTCATCGTCTTGAGTATTTCCTCTGGCGAAACTCGTGGCGCAGACTGCGCATTCGAAACAGGAAAGACCCAAAGCAGAAGCGCAAGCAGGATGTACAGATGTTTTTTTCGCATGCTTATAGAATCGGAAATATTCTCTTCTCTTGTCAAGATTATGCATCCTCAGCATCCCTTTGCAAAAGAACACTTTTAAATCATAGCAACTCACTGTAATCATGAAAAAATGGAGAGAGCACTTGAAGTAAATGCTCGCCTGTGCTTAACTAAACGCATGGACGGAGAACTATGCTAGAGTCTCTCTGTATGTTCCCGTCCTCGATCGCGGCAATACACTCTTTTCGTCGCGTGTATATGGTTTTTAGTGAATATATCCCCCGGTGTGTATGGAGGTGGATTATGGATTATTCGCAGAAGGATATCCCGCTAGAAATACATCACGGAGAAATTTTGTCTTTTGAAAATGGACAGACTCTCCGCTTTGAAAGCAATGGCGAAGCCAAAGACCTCTTTTTTGGCGATGAATGGTCCCCAACTATTCAGCTCTTCCCCGCCTGTGACTACTCTTTTGAGAACGCAGGCGATAACTACAAAGCTACCGCCCTTTTCGAGGATGGACTCAAGGTCGAAAAGATTTAACCCGTGCCTAGCGCCGGGGGATTGATGTTTGGAAAGCCCTCGAAAGAGGGCTTTTTTATGGTGTGTGGGAGAAGATTGGGGGTCCGCTCAGCGCGCGAGGGCTGGATGGGTGGGAGGGGGAAGTTGGGGGCCAGCCCCCAAACCCCCGCGTAAGGGAATGATTCCCTTACGTATCCTCATCGAGTTTGAATTCCATCCACGCTTCGCGTGAATGAAATTCAAACTTGTTGGGCATAACGTCGAGAGCGTCTTTCTCTTCTGCGAGTTGCCACCATTTTCTTTCTGAACGCTTGCGTTCAGAAAGAAAGGACTGGAGCGCAAAGAAAAGAACACACGGGACGCCCACTAGACCAAAATTAAAGGGCCGGATGTAAGGGAAAGCCAACGGCTTTCACACATCCGGCCCTTTAATTTTGGGCGATAGCGGGATTCCCAAGGGCCTCGTCCTTGGGCGGGGTCAAGGGGCAGCGCCCCTTGCAGGGCTTGGGACAGAGTCCCAATAAAACACCCGCCCACCCGGCGCCTAACGCTGCCCGATGAATTGAACGACAGAGCTTTTCCCTGTGTGAAGCTTCCCTTCGTAGACAGATCGAATGCGCTCCTGCAAAAGGATGCGCCGCAAGGAGGGGAACTCGTCGCGTAAAATTTGAGCAGTCATAAGCCGCTTGGCGTCCTGCGGCCCACCGGTGTCACGGTTGAGCTGGTCGGGGGTGTACGCTTCGAGAATAATGATGCCGCTGGGGCGAAGCGTTTTTGCGCAACGCTGATACAGGGGGACGCGCACTTTTGGTGGAAGATGGCAAAAGATGGAAATAATGCCGTCATACTCGCTGGGGGGAAGGGGGAAGTCTGCGAGATTGGCTTGAATGGTTGTGATGCGGACACCGCGCTGCCTTGCGAGGGACTGGGCCTTGTCGAGACCAATGCGAGAGGCGTCAACGGCGGTGACGCGAAATCCCTGCTGCGCGAGCCAGACGGCATTGCGTCCTTCGCCTTCGCCGAGGCTCAAAAGATGCCCGCCGGGGGTGAGGTGTGAAACAGAGCGAGTCAAAAAGGCGTTGGGACATGTCCCAAAGGTAAAGCCTTCCTCAGAATATCGACGATCCCAAAGTGGTGTGCGTTCCATGCAAAAGCTCCATGCTTGCGACCTCAAAGATCAAATGGTGAGGAGAGCGTAGCAAAAAAAGCTCAAGCGGGAAAATACGGGGAGGGAGAAGCTAGGCCGCGTGCGACCCTGTGCTCTCGTAGCGCCGATGAGCCTGACGCAAGATGTCAAGATTGTCGGCTTCGAGAAGAAGGGGGCGGGGCAGACTTACAAGCCGTGGGTCAACCGGAAAACGGTTGCCAAGTGGGGTTAACATGCCGCGCAGATTCGCAAAACGCTTTTGCAGAAGAAGATTCTTGGCACGCGCAAGGGCGTCGGCACCAATGGGGTCAAGCTGCCGGGAAGGGCAGGACTCTGGATGCAAGAGCAGGTCGTGGACCGTTGCAATGCTGATTTCCATCTGGTTGCAAAAATAAAAGCGTAAACCATGCGGGGCTAAATGCTTGGAAAGCAACCGCAGGGAACCGTCAACGCCTTTGTTGTTGCTGAGATGCATGCTGTCGCCAACGAGACGCTTCTTGAGAGAGAAGGACAGAGGGCGAAGTGGCTGCTGTCGGCGAATGGAGCGAAAGAGCGCGCGGTCTTCTGCCTTGTGTTCCTTTCGCATGAGGCGGCGGGCCTTGCGTGGAGACCAGAGAACATAGTTGTCTGCAAGAAGCTCTGCGTAGACGTGTGGCAGTGTTCCGCCAAGAGGCATGGCAGAAACAAGATTTGGCACATAGTAGTTGTGCGCAACAGTGTCGGCGGCAAGATGGCTCATGTAGCCGAGGGCGTATGCCTGTACTTCTGTAGACTTGGCCTGCTGGAGAATACCTTGGGCAACGGACCAGTTGTGACTGTGTCCGGGACGGGGACGGGAGCCTTTGCCCACAAAAATGTCGGGGCTGAGGCAGCCATAAAGAAAAGAGTCGCCATGCGAGGCGAGAATACCGGCAACAACCGGACTCAGGAGTGCCAGGTTGTTTAGAAAGAATTCACCAATTGCCATATGAACACCTGGCCCCCATGCGAATGCACTTTGGGCAGGCAAAAGCAGTAAGAGTACTGCAAAAGAGACGACAATGGAGATTTTTGACATGATTCGCGACTGCATCGGCATAAGGTAATCAAGCTTATGTGAAAGTCAATAAAAAGACCGGTAAAAAAAAGAGGAAAAGGCTACAGTAAAATGTGTCATTTTGACAAAGTCTTAGAGTGAACCGGGGAGACTGTGCTCCCCGGTGTGTGCCTAATCTTCTGGAGTGCCAAAACAGGAACGCATGTACTGAAACTGCCCGGTTGATTCAAGAACTGCTCGCCAGTAGTCGGAATGCGTATCGATTTTTCTACGCTGCCCAGTGACGAGCTTGAGGGGGAGATGGATGTAGTGCTCACGCATCCTGCTGATGACAACGCCGGTCTTGCCGCCCATTGCGGCGTGGACTGCGTGCTGCCCAAGGAAACCGCAGTAAATTCGGTCGTTGGCGTTGGCTGCAACGGAACGGATAATGTAACTCGGGTCAATGTACTTGAGCGTGTGCGGAATTTTTTGCTCTGAGAGATACTCAGGAATCCGTTTGCGCAAAATTCCGGCAATGTCGCCAAGGATGGGGTTGCCCGAAGCATCTGTTTTTCGTGATGCATCTGTCAGGTCCTGACCGGCTCCCTCGGCAACAACAATAACGGCGTGGTGGCGTTTTTTGAGCCGTTCTGCCAGCCCCTCAAGGAGTCCTTTTTCTCCTTCAAGCGTGAACGGTGATTCCGGGATGAGAACAAAATTGACGACCTTGAGGGCGAGTGTTGCCTGTGCAGCAATAAAGCCGGATTCGCGCCCCATGAGCTTGACCAGACCAATGCCGTTGTACGCGCCGTTTGCCTCGGTGTGCGCACACTGAATTGCTGTTGTGGCGGCTTCGACGGCGGTGTCGAACCCAAAGGACTGATAGACAAAGCTGATGTCGTTATCAATGGTCTTTGGGATGCCAATGATGGCGATTTTCAGCTTCCGCTTCTGCACCTCGTTGAGAATGCTTTCGGCCGCTCGCATGGTGCCGTCTCCGCCCACCATGAAGAGAACGGAAATGTTCATGCGCTCAAGGGCATCAACAATTTCCTCGGGATTCTGTGGCCCTCTGGATGATCCCAGCATTGTCCCGCCAAAGGTGTGGATGTCGCCAACTTTTTCGGGGGTTAATTCCAGAATGTTGTGCCCATACTTGGGAATGAAGCCTTCCAGACCATAACGGATGCCAATGGTCGCTGCGACCTTGTAGTTGTAGTGCGCTTCCATGACGATGGCCCGAATGACGTCATTGATGCCGGGGCAGAGTCCACCACAGGTCACAATGGCGCATTTGGTCTTTGACGGGTCAAAGTATGTTTTTTGGCGAGGGCCAGCGAGTTCGAAACGAAGAAGCTCTTCCTTGGTCTTACCGTCCGGCTGTGGGACGGGGATGGTAATTTTGGTGCTCTCGTCCGGCTCCATGAACTGGCAGTAGTGCATTCCAGATTTTATTTTTGCAGGTCCAAGCGTGGGAATGCTTGTGTTGATGCGAACTTTGCGTGTCTTTTTTGCCGGCATGTCGACTCCTCAATGCGCTAAAAAGGCCGAGGTGCAAGGTTATTTTTTGTGACAGTCTTTGCAGGAACGCGGGCCGTATTTAGCTGCTTTTTTCTTTTTGAGAGATTTGTGACACCCAAGACAGCTTATTGTCTTGGAGGAATGAAACGCTTTGTGAAAGGATCGTTTCCCCTGTTTGCTGTCAAAACGATCGTGACACCCCTTTGAGCTGCAAGACTGGAGCTGGCTTTTGCCATTCCAGGTGTGGTGGCACGACGTGCACTGGATCTTTGTGTGCTTGTCGTGAGAAAAATGCACAACTGGTTTGCTTGGCGTGTGTCCTTTGGGGATCTTTACCGCAAGTGAACCAGCAGGTGCATGGTGCGGAACTGCCATTGCAAGAGGGAGTGCGAAAAAAGCAATAACGGAACAAAGTGCCATGATACGAAAGATCTGTTTCATTCTTGTCTCCTCACCGTACAGAAATTTTAGAAGAGAAGTCAGAAAATCGTAGCAAGTTCACAGTGTCGCTTCAAGCCCCTTGCAATAAAAACAGCATTGCTCAAAACAGGAAAAAAGGCATCCCCTTTGGGAAACTGAAAAAAATCTGGAGGATGCGAGTGCCTGTGAAAACAGCGAAAGGGCGTATTACACGCGGTGCCCTGTCAAAAAATCCCACAAGGTGTGTGTAGATTGTTTTATTCTATATCAAGTGGCTCTTCTTTTATTGGCTTTCCTTTTTGGTGTGAGGCAATCCATCAGGGAGAACGGGGAGTTCCGTAGGTGGGAAGCTGTATTTATTTTGAATTTGATAATTTTTTTTATATGGCAATAGTACAATTTGAATTGTCAGTTTCTGCATCATACACGGTATTTCCTGATTCTTCTCCATTCCCCTTTTTTAAAAATTCCTCCAAGGTAGAGAGCTTTTTCTTGGGTGTATTATGCACGTAGGTCTCTGGTATTGTTTATGAAAATGTTTGCCGCAAAGCCAGATATAGTGTACAAGCCTTGTCGTGAAAAAGTCTCGCAAAGTTCATTTTCCTCAGCACGTTACAGTCTTTGAGCCTGCAGTGTACGCTGGGCTTCGTTGTGTGTGACGCTGTTTGTACGCATCGGTCACGATGAGAACTGGAGATACATTCTTGAGGGGAGAGGTCGCCGGATAAAGTATAGTAGTCCGGAGACTTGAACAACTATACGATGGAGAAATGTATGATATTCTGTCGACGAGCTCATAATGCGCTCAGCACCATGGTGCTTTCTTTCTGCTTGGTCCTGATGGCTTCTGTTGCTTTTGCTGCAGATGCTCCCAAGTATGTTTTTTATTTCATTGGTGACGGTATGGGGCCTGCACAGCGCCAGTCCGCCGAATACTTTTATAAAATGGAGACCAAAAACCCGGAAGCAAAACTGCTTATGAATAGCCTTGGCACCTCTGCACTGGTGACCACCTATTCCGACAGCACGCTGGTCACTGACTCCGCCGCAGGTGGTACCGCCCTTGCTACGGGTTTCAAGACGACCAACGGCATGATTTCCAAGCTTCCTGATGGCAGGGACATTAAGACCATTGCTGAGGCCGCTCGTGATGCTGGCTTTGCTGTTGGTCTGGCGACGACCACCCGCATCACTCACGCAACACCTGCATCTTTTTCCGCTCATAACATGAGCCGTGGCAATGAGAACGAAATCGCCGTGGATCAGCTGAACTCTGGATTTGATTATCTGGCAGGCGGCGGCTTCCGTCACTTTGTGGCCAAGGGCAATGCCGAAGGTCTCAAGTCCAAGCGCAAAGACGGGCGTGATCTTGTGGCTGAGTTCAAGGCTAAAGGCTACACAACGTTTGTTGGTGATAGCGCTCGTGATGCGTTCCGTGCCTATCAGCCCAAAAAAGGTGACAAGGTTCTGGCTTCCCTGTGTTACAGCGCAGTGGGAATGGAAATTGACCGCCGTTTCAGCACAGAAAAAGTGAACGCTATGCCCGCACTGTCCGAGCTGACTGAAAAGGGCATTGAGCTTCTGTCTGCTCAGGAGAAGCCGTTTTTCATGATGGTTGAAGGTGGCCGCATTGACTACGCTTCACACTGTAATGATGCCGCAGGCACCATTTATGAAACGCTGTCTCTGGATGCTGCTCTGGCAAAAGCTTATGACTTCTACAAAAAGCATCCCAAGGAAACGCTGATCGTTGTCGCCGCAGACCACGAAACCGGTGGCATGGCTATGGGCATTAGCCTTGATTCCAAGGGCTACTTCCTGAAGCTGAAAGAACTTTGCAAGGTGAAAGCCTCTGTGGAAGACGTTCTGGCCTCTGTTTATCCTGAAATGATTAAGGAATACCCCGATGTGAAAAGCCGTCGCAAAGCCTATCTGGCGTACGTGGCTGAAAACTTTGGTCTGTCTGACCTTAATCCTCAGGAGCTGAAAAAGCTGGAGACAGCTATGGCTGTTGAAGATCGTAACCAGACCCTGAGTTTTGAGGACAAGACCACCTACGGGTATGCCTACACCCCCACCATGATTGCCGTGGCTCATCTGGTTTCTGAGCGCGCCCGTATTGGCTGGACCTCCTACGTCCATACCTCTTCGGTGATCGCGTTGTCCGCAGAAGGATGTCAGGCTCAGCAGTTTGCCGGGTTCCGGGATAACACCGACCTTCCCCGTACCATGGCAAAGCTCATGGGTGTGAAACTCTCTTCGTTTGATGTGGACCCCTCCAAGGCGCTTTTGGGCAAGACCGTTGGTCCCGATGAAAAATACTCTAAGCTCCCTTATGGCAAGACCCAGAACGTTGCCGGGAAGAATTAGTCCCGACATGTTGCTGGCCGAAATTGGCCATACCATGCGAGTGCGTGCCCTGACTGTGTTGTTATGACAGTGTTGGGGTGACGCATTCTCATGATGCTGTTGGAGGGCGGGTTTCCCGTCCTCCTTACGGCTTCGGAGATTTTATGCGAGCATTGAAAAGATTACTGGAATTTGTCCTTCTTTTTGTTGTCCTTGCCGCGGTGTGCGCTAGCGCCAGACTTTGGCTTGAAAGCGACGGGCAGGGGCGGCCTGTTTTGGAAACGGCGGGGACCGTTCTCTCTGTGGACAACGGAAATATTCTTGCCGCTGGTGGTGCAGGAGCTGTTGGCGTCCAGATGCTTTCCGTAGTGATTGTGGACGGGGAGTGGAAGGGCAGACAGGTTCGGGCGATAAATCATCTGAATGGGCAACTGGACATGGACGAGATTTATGTTCCGGGGGACCACATCCTTCTCGCTGTACAGGCAAATGACGGGTGCATTGTTGATGCGAAGGCTATCAATATGTACCGGCAGAACTGGGAGCTGGTTCTTTTTGGTGTCTTTGCCGCTGCTCTTATCCTTTTTTCCCGTTTTGTGGGTGTGAAAGCGCTGCTTTCTTTTGTCGGAGCACTTGGTGTGCTGTGGTGCTTTTATATTCCTTATCTCCTGAGCGGAGTCTCTCCACTGCTTCTTAGCATTGGGGTTTTGGTGCTTCTCTCTATGGTGATTATCTTTACTGTCTCGGGCATAACCCGTCAGGGCGTGTCAGCGTTTCTGGGAACGGTTTGTGGTCTTGGAGTGACCCTTGGGCTAACACTGTTCTTTGGTTCCCGCCTTCATTTGGGCGGGATGACGACGCCATTTTCTTCCCTGCTGCTGGTTCAGGGAGGCTATGGCCTGAATATGCAGCATATTTTTTATTCGGCTGTGTTGCTGGGGGCTTCTGGGGCGGCGATGGATATTGCTATGGATGTGAGCGTCTCTATGGGGGAGATCAAGGCGAAACGGCCTGATATTGGGATGCGTGAGCTTATTGCTTCCGGGTTCAACGTCGGGCGTATGGTCATTGGCACGATGGCAACGACGCTTTTGCTTGCCTATTCGGGGGGCTATTTGACCATGCTTATGGTCTTTGTCTCCCAGGGAACCAGCTTTTCCCGTATCGCCAACATGAAGCTGGTGGCCGCCGAGATCTTTCGGATACTGATTGGCAGCATTGGTCTTGTCTTGGTCGCTCCTGTGACGGCTGTCATTGCCGGGCTGCTTCTGAGTGCCGGGCATGAAGTCTGGATGTCTCGAGGGTGGCGCGAGGCGCTTGCGCGGCGCTGGCCTTTTTAAGCGGAGGCGGGCGTTTTTCATTCCTCCTCTCCACGTTTTCCTTTTTCTCTTTTCTTTTTCTGAGTCTCCTTCTTTTTTTCTCTCGCTGCATGTCTTCTTGTGCTGGCCGTATTGCTTGTGTTCGCTTGGCCTGAAAATGCACAGGGCAATGCGCTTCTTTGGCCTTTTGAAGCAGAGTCTACTTTAACTCACTGGAAAGACGTCTCTTTTGGAAGACTGAAAAAAATAGCCGAAGCTAGTGACACGATATTGAGTTTCGTGTAATTCAGCGAGGAGGATAAGGAGGCGGTATGCATATTTCTGAAGGCGTGTTGTCTATGCCTGTGCTTTTGGGTGGGGCTGTGCTCGCTGCGGCAGGAACGGCTGTCGGGCTGAAGAAAATTGATTATGACCAGCTGATGCGCATTGCGATTTTGTCGGCAGTAGCGTTTGTCGCGTCGTTTATTCACGTCCCGGTGGGACCGACGAGCGCGCACCTTGTCTTGAATGGTCTGCTGGGCCTGCTGCTCGGCTGGGCTGCATTCCCCGCATTTCTCGTGTCACTCACCTTGCAGGCCGTGCTGTTCCAGTTCGGAGGGCTGACCACGCTTGGAGTGAACACGTTTGACATGGCCGCGCCTGCGGTGATGCTCGGAATTTTATGTCGTCCTTTTTTGCTGCGCTCTTCCCGTTCGCTCTCTGTGGCTGCATTTTGTTGTGGAGCCGGTGCAGTGCTGGTTTCTGGGCTACTTACAGCTGGAGCGCTGGCATTGTCTGGTGGTGAGTTTTTGGGCGTGGCTAAGGCACTTTTTATTGCGCATGTCCCCATTGCAATAATTGAAGGCGTTATTTCTGGCTTTGCGGTGTCATTCCTTGGACGGGTCAAGCCGGAAGTTTTGGATGGGCTTTCGTAAGTTTTTCTGAACGACCATATTTTGCATGAAAAAAAGGCCATTCCAAGGAATGGCCTTTGTGTTATTCGCTCTCTTCGGTTTTGGAATACCCCTTTTGCTGCATACATTCATCAATGTAGAGCTGGAGTTCTTCCGGCGACAGTTCAACTTCACTCCATGAGCCGTCCGTATTCTGCACGTGGGTTGCGTCCCATTCGCAGTTTTTCAGGTCAAGATCGAGGTTGGCTGTGCCTTTGTCGTGGGTATATTCTGGTGTACTTGCACATGCAGCGAGGCATGCTGCGAGAAGGATTGCGACGAAAAGGCGCGCGGCGCGCATAGTGTGAACTCCCGGGTTAGCTGTGGGTACTTGGAAAAACTTCCTTGAGCTTTCGTAACAGGTCGAGAACATTATACGGCTTTGCGAGGCAGTAGGCAAAGCCGTTTTGCGTACAGTTTTGACTGTCGCAGGTGTCGCAGGCTGAAACTGCAACAATTGGGGTGTCCTGAGCTGCGGGGATGTTTTTCAGTTGCTTTGCTGCTTCTCGTCCGTCCATAATGGGCATTTGGAGGTCCATGAAAACAACGTCAATATTCCACGGCGATTTTTTGGCGAGTTCAACTGCTTCGTGGCCATTGGGAACTGCGGTCACGGTGTATCCGTGGTCCTGAAGGGACAGGCGAGCACATTCTCTGGTGATGCACTCATCTTCGACAAGAAGCACATGCATTTGGGATGCCTCCAAAAGGGATTTCCGAGAATAACCTACTGTATTCTATGATAATGCAATATTAGAGGAAGAGGGGGCTTATGTCAATGACTCGTGATGAAAAAAGCGCTTCCTGACGTGGTATTTCGTCGCTTATGTGATTCGGCGATTGTATAGGTTCTTGATATGAAAGTCTGAGAACGTGACGGATGATTCAAAAAAAATTTTTTCGTGACAAAAAACTTCGCTTCGGGGCACAATACAGGGCGATTGGCAGAGGAATTCTTAGACATAAAGCAGATGGAGGAATTATGGCTATTATTATCGATGCCGACGCCTGCATTGGGTGTGAAACCTGTGTGGAACTGTGTCCAGATGTTTTCGAGATGGACGGCGACGGCGAAAAAGCTATCGTGACTGATCCGGACAGCACCGCCGAGTGTGTTGACGAAGCTATTGATACCTGCCCTGTGGAGGCGATTTCAAAAGGGTAGGATGACATCGCTTTTTGAAAGGGCGGCTGGGGTCGCCCTTTTTTTGTGCCCAGGAAAGCTGTTTTCCCCCTTGACCAGAGGGCTGGTGAGTATGAGAGTGTCTTTTGCGAAATGTCACTTCCTGTGCACAACGGATAAATTTTATGCGTCAAAATGATACACAAAACTTAGCTCTTATGAGCACACTTCCGGGCTTTGCCGAGGTCCGTTCTTTGCGCGCGCACTTCACGTCGTTTGCATTCGAGCCGCATGCTCATGCAGAGTACGTGCTGGGAACAGTGCAGGACGGTGTGCAGCGATATTCCCACAGGTTTGGGGAGTCCTATTTGCAGCCCGGTGGCTTGTTCACGATTAATCCTGACGAAATTCATTCGGGGGCACCAGCTTTGCAGTCCGGCTATGCCTACCGTGTCGTGTATGTTCCGCAGCAGACTGTGCTGGAAGCCTTTGCGGATGTTCCCGGCGCAGATCACCCCCGGTATTTTTTGCGTCCGGAAGCGCATGATCCTGAGCTGGCACGTCGATTTTCGTATGCAATGTCACTTTTTGATGAGGATTATCCAGAGAACAGGCTGGAGGCAGAGTCGCATTTTGTGGCCTGCCTGCGAGATTTTTTTACACGTCATGCTGTCCCTGATGATGCTGAGCATGTTGGAGCAAATGTGCGTCTGGCTGCGCGGCTCAAGTGCTTTTTGTATGAGCATGCGGCCGAAGGCGTGAGTCTTGATGAACTTGCGCAGGAAGCAGGTTTGTCCAAGTATCATGTGTTGCGGACCTTTAAGGCCGCGACGGGGATTGCCCCCCATGCCTTTTTGAACCAGTGCCGGGTTGGGCTTGCGCGTCAGGCGCTGGAGAAGGGGCACAGCCTGACAGAAGCAGCCCTTGCTGCCGGATTCTCGGATCAAAGTCATTTGTCCCGGCGTTTTAAGGCGCTTGTGGGTATGTCTCCCGGGCAGTATCGACGTCAGCTTTCACGCTGACCGCAATTTTGTTCAAGAAAAACCTCTGCGACTTGACTACGGTGTGAGTTTCGGAGGTTTTTTTTATGAAAAATGGTTTTGCGCAAGGGGTACGTGCAACCATGCCCGTGTCTGCCAGTGTGGCGGCATACGGGAGTGTGCTCGGTGTGCTGGCTGTGCATAAAGGCATGGCCTGGGGAACACTGCTCTTGATGAACGGACTTGTTTTTGCAGGTTCGTCGCAGTTTGTGATGGTTGAAATGTGGAACGAGTCCATGCCCTTTGTCGAAATGGGGCTGGCTGTTCTGGTAATTAATTTGCGCTATCTGCTGGCGGGGGCTTCTTTGGAGCCAATACTTCGCAACACACCGCTTTTGAGACGGCTTTTCATCATCCATTTTGCAACCGACGAAAGCTGGGCCGTGACAATGGCCGCAGATCGTTTGGGCAAGGCGACGCCAGCGTATCTGCTTGGCGCTGGGCTGTGTGTTTTTGGGGCATGGAGCCTTGGCACTATGGCTGGCACACTGTGTGGTTCGACAGTTTCCAACCCGGAACGCTTTGCTCTTGATTTCGCATTTACTGCCGTTTTTACAGCACTTGCCATCAGCATCTGGCGAGGCAAGGATGATGACATGCTCCCGTGGGCTGTTGCTCTGGTTGTGTCCCTCCTTGCTGCCCGGTTTTTGCCGGGAAAATGGTACATCGTGATTGGCGCGCTCTGTGGTGCGCTGATGACGCTTTTGAGTCCTGTTCCAGAAAAAGAGGAAAAGGCAAAAGCCGTTCCTGCGCAGGATGTGGAGGTGTGCCATGCAGATGATTAGTACGGCAGAATTTGTGGCAATCCTTGTTGCTGCGGCGGTCACATACGGGCTGCGGGCCGGAGGCCTGCTCCTTGCGGGGCATCTCCCGCAGGAAGGACGCCTGCGCCGGGTTATGGATGCTCTCCCCGGAACGATTATGGTGTCGCTTGTTGCGCCTTCTGTTGCTGAGGCTGGTCTTGCTGGAGGTCTTGGTGCAGTGCTGACTGCGCTTGTGGCGTGGAAAAGCAAAAATGTGTTTTTGGCAATGCTGGCAGGAATGGCCGTTGTTGCTCTGGAACGAAATT
Organism: Desulfobaculum bizertense DSM 18034; assembly: GCF_900167065.1. Classification (NCBI taxonomy): domain Bacteria; kingdom Pseudomonadati; phylum Thermodesulfobacteriota; class Desulfovibrionia; order Desulfovibrionales; family Desulfovibrionaceae; genus Desulfobaculum; species Desulfobaculum bizertense. The sequence continues at coordinate 151,378 of NZ_FUYA01000007.1, forward strand.
TTATGGCGTAAGCTTGAGCTTTCCCCAAGACGTTTGTGCGGTACGCATGAACACAAAAAAGGCGACCTGAGGGTCGCCTTTTCTTTTGGGAAAAATTTATTCGCCTTCTGCCACCAGCGTGGCCACCAGCTCGTGGTCCTCTGGGTAGCGCAGGCCGTCGGGGGTGACAATGATGCTTGGGTGCAGCATGTCAGAGTTGGGGTCATCAAGCGGCATGATGATCCAGCCGCTTCCGGGTTCCTTTCCGACCACCATGTCTCGGTCATCGTCACGGGCAGTGCGCCATGCACGTGCAATACTCGCTTTGAGGTCCACGTTTCTCTCCGTCCTGATTTAGGCTGTTTTTTCCATAATCCGGCGCGCTTCTTCCAGGTTTGGCGCGGCATCAAGTGCCCGGCGGGCATACTCAAAGGCTTTGTCCCGTTTGTTCCAGTAGAGATAGAGTTTGCTCATGTTGAGGAGCGTCATGGGATGGCTGCCAAACTGTCGGAGCGCATCAAGGTAGACCTGCTCGGCCTTCTTGAATTCGTGCATGCTCACATACGCATAAACAATGAGCCTGTACAGTTTGCTTTCCTTGGGGAAATGCAGGCGGCATTCCTCCATGATCTCTGCTGCTTCCTGATAAAATTTGGCCTTAAGCAGGCGTTTGCTGATGTCGATGACCACCGCAGGTTCTTTGCGGAATTCGTAGGCGGCCCGTCGGAGATAGGCCTTGCCTCGCGGGGATTCTCCCTTGTTCAGGTACTCTTGCCCCTTGCCAATGAGCAGGCGTTTGCGCTGCTGCACGGCCATCTTTTTTTTCTTTTCTCTGTTTTTTTCGAGCTTCTCAAGAAGGGTCCCCAGCATATACAGGCGCTTTGCAAGCTGGAGTTCCTTTCCTTTTTGGTATTTCAGGAAAGGCTGAGCGTTGATTTTAAGCTTCGAAAGAATAAGCAGAATGCCCGGCGTCGTATTAAACTTGTCGCAGAATTCTTTGAGGATAAACCGCATTTCAATCCGCTGCTGGCCATAGACATTGGAGCAGTCTTTGACATGCGCAAAGGCAATCAGCGCAGCATTAATGGCCTTACCGTACTCCTGTTTATTCAGATAATTCGTAGCCCGGGCGATGTTGCGCTTGATTCGTTGAAATGGGGTGTCGAAAGGTCCATTGAGCATTGTACTTTTGCAGAAGCTTTTTTCGAGGTGAACGAGCAGTTACGGCAAATCCCTCTGAAAACTTCCTTATCTCAGAGTGCTGGTGATGGCAACGCAGTTTCGGCTGGTCGTTGTATGGGACTTGTCTTTGAGGTATATTTATACAGATGTTCTTTGCGGTACGTTATCCAACCCGTGACGGGATTCGCCTGCCTGGAGGATTGGCCCCATGATGCGTTGTTTGTTCCGTGTGAAGGAAAATGTGCAGATGCTGGTGAGTTGCCTCGCTGTTGTTCTGCTTGTTCTTATGCAGGTCTCTTCGGCAGAAAGCGCAGTTCCTTTAGTCGATCCCCCTAAAAATATTCTCCTTCTTTACTCTTCTGCGCCCAATCCGTGGACCACGGAAGTTTTTCAGGGGGTGCGGCAGGAACTTTCTGATGACAGGTGCAACTTTTTTGAAGAATTCATGGACGCGCACTGGAATTCCAGCCCGGCATATCTTCATGCGCTGAAAGCCGTGTATGCCGAGAAATATCTTCATACGCATTTCGACGCCATCATTGCGACGGAAAATGAAGCTCTGGAATTTTTGCTTGTAAATCGGGACACACTGTTTCCGGGTGTGCCTGTGCTTTTTTGTGGTGTTGAGGGCTACAGCCCGGACATGCTGGGCGGGCGTATCAATTTTTCGGGTGTGACGTGGGACAATGAATATGAGCGGGCGCTTCAGGTTGCCCGAAAGCTCCAGCCCGGTGCACGTCGGGTTATTGTTGTTGCTGACCGGAGCCTGAGCGGACGCCATGCCTTGGCTTCTTTTATGACTGTCGCAGGTCGAAAGCATTCTGATTTGCAGATCGAGCTGCTTCAGGACGTGACCGCAGAGCAGCTTGCGCTTCGCCTGCGCGAAGCTCCCCCGGACAGCTTTGTGTTTTTGCTGTCGTTTTGGCGGGACGTTTCAGGGCGACCCGTAACCCTTGATATGCTGTCGAGCTTTTTGCAGTACAGTGCCGTCCCGGTGTTTGACCGTATGGAGTGGCTTGTGGGGCGTGGGGCTATTGGTGGCCTGTGCGTAAGTGGCAGAGAGCAGGGAAAGGCTGTTGCGGCCCTTGTTCATAATGTTTTTGAGGGGGCACCAGTCTCTGCTCAGAGCGTTGCCCATCATCCAGCAGCTTCGTACGTCTTTGATCTTGCCGGGCTTGAAGCTTTTGATATTTCCAAAGACCTTTTGCCAAAGGGGAGTGAGTTGCTTGCTCCGCCTGAGCCGGTTTTTGAACTCCGTCATTCTCTTGCGGTTGCCCTTGGTGGCGGACTGTCTCTTGCGGTGTTTTTGACCTTTTGGTTTGCCGCGGCAAATTTCCGTCGGGCCGCAGTGCAGCGCAAGCTTGGGAAGAAGCAGGAGCGGTTTCAGCAGATTATTGACGAGACGCCAGCGATTATTTGTGGCGTGTCTCCTGAGGGGGTGACGGAATTCATCAATCCGTATGGATTGAAGGCCATAGAATATAGCAAAAGTGAAATTTTGGGGAAAGACTGGTGGCACACCCTGTATGTTGGAGAAAAGTACACTCAGGTTGAAAAACTTTTTCAGGATATGGGACCAGAAGGCGTGCGTGGCTATGAAATGGCCCTGCATACTCGTTCGGGTGCGGAAAAAATTATTTCATGGACCTCGATGAACATTTTGGATTCTGCGGGGAAGATCAAGGAAGTTATTGGTTATGGTGACGATGTGACTGCACGGCGGCAGGCAGAAATCGCTTTGCGGCAAAGTGAGAAGCGCTATCACATGCTTTTTGATGCGGCGTATGACACGCTTCTTGTTCTCCATGATGGACAAATTATTGAGTGCAACCAGCGGGCCGAAGAGATGTTTGCTGCCCCCCGGGAAGAGATTCTTGGGCGTTCTCCCGTGGACTTCTCGCCCCGGAATCAAAAGGAAGGAGCGTCGCAGCGAGAGGCTGAGCGCCTGATTCAGGAGGCGGTCGAAGGAACGAGCCGAGTCTTTTACTGGCGGCACATGCGGGCGAATGGTGAAGGCTTTGACGCGGAGGTGTCGCTGTCGAGCTATGAGCTGGACGACAAGCAGTATGTGCTGGCCATTGTTCGAGACGTAACAGAAGCGCGTCGGCTTTTGGAGCACGGAGCGCAAACGGAAAAGATGCGTTCGCTGACCGGGCTTGCTGCTGGCATGGCGCACGAAATTAATAATCCGCTGGGTGTGATTATCCAAAGCGTACAAAATATTGAGCGGCGGCTTAGTCCCAATCTTCCTGCGAATACTCGTGTGGCTTCTCAGATAGGGATGAAGCTGCCTGTCTTGCAGGGCTATCTTGATGAGCGGGGCGTTTTGCGGATGCTCGAAGCCATTCGGCAGGCTGGCGGCCGGGCTGCGTCTATTGTGCGGGGCTTGCTGGATTTCGGAAAGTGGGAGTCAGACAACAGTGTGTCGTGTGATGTCCCGCTTGCTGTGCGGAATGTGGTCGAGCTGATACGGGAAGACGTTGAACTTGATGAGCTGTACGGCGGGAAAAATGTTCGTTTTGAAACTGACATTGACGAGTCGCAGCATTGTGTGCCGGTGAGTCAAAGCGGTTTTGAACAGGCGTTGCAGCATCTGTGCAGAAATGCGGTTCAGGCAATGGGTGAGCTGGGTAAGAAACAGAAAATTCAGCCTGTGCTGAGCCTGCGGAGTTATGTGCAGGATGAGGTGCTGGTTTTTGAGGTGGAGGACTCAGGGCCGGGGGTGCCGGAAGAAGATCGAAAGCAGATATTTGAACCGTTCTATACTACGGCAGGTTCAGCAGGAGCCGAACGCCGAACCGGACTTGGTCTTGCGGTCTGCTATTTTATTCTGGTCCAGAGCTTTGGCGGGAGGCTTTTTGTCGAAGACTCCACGCGGGGCGGGGCAAAGTTTGTGATTCATTTGCCTCTTCGGGAGGGCACAGTCTGCCCTTTGAATTTGGCAGAAGAGTCTGACGCATAAAAAAAGCCCCGAAGCAGAAGCTTCGGGGCTGAATCGTCGTGGTGGGCCCGGCAGGATTCGAACCTGCGACCTACTGGTTCGTAGCCAGGCACTCTATCCAGCTGAGCTACGGGCCCACGTCGTTGTTGCGAAGAGGTGTTTATGTTTTTCATCCCTGAGCGTCAAGCACTTTTTTCAAAAAAAGATATTTTTTCGAATAAGAAGGAACGCTTACCTGTCTGGATCACCCAAAACCTGCGCCGGGCGGGCAAAGGAAATACCGAGACTTGATTCGGTTCCGATCATGACCGCTTCGACGACCGGGACGTTAACACCCTTGTCAGAATGCCACTCTACTATGAAATTTGCTCCAGAGCCACCCTTGGTATCCCTGAGCTGCACAATGATTTCATGCGTCCCAAGTGGCGGAATGAGGACAGGCTCTTTCACATGGTCACGGATGCGTTTCCCTTCTGTATTGTAATAGCTCGCCCTGGTGAGAATGATGGGGTGAACTTCGTCGGTGTTGCGAATGCTGAGGGTCGTGCTGAGCTGAATGGCCCGGCTCTTTACCCCGTGATAAATATGTGAGTAGACAGGGACATAGAGTTTTTGTCCTTTGCTGACCTGAGCGCGCTGGCCTGCGTGAGCCAAAGGAAGATTTGCAGAATTCACGAGGCAGAAAAAGAGACTCAGGACAAGAAACAGTGCAGAGGAAAGAAAAGCGTTTTTGTGTGGCATACGCACACCCCTTTTGCTGAAAACGGTTTTGCAGAGCAGCCAAAGAATAGCAGTGAGAAAATGAAAAGTCATTCAGAACCGTCGGGCAGGGGAGGGGAGGCTGAGAAAAGGGGAGAAGACAGGCGGGGAGCATTGCATACAAAAAAAGCCCCGAAGCAAAAGCTTCGAGGCTGAATTGGCGTGGTGGGCCCGGCAGGATTCGAACCTGCGACCTACTGGTTCGTAGCCAGGCACTCTATCCAGCTGAGCTACGGGCCCACGTCGTATTGCGTGAAAAGGGATTTATGTTTTTCATCCCCTGTCGTCAAGCTTTTTTCAAAAAAACTGACCGCGCCTTTTCGGGACAGAAAAAACCTCGAAGCGTGCTTCGAGGCGTCTTTGTCGAAGTGGTGGGCCCGGCAGGATTCGAACCTGCGACCTACTGGTTCGTAGCCAGGCACTCTATCCAGCTGAGCTACGGGCCCACATCGTTGGCGCGAAAAGGGATTTATGTTTTTCGGTACCGGGCGTCAAGCACTTTTTCAAAAAAAGCTGAAATTTTTTCGATTTTTGCCATGCCCGTGGTGTTGTCAGGTGCCTGTGCCTGCGGTATCCCTTTCGCACACAAATCAGGAAAACAAAAAAGACCCCAGCTCTGGAGTCCTTTTCTTTTGCCCGTATCCTTGGGGCCGGGTTCTGCTTTGCCCTTTTGCGAGGGCGGGGAGCAACTTGGCTTGTGAAAGGAAATCGGATAACAGGTTTACGCTTCCAGGGAGGCACATATATGGATTACACACCACTGATGCCGCGTCGCAAATCGCGCGTTGTTCATGTTGGAAATGTTCCGATTGGCGGCAACAATCCCGTGGTTGTTCAGAGCATGTGCAATACGGACACCCGAGACGTTGAGGCGACCTGTCGCCAGATTGACGAGCTGGCTCAGGCTGGTTGCGAGATTGTTCGCCTTGCTGTGCTGGATGAGGACGCGGCAAAGGCGCTTGAGCCGCTGTGCAGGCGTTCTCCTGTTCCGCTTATTGCAGATATTCATTTTGACCACCGGCTCGCTCTTGCTGCTGTGGACGCAGGCATAAGTGCCCTGCGCATCAATCCGGGCAACATTGGGAGCGAATCGGCTGTTGATGCTGTGGTCAAGGCGGCAAAAGCTGCACAGCTCCCCATTCGTATCGGCGTTAATTCTGGCTCCGTGGAAAAAGCCCTGCTCAAAAAGTTTGGCGGGCCAAGCCCGGAGGCTATGGTCGAAAGCGCTTTGGGGCATGTGCGCCTTTTGGAAGAACGAGATTTTTACGACACGAAGATTTCTCTCAAGTCATCTTCGGTCCTGAATACCATTGCTGCGTATCGGCTTTTGGCAACGCGCTGTGATTATCCTTTGCATATTGGAGTGACCGAAGCTGGCACTCTGACCCGGGGCACGGTCAAGTCTTCTGTAGGACTTGGCATTTTGCTGGCTGGAGGCATTGGTGACACCATGCGCGTTTCGCTGACGGCTGACCCCGTTGAAGAAATGGGCGTTGCATGGGAAATTCTGCGTTCTCTTGGTCTTCGGGCCAGAGGACCGGAAATTGTTTCATGTCCGACCTGCGGACGCACCGAGATTGATCTTGTTCACCTTGCAGAAGAGGTTGAACGCCATCTGCGCCATGTGACGGAAGTCTTTACCGTGGCGGTTATGGGCTGCGTTGTGAATGGTCCGGGCGAAGCCCGCGAGGCAGATATTGGCATTGCTGGCGGGCGTGATCTTGGTATCATTTTCCGCAAGGGCAAGGTCATCCGAAAAGTGAAGGGGAATGACAATCTTATCCCTGCTTTTCTTGAGGAACTGGATAAATTTCTCCTAGAACGTCGAAATGAGGAAAACTGAATGCGTTTCAGCAAACTGTATGCTCCTACTCTGAAGGACGCCCCGGCCGATGCCGAGGTCGTGAGTCACAAGCTTTTGGTCCGTGCGGGCATGATCCGCAAGCTGACCTCTGGCATTTACACCTATCTGCCGATGGGCCTCCGCAGCCTCGAAAAGGTCAAGACCATTGTCCGCGAGGAAATGGAGCGTGCTGGTGCTCAGGAAATTTTTATGCCCACAGTGCAGCCTGCTGACCTGTGGAAAGAAACTGGCCGCTGGGATTTTTATGGCAAAGAGCTTTTGCGCTTTGAGGATCGTCACGGCCGTGGCTACTGCCTTGGACCCACACACGAAGAGGTCGTTACTGACCTGCTGCGTGGTGAAGTGCGTTCCTACCGTCAGCTTCCGCTGAACGTGTACCAGATTCAGACCAAGTTCCGTGACGAAATCCGTCCTCGCTTCGGCCTGATGCGTGGCCGCGAGTTCATGATGAAAGACGGCTATTCCTTTGACCGCGACGATGCTGGTGCTGATGAAAGCTATCACGCCATGTACGAAGCATATAAGCGTATCTTTACCCGCCTTGGCGTGAAGTTCCGCCCGGTTGAAGCTGACTCCGGTTCTATTGGTGGCAGCTTCTCTCATGAATTCATGGTGCTTGCTGATACTGGCGAAGACACCATTGCCGTGTGTCAGTCCTGCGATTACGCCGCCAATGTGGAAAAGGCCGAAGTGAAGGGTGATTTTGCTCCCTGCACCGAGAGCTGCGCTGCAATGGAAGAGGTCGCAACCCCGGACAAGCACACCGTTGAAGAAGTGGCTGAATTCCTTGGTGTGCCGCTTTCTGCCATTGTGAAGACTCTGCTTTTCAATGTTGATGGCGAGCCTGTTGCAGCTCTGGTCCGTGGTGACCGCGAGCTGAACGAAATCAAGCTCAAGAATTACCTCAACGCTGACGAAGAGCCAGAGCTGGCAAGCCCTGAGCAGGTTCAGGAATGGACTGGTGCTCCGGTTGGCTTTGCTGGTCCGGTTGGTCTGAAACAGGTCAAGCGCATCATCGCAGACAGCGAACTGATGGCTGCAAACGACTACGTTGCAGGAGCAAACAAGGCTGACACGCATGTGCTGCATCTTGATCTTGCCCGCGACGCCAACGTCGAGGCGTTCATTGACCTGCGCATGATTACCGACGCTGACCCCTGCCCGCACTGTGGCGGTGCTCTGGAACTGCCCAAGGGTATTGAAGTTGGTCATGTCTTTAAGCTTGGCACCAAGTACTCCAAGTCCATGAATGCGACATTCCTTGACGAGAACGGCAGGGAACAGGTCATGATTATGGGCTGTTATGGTATTGGCGTGTCCCGTGTTGTGGCCTCCTGCATTGAGCAGAACCACGACGATGACGGCATCTGCTTCCCTCCGCCGGTTGCTCCTTATGACGCAACTGTGCTTTGCCTTGACCCGCGCAAGGAAGACATCCTTGGCAAGGCAGAAGAGATTGAGAAAATGATGGAAGGCTGGGGCATGAGTGTGCTTTTGGACGACCGTCAGGAGCGCCCTGGCATCAAGTTCAAGGACGCTGATCTCATTGGCCTGCCCATGCAGGTCGTCGTCGGCGGCAAGGGCCTGAAAAATGGCATTGTCGAAGTGAAAGACCGTCGCACTGGCGAAAAAACAGAGCTTTCTCTGGAAAACCTTGAAACAGAACTCAAGGACTTTTACCAGAAGGTGCTGGACGGCTGGAAGGCCGCTCGGGACTAGTACTGCTTTCTTATGATATAGAGGGGCACTTCCGCGGCATTGTGCTGTGCGGAAGTCCCCCTTTCTGACCTGCCTGCAGGGAGGACGTATGCCGCACATTTTTGAGGTCTCAGAGCTGACCCGTGCTGTTGGAGATGTCCTTGAGAGCCAGTTTCCATTTATCTGGGTCAAGGGACAGGTCGGCAATGTAACCCGCCCCCGAAGCGGGCATATCTATTTTTCTTTGCGTGACGCAAATTCCCAGCTTTCTGTTGTGTGGTTCAAGCGGAACCAGCGCTGTTTCAAGTGTGGTGAAGTCGACCCGCTGACTGGCGAAGTCTATGAAGAAGGCTTCCAGCCTCAGCTCGAAGAAGGGCAGGAGGTGGTTTGTGCTGGGCGGCTGAATGTGTATGCCGCACGCGGTCAGTATCAGCTTGTTGCTGAGCTGGTGCAGGAGCAGGGGCTTGGTCAGCTGCATCTTGAGTTTGAACGGCTTAAGGCAATGCTGGCTGAAAAAGGCTATTTTGACGCCGAGCGAAAGCGCGCATTGCCGTACCATCCGCAACGGGTTGCTGTTGTGACAGCTCCTACTGGCGCGGCAGTACGAGATTTTTTGCGTATTGCCGATGAGCGTGGCTGGGGCTGCGAAATTCGCATTTACCCCTCACTTGTTCAGGGCGATGCCGCACCTGCTCAGATTGCTGCGGCCCTGCGACAGGTGGCCAGCGATGGCTGGGCCGAGCTTGTTGCAGTGATTCGCGGTGGTGGTTCACTCGAAGACCTGTGGGCATTCAATACCGAAGCCGTTGCAGATGCGATTTTTCAGTCGCCTGTCCCTGTGCTTTCTGGTGTTGGTCATGAAGTCGACACAAGTCTGGCGGATTTTGTGGCTGATGCCCGCGCGGCAACCCCGACGCATGCGGCTCAGATGCTGTGGCCAGAGCGTGATGCCCTGATGCAGGACATCGATGCCCTTGAAGGCCGCTTGGTTCAGCGTGCCTGTGAGCGTCTGGTTCAGTTCGAACGTCAGCTCCAGCATACAGAAAAAGCGGTGTCGTGGCTGTCCCCTCGGCGGCGGCTCAATGCACTTCTGGAGCGGTTCTCGGACAGCTTGCGTGCTCTGGAGCGGAACGTGGGCACTCTTGTGGATCGGAGTTCTCAGCGCCTGAGTCGCTGTGAACAGCGCATGAGTGATTCCTTTGGGCCGCGAGAGCTGAGCGATCGGGAGCGACGTTTTGAAGCTGCTGTACAGGGACTTGAGCGGAGTGCTGGGCTGATTCTGGACAAAAAGATGCAGGAGCTGGCTTTTGCACAGGACAGGCTGGAAAGCCGAGATCCTCTCAAGCCTTTGGAACGCGGCTATGGGTTGATTACCGTCGACGCAACAGGGCGATTCTTGCGAAGTGTTGATGAGGTTCAGGAGGGCGAGCAGCTTTCCCTCACCGTGCGTGATGGTGAGCTTGCCGCACAGGTAACAGCAAAACGCAGGAGATAAAAATTTCATGATTTCCAGACGGGCGTTTCTTGGCAGTCTTCCGGTGATGGCCGGATGGTGCGCATTCCCGGCCTTGGCCTCTGCGGCCTCTGCTGGCGGAGCTGTTCTTTCTGCTCCAGAAAGTGTTTCAGTGGGAGAAGCTTTTTTTGTAAAGATTGTCTGCCCACGGGAGGCACGGCGGGTCAAAGTGTCATGGCTTGGTGAAGAGCTGTCGCCTGTGCTGCGGCCCATTGACGGGCACTATGAAAACTGGTTTGCCCTTGGGGTAGGTCTTGGGGCAAAAGCCGGAGGGTACCGCTTGCGCGTGGAGCTTGCAACGCAGGGCAAAACACAGGTTTTGACTCAGCTTGTGCAGGTTTCGACGAGGACCTTCCCAGAGCAGCACCTCAAGGTTGCCAAAAAGATGGTTCATCTGAGCAAGGAAAGCCTTGATCGGCATTATCGCGAAAAAAAGCTGATGAAAGCCGCGCTTGCCCGTCGCTCTCCAGAACGCTTTTGGGACAGCCCCTTTGTGCGACCTGTTCCTGGCTCTATGAGCAGCGCCTTTGGACTTCGCCGGTTTTTTAATGGCGAACCAAGAGCACCACACCGCGGTGTGGACCTGCGCGGAGCCAAGGGAACGCCTATTAAAGCATTCGCTGCGGGCGAAGTTGTTTTAACTGGGAATTTTTATTTTTCTGGCAATGCGGTATTTGTGGACCACGGACAGGGTATGGTGAGCCTGTACTGCCACATGTCGCATATTGATGTGAAAGAAGGGCAGTTTGTTTCTGCTGGCCAGATTCTTGGTCAGGTTGGATCAACTGGACGAGTCACAGGGCCGCACTTGCACTTTGGCCTCTCGGTCATGGGAAACATGGTCGATGCCATGCCTATTTTTGCTGGCAAGGGTGTTCCCACAACGCGGGAGTAAGCACGTGGCACCACGCAAAAAGCAGAATTTTGAGACGCAGCTTGAGAAGTTGCAGCAGATTGTGCAGGACCTCGAAAAAGAGGACCTGCCATTGGAAGAGGGCGTCACCTTGTTTAAGGACGGCGTGAAACTGGCCAAGGATTGCCGTCGGCGTCTGGAACAGGCCAAAAACGAAGTCAGTCTTCTCACAGAAGAGGGACTGAAGGAATTCCATACGGAAAAAGAACATGACTGAACAACGTGTTGATATAAAAAAGACGCTGAAAAATTACTCCACCACTGTCGAAAAAGAGCTGGAAAAGTGCTTTGCCGACCGTGGCATTGAGCCTCGACTCAAGGACGCAATGGAATACAGCCTGCTCGCAGGCGGAAAGCGTATGCGTCCAGCTCTGTGCCTGAGCATTGCTGCGCACTATGGCCTTGATTTTGACGTGACGGTTCCCTTTGCTGCGGCAATCGAACTGATTCATACCTACTCGCTCATCCACGACGATCTGCCTGCAATGGACAACGATGACCTGCGCCGGGGCAAGCCGTCCAATCACAAGAAGTTCGACGAAGCAACGGCTATTCTGGCTGGTGACGGGCTGCTGACCGAAGCCTTTAGCATGATGCTGAATGTGCAGGGCGTGCCCGCAGAGCGTGTGCTTCAGGCTGCTTCCGTGCTTGCCTATGGTGCTGGTCCTAATGGTATGGTCGGTGGACAGGTTGTCGACATGGAGCTGACGGGCAAGCTGGATGTTGCTCTTGGTGAACTGCAGCACATGCACGCGCTCAAGACTGGCGCACTGATTGTTGCCTCCTGTCTTTCTGGTGCTATCCTTGCTGGAGCAAAAGACGAGGAACTTGCCAAGGTTATTGATTATGGCAAGCATCTTGGCATTGCCTTCCAGATTGCTGACGACATGCTTGATGTGATCGGCGATGAAAAAGAATTGGGCAAGCCTGTTGGAAGTGATGAAGCTCAGGGCAAGAACACTTATCCGAGCCTGATCGGCATTGACGAAAGCCGAAACCTTGCCATTCAGATGGCCTCCAGCGCCTGCCTTGCCATCAAGGACTTTGCTGGTGCGCAGGGTGAATTCCTGCGTGGGCTTGCTGCCTATGTTGTGCAGCGTGCCTGCTAGGACAAGCAACTGATATTTTCGCGAATCACCTCTGACTGAAAAGGAACCGGCATGGACGTCACACCGTTAACTCAAAACAGTTTACTCTCCCGCATTAAGACGCCTGCGGACGTACAGCGCCTTTCCTTGCAGGAACTGAGTCAGCTTGCAGTAGAAATTCGACAGCTTATTATTCAGACCGTTTCGCATACGGGCGGGCACCTTGCCCCGTCGCTTGGCGTGGTGGAGCTGACCCTTGCCCTGCTCAAGTCCTTTGATCTTGAATCAGACAAGCTTGTCTGGGACGTGGGGCATCAGGCCTATGCCTACAAGATTTTGACAGGCCGGGCCGACAGGTTCAATACACTGCGAACCCAGGGCGGACTGAGCGGTTTCCCCAAAAGAAGCGAAAGCCCGTATGACGCCTTTGGTGTTGGGCATTCGTCCACGTCTATCTCTGCGGCTCTTGGGCTTGCGTATGGACGTGATCTGAAAAAGGAGCATAACCGGGTCATTGCTGTGATTGGTGATGGTTCCATGACTGCTGGTCTAGCCTATGAAGGGCTGAATCAGGCTGGTGGCCTGCATGGAGACCTGACTGTCATTCTTAATGACAATGAGATGTCGATTTCCAAGAACGTCGGTGCGCTGTCCTCTTTCCTGTCCCGTAACCTGACCAAGAAGTGGGTCGTCCAGTTCAAAAAGGATGTGGAGAGTATCCTCAAGGCCGTGCCAAAGATTGGTGGCGATCTTGCGACCTATGCCAGAAAGTCAGAAGAGGCGTTTAAGCACTTCTTTACGCCGGGCATGTTGTTTGAGGCGTTTCGCTTTAATTATCTTGGACCTTTTGACGGGCACAACATTGAGCAGCTTACCAAGGTCTTTGAGCAGGTGAAGACCCTGTCTGGACCGGTACTTGTTCATGTGCTCACCAAAAAAGGCAAGGGCTATACTCCCGCAGAAAACAATCCGACCTATTTTCATGGTGTTGGGTGCTTTGAGCCGGAAACTGGTCTTGCCAAGAAGTTTGGACCCTGCGGGGCACCAAGCTATACCAGCGTGTTTGGGAAAACACTGGTCAAGGAAGCCAAGACCGACGAACGTATTGTTGCCATCACGGCGGCAATGCCCGAAGGAACTGGCCTTGACCAGTTTGCAAGCGCGTATCCGGAGCGCTTTGTGGATGTGGGAATCTGTGAGCAGCACGCTGTGACCTTTGCAGCAGGTCTTGCCGCGGAGGGCTTCCGGCCTGTGGTTGCCATTTACTCGACCTTTATGCAGCGTTCCTACGACCAGATCGTGCATGACGTGTGTCTCCAGAATCTTCCGGTGACCCTGTGTCTGGACCGTGGTGGTTTGGTTGGAGAAGATGGACCCACCCACCACGGTGCATTTGACCTGAGCTTTATGCGCCACATTCCGAATCTGCTCTTTATGGCTCCGGCTGATGAGGCCGAATTACAGCGAATGCTGGTGACGGCCCTGAAACATGAGGGACCAGTGGCGTTGCGCTATCCGCGTGGGGCTGGTGTTGGCGTTGAATTGCATGATGCGCCTGAACCACTTCCTCTTGGCCTTGGCGAGCTTGTTCGTGATGGCGAAGACGGCGTGATTGTCGCTATTGGCAGTCGTGTGCATCCAGCTCGTCTGGCAGCAGAAAAGCTGGAAAAGGAAACAGGCAAAAAGGTTGCGGTGTTCAATGCCCGCTTTATCCGACCTATTGCAGAACAGCAGCTTGTTGAATTGGCCGGGCGTTTCTCCAAAATGCTCGTTGTGGAAGAGAATGTCCTCAAGGGCGGTTTTGGTGCTGGCGTGCTGGAAGTTTTAGCAGATAATGATGCTCTGGAACACTGTCGCGTGCATCGCCTTGGGCTTCCTGATGGCTTTGTGGAACATGGCAAGCAGAAGGAGCTTCGGGCCAAGCTTGGTCTGGATATGAATGGAATTTGTGCAAAAATGCAGGAATTCCTCGACGCGGAGTAGTTCGCTTCGACATATGATGAAACAGAAACGGCCCGGAAATTCCGGGCCGTTTTTTTTATTCTGCGGGAGTGTCTGAACTGGCTGCGTCATCTTGGGCGTCTGGTGACTCTTCTTCGGTGATGGGGAGAGTCACCGTGTACGTTGCGCCTTCTCCTCGTTCGGACTGCACGTCCAGAGTGCCTTTGTGATGATCCTCAATGATGTATTTTGCCACCGCAAGGCCAAGGCTGTTGGCCCGGCCACCAGCTTTTGGCGCAAAGAGTTCGCTCAGTGTTTCTTTTGTCATGCCTGGCCCGTTGTCCGCAATGCTGACGCCAATGCTCGTGGGGGAGCTTCGGAAGCTTGTGATTGAAATGGTGGGGGTGCCTGCTCCCTGTGTCGCGTACATTGACTGGGCAGAGTGAATGAGAAGTTTGAGAAAGACCTGCCGAATTTCTGGAGCGATGCAGCTTACGGAGGGAATGCTGTTGTCGTAGTGTGTGACGATGTTGATCTTTTTGAAGTCAAAGTCGCGATGCAGACTGTAGTCATGCTTGGACAGGGTGAGGCTGTCGGCAAGAATTTCATGAATATCATAGCGGCTGCGTCCGCCCTTGGAGTGGCGGCTAAAACTGCTGAGCTGGGCGACGACGCTGTTTGCATGCTGTCCGGAAAGGAAAATGCCGTTGAGCATATGAAGTATGTCGCGCTCTTTGGCATAATTATGAATATTCTCGATGCTGGTTCCGCATTTGTGAGCCACAGGCTCATTGCTGGGCAGCTCTGGAGAAAGCCGTCGCTGAATGTTCTGGGTACTTTGCAGGATTGCCCCCAGCGGATTGTTCAGCGCATGAGACATGCCAGACGCAAGCTGCGACAGACTCGACATCTTTTCGGACTCGATGAGCAGTTCGTCAGCCATTCTGCGCAGGGAAATATCGCGAATCAGTCCTTCTGTGGCGATAGCGTTCCCATTGTCATCATAAATAAGATGGATGGAGCAGTCCGCCACAAATACAGTCCCGTCCTTTTTTTTGAGGGGAATCTCCTGTCCTATCATTTCTCCTGTTTCCATGACCTGACGCAGAATCGCATGGCGGACATTGACGTCTGTATAAAAAACATCCTGAACAAGTTTTCCGACAACCTCTGAGGGCGAAGTGTAGCCGGTCATGCGTAAAAGCGCGTCATTGGCGACCGCAAGCGTGCCGTCCATCTCTGCCTGGAAGTATCCTTCCCGCATGTTTTCATAAATACGGCGGAATTTTTTCTCGCTGTCCCGCAAAAGTTTTTCGGCGATGCGACGCTTGATGGTCGTGAAGAGCAGGGCAATGATGATAATGAGCTGCCCAATGCCAATGGCCAGAGTTGTCCAGATAATGCTCTTGTACCGTTCATAAAAAGACTCTGGAGAATTTTTGATGATACTCCCTTCTGGAGCATCCTGCTGGGCTATTCCAAAACGCTCCATGGCATTCCAGTCGAGAACGATTTCCACCGGGCTGGTCATGTCGATGGCAAGATCATTGGGCGAGATGCCAGAAAGAATCTGGAGTGCTTTGTGTGCAGCGTGCTCGCCCTGAAGCTCTGGGCTAAGCAGCTCTCCACCAAGTGCGCCGTAGCCAAGGTACGTGCCAACCAGAGTAAAAACCGGAAGTGTGGTGGACGATGTGATGAGTTGAAAGGTTTCCTGAAGGGAGTGGGCCTGACCTTCACTGTCTAAAAAACCAGAAACAAAAAGCAGGACCGAGCCTTCGGACAGGGCCGCCAGCCGTCGCTTGAGCTGGGCAGCGGTGAAGCCGACAAATTCCTTGTAGGCGAGGTCGGGGTGTTTTTCTTTCATGGTTGTGCGCACCGATGCCAGCAGGTTTTGTCCTGTGGTTGTGGTGTCGCTTATGGCGACGAGTCGCTTCATCTCAGGGTAGAGGTGCAGAGCGAGGGAAATCGTTCCTTCGGGATCGCGCTCTTCGACAACACCCGTGATGAGCGGGTCTTTTTCATATTTTGCGGCCAGTTCTGCATCAATTCCACAAAAGACAATCGGGATATTCAGGAAGAATTTTTTGCGTTCGCGCAGGGCAAAGTGAAAGGCGTTATGGTCCGTGGCAATAATGAGCGAAAACTTGGTGCGGGTGTATTTGTCTTTGAGGTGGCGTTCTGTGATGCGGAAGGCCTTTTCTGGTGGGGTCCGCTTGGTGTCGAGATATTCGAAGTAGAGCTGAGGGGAGGGCGTTGCGCGCTGCATGGTTTTTTCTATGCCGTGCATGATTTTGTCGGACCAGTCATAACCTCGGTGATAGGAGTTGATGACGAGAATTTTAGCTGGGCTTTTCTGCTGGCGTGCATGTGCCTGTGGGGAAAGAAGACACATGGCGAAAATGAAAAAAAGAATGCAGCAGACTATCTGCCAGCAGAAACGTCGTGCAAGAGTCCTGTTCGGAAAGCT
The DNA here is from genome assembly GCF_900167065.1 of Desulfobaculum bizertense DSM 18034. Lineage (NCBI taxonomy): Bacteria > Pseudomonadati > Thermodesulfobacteriota > Desulfovibrionia > Desulfovibrionales > Desulfovibrionaceae > Desulfobaculum > Desulfobaculum bizertense. Next base: position 167,723 of record NZ_FUYA01000007.1, read on the forward strand.
TTTTTGCGTCATCAAATCGCCTCCTCTCTGCCCCGGTGGAATAAATATTGGACTTTGACAGAATATGCTTCTCCCTGTCATAACAGAAATACTCAGGAAAAGTATACTTGACTCTTATGTGAGTTTGCGAAGCTGACCAGAGGAGGTTTGCATGGATTGTCTGCTGTACGTGAAGGCTTCTCCACGGGGCGAGCGCTCCCATTCGCTTTCTGTTGCTGATGAGTTTGTCAAAATCTGGCTTGCGGCACATCCCGGAGGACTGGTGACAGAAAAGAACCTGTTTGAAGTTGGGCTGCCGAGTTTTGACGGATTTCGGATTCAGGCAAAGTACAACATCATGCATGGTCTGGAACACACCATGTCAGAAAAAAATGCGTGGAAAGAAGTTGAGGAGCTGATTGGAGAATTTAAGGCTCACAAGCGCTATCTTTTTGCTGTGCCGATGTGGAACTTTAGCGTTCCGTACATCCTCAAGCAGTATATCGATATTATCAACCAGCCCGGCTACACCTTTGGCGTGGCAGAAGATGGTGGATATCATGGTCTGGTTCAGGGCAGGAAGGCTATGGTCGTGTATTCACGGGGTGGGGAGTATATCCCCGGTACTCCGGCAGAGGGCTACAACCACCAGTCTCCATATCTGGAAATGATGCTGAATTTTATGGGAATCACTGATGTGGAGTCTGTGGCTGTGGAAGGCACGATGATGGGACCTGACAAGCGTGATGAAAACAAAGAGCAGGCATTGGAAGCCGCACGGCAGATTGCAACACATTTTTAAACTTTGAGGCAGTGCGCATAAAAAACGGCCAGTTCCACGTGGGAGCTGGCCGTTTAGTTTTGACGTTACTTGTCGCCTTCTGCTTCTTGAGCTTCTTTGGCGGCTTTGGCTTCCTTTGCAGCTTTTCGTGCTGCACGTTTGGCTGCCATTTTTTTCATTTTTTCCTCTTCTTCCTGACGCAGGGCGCGGCGCAAAACTTTGCCGACCAGCGTCTTGGGAAGTTCGGGGCGGAATTCCACCTTGCGTGGAACCTTGTACTTGGCGAGCTTCTTGCGGCACCACGAAATAACATCGCTTCCGCTCATCTTTTCGCCGCTGTGCAGGACGACATAGACCTTGATGATTTCGCCACGGGCTGGATGAGGAATACCAACGGCGACCGCATCCTTGATTTTTGGATGCTCATACAGGACTTCATCAATTTCACGAGGGTACACGTTGTAGCCACTGGTGATGATGAGGTCTTTTTTGCGGTCGACAATGTAGAAGTAGCCTTCTTCGTCCATCGTGGCGATGTCGCCTGTGTACAGCCAGCCATTTCGCACGGCATTTGCTGTTTCGTCAGGACGTTTCCAGTAGCCACGCATGACCTGAGGCCCACGCAGAACCAGTTCGCCGGCCTTGCCCGGTGCCAGCGTCAGTTCGCCGACTTCCATATCCACGATGCGGGCATCAGTGGAGGGGAAGGGCAGACCAATGGACCCGTTTTTCTTGGTTCCAACCAGCGGATTCAGATGGGTTACCGGAGACGCTTCGGTCAGTCCGTATCCTTCAATGATGTCCGCATGGGTGATGGCCTTGAACTGCTCAAGAATCTCTACCGGAATTGGGGCAGAGCCGGAAACACAGTAGCGCACCGAGGTAAAGTCACTGGGCGAAACGTGTTTCTGGAGCAGCAGGGCTGAGTAAATGGCAGGTGCACCCGGGAAGATGGAGACTTTGCGTTTTTTGAGCGTGCCAAGCAGCTCCGCAGGATCAAAGCGGGGCATGGGCACCATAGTGGCGCCAATGGATGTCGGCAGGTTCAGGCAGGTGGTCAGGCCATAGATGTGAAAATAGGGCATGACGGCAACAAAGGTTTCGTGCTTGTTGCCAATCGCATGAAGAATCTGGTGGCACTGCTGAACATTGGCGGTCATGTTCTGGTGCGTAATCATGACGCCTTTGGAAATACCCGTGGTTCCACCGGTATACTGGAGCAGGGCCAAGTCTTCCTTGGGATCTGTTGGGGGACGGCTGTAGCGCTCTTTGCCCTTGAGCAGATCTTTCCAGCGAATGATGTTTTTCTGCTCGTATGGAACGTCTGTGAAGAGCTTCTTTTTCTTGGCATTGAAGCCATAAAGAAAATTCAGCGGAAAGGACAGACAGTCAGAAATGCGGACAATGATGAAGCGCTTGACCGGGAGCTTGTCGCGGACAGCTTCGATCTTGGGCCAGAGGTGGTCCAGAACGATCATGGTGTCGCATTCTGCGTCGTTGAGCTGGTGAATCAGCTCGGTTTCCATGTAGAGCGGATTGGTCATAACCACAATGGCGCCAGCTTTGAGTGCTCCCCAGTACGACAGAATGGTCTGCGGCAGGTTTGGGAGCATGATGGAGACACGGTCTCCGGGCTGGATGCCAAGGTTACGGAAGTTCGCTGCAAGAACTTCACTTTTGTGAAGCAGCTTTTTGTACGTGATGCTCCAGTTTTTGAACACAATGGCCTTGCGTTTGCCAAACTTTTTGGCCGCAAGGTCCAGATACCCAAAAACTGGTATATTTTCGCAATCAATGGTCGCGCTGACTTCCTTGTCGTAACTTTGAAGCCAGGGGCGGGTTATTTCTGTCATGGTATACCTTAACATGGATTGGGAGTGCTCTATGCTGTCGGGAGTACGACGCACAGAAGAACAAGACGAAACACATAATATGGATTTGGCGCGAAGTGAAGGGGGTTTTCGTTGCTTACGCAATAGCGGCGGGATTTCTGAATATTCTTGTCTTTGAGCAGGAACAAGAAGCGGTACTTTATAAAAAAAGAAAAGCCCGGAGCGAACTCCGGGCTTTTTGTGTCGTCTGTGTGCTACAGCGCTTTGCGAGATTTCAGGAAGGGTTTGGATATGCCAACGCTTCCCAGTTTTTTGCGCAGTGCTGCGGCGTCTTGATCTGTTCCGTTCATGGTAACCAGCACGCGGTGCCATGTCCCTTTGGAGGTTTTGGCAGTCTGAATGCTGGAACTCAGTCCCAGACCAGAGAGTTTTTTCTGTACCCGCTGGGCGGCCTCGTGATTTTTGAGCGAGGCAACCTGATAGGTAAAGCGGTAGCTTTGAACCCCGGGGGTGCGTTCTCTGACTTTGACTGTCACCTTTACCTTTTCAGGTCGCTTTGGCTCCTCAAGTCGTTTGGGAGCTGGAGCTGGTGCTTTCTTTGGCGCAGTGCGAACAGCCTGTGTTTTTTCTGGAGCCTGCTCTTTTTCTGGCTGTTTGCCAGACAGGTCAGAATAGAACTCCAGTTCTTCAGGCTTGAGAACCTTTGGCGGCTCAGGCTGAGCCTGCTCCTGAGGCTGGGGCATAATGCGCTCAAGTTCCGGGACTGCTTTCTCTGGCTTGTAGCCACGGCCTACGAGGACCCCGAGAATAAAAATCCATGACAGGGCGACAAGGGTGAGCACGCAGAGGGAAATAACACCGGCAAGGGAAAACGAGACTGTGTAGCGCTTTGGCTCTTTGCCTGATTCCTTGCTGTCGTTTTTTCTGGTGCCGTTATTTTTTTTCTTGTCTTTTTTGCCAAACTTGAGGCTAAGACCCATATTGACTGCTCCTCGTGTACCGTCGGGAACGGGTGTGTGCTGTTTTACATGCGTTCAGGAGCAGAAACACCAAGCAGGCCAAGACCATTGCGGATAACCTGTGCAACGGCCATGAGCAGGTGCAGGCGTGCCTGAACCAGTTCGGCGCTTTCTGCTCCAAGGATAGTATTTGCATGGTAGTAGCGGTGGAGAGCTCCTGCAAGTTCTTGCATATAATAACTGATGAAGTGCGGGCTAAGACCCTTGGCAGCAGATTCCACGATGTCGGGATACTGGGCCAGAAGCTTGAGCACGCGAAGGTCTTCGTCAGTGTTCAGCAGGGCACGCTGCTCTGCGCTCAGTGTGCCAAGAACGATTTCACGTTCCTGTGCCTTGCGCATGACAGAGTGGATACGGGCGTGTGCGTACTGCACGTAGTAGACCGGATTGTCCATGGTCTTCTGTTTGACCAGCTCAAGGTCAAAGTCCAGATGACTATCGGACTTGCGGGACAGGAACATGTAGCGGGCAGCATCAGAACCTGTTTCCTTGACCACGTCGGCCAGTGTTTCAAACTGTCCTGCACGTGTGGACATGGCAATCTGTTCGCCACCGCGCAGCAGGTTCACCAGCTGGACCAGGATGACTTCGAGGTCATCGCGGTCGCGGCCAAGAGCTTCAACCGCAGCCTTCATGCGGGGAACGTAACCGTGGTGGTCAGCGCCCCAGATGTCGACAACCTTGTCAAAGCCACGGTCAAACTTGTTGTCGTGGTAAGCAATGTCAGACGCAAAATAGGTCAGGGAGCCGTCGGACTTCCGAAGGACGCGGTCCTTGTCGTCTCCAAATTCTGTGGACTTGAACCAGAAAGCGCCGTCCTTTTCAAAGGCGAGGCCTTTTTCTTCGAGACGCTTGAAGGTCTTTTCGACAGCGCCGGTTTCAACAAGGCTCTTTTCGGAGAACCAGACCTGATGCTCGACGTGGAAGTCGGCAAGGTCAGCCTTGATACCATCAAGAATGGTGTTCATGGCTGTTTCGCGGCAGATGTCCAGAATTTCGTTTTCGGGAAGCTCGGCAATGCCTGCGTTCTCGTCGAGAACCTGCTGGGCAATGTCGATGATGTAGTCACCCTTGTAGAAATCTTCCGGATCGGGAACCTCAGTGCCAAGCAGGCGCTGGAGGCGGACCCAGACAGAGTTTCCAAGAATACGCATCTGGCGGCCAGCATCATTGAGGTAGTACTCGGTGCGTGCATCAAAGCCAGCAGCACGAAGGATGCGGGCGAGGCTGTCACCAACGGCAGCACCACGACCGTGGCCGATGTGCAGGGGACCGGTGGGGTTGGCGGAAACATATTCCACCTGAATCTTTTTGCCTGCGCCAAGGGTGGAGGTACCAAAGCTGTCACCAGCCTTGGCAACTTCACTGATGGTTTCCTGCCAGAACTCGGGAGTGAAGGTCACGTTCAGAAAGCCGGGACCTGCAATTTCAACCTTGGAAATGGCGGGAGCATCACCAGAAATGGACTCTGCAATGGCTGCGGCGATGTCGCGTGGGGCTTTTTTGGCCTGACGGGTCAGCATCATTGCAAGGTTGGTGGCAAGATCACCAAATTTCTGGTCTTTTGGGGTCTCGATGTTTGCCTTTTCCGGCCACTCGTAGCCGTTGTCAGCAACAAATTTTTCAAGCAGTTTTTTTAAATAGTCGTGTGCACGCATGTACTTCTCGCTGTGTCACCCACAAAATGGGGCACGTTAGGTGGTTCAGTATTGTGGACTACAGCCCAGGCTTGGCCTCAAGGATGGCCGTGGTGCTGTCGAGGGATTTCCCTGTCCATTCGGCGTCAACGCCTTTGAGTGTCTGGCCGAGCATCTTGGTCAGGACTCCCTTGGGACCCGGCTCGTACCAGGTGCGGACGCCAGCATTATACTGGTTTGTAATAATCTCAATCCAGCGTACCGGGGAGGTCATCTGCTGCACCATGATATCACGGATTCGCTCCGGATTGTCTTCGGGACCTGCGGTAACGTTGAAATATACAGGCTTTTCTGGCTGTGACCAGTCCGCAGCCAAAAGCTGGGATTTCAGCTCGTCGGCAGCCTCGGCCATGAGCGGGCTGTGGAATGCGCCAGAGACAGGCAGCGGGATAGCACGGCCTTTTTGTTCCTTGACCAGCGCAGCAACAGCGGTCAGAGCTTCTTTTTTGCCTGTCAAAACAAACTGGGACGGGGTGTTGTAGTTGGCAACACTCAGCTCCAGTCCGCTTTTTTCGCGAACGCTTGCGACAATTTCTTCGACCTTTTTGAGCGGGGTGCGCAGGATGGCGGTCATGCCTTCATCCTCTTTGGCAACTTCGCCCATCAGGCGGCCACGCAGGGAAACCAGTGCGAGCACGGTTTCGACAGGAAGAATCTTTGCCGCAGCAAGGGCGGGGTATTCGCCAAGGCTGTGGCCAGCAAAACAGTCTGCGCTGATGCGCTTTTCTGCATGCATCCACAGGCTCAGGGCACAAACGGTCATGGCTGGCTGGAGGGCCTTGGTGTCTGCCATGTCTGTGTTGTCTCCACCCCAGTAAATTTCTCGCAGGGGGAGCTGGGAAACATTTTCTGCCAACTGCCAGAGGTACATTGCATCGCTGCTTGCTTCTGCAAGCTCGCGGCCCATGTCCTTGACCTGAGACCCCTGACCGGGAAAAATAACCGCAGTGAGCGGATTCGTTGCATTCATGGCGTGTCCTCCACTAAAGTGTGTCGCACGGCGGCGTAGCTTTCTGGGCACAGCCTGTCAAGCCTGATGGCCAAGGCTTGCTTTTCGGTTCTGCCTGTGCCATTGCCTGCCGCAAGTCGAATCACTTCTTTTTAAAGGATTGTCATGGGAAAGCCTACCCCCGAAAACGTCGCAAATGTGGCCAGACGCCTTGGCCGCACCCTTGCTCAGGATGAAGCCCGGCTTTTGTCCGAGTATCTCATAGCACTGCTCAAATGGAACAAGGCTATGAATCTCGTTGCCCACAATGACTGGCGCCGCGTTATGTCTGACCTGATTACAGACAGCTGGCATCTTGCAGACTACCTTGAGAGCCTGCCTCTGCCCGAAGCTCCAAACTGCTTTGACCTTGGTGCAGGAGCAGGACTGCCCGGTATCCCGCTTCGCGTTTTTTGGAACGCTGGGGAGTACCGCATGGTCGAAATCCGCAAGAAGCGCGTTGCATTTATGCGCTATGCGCTGTCCCGCCTGAAGCTTGCGCAGACGGATGTGCTTGGGTGCCGAGTCGAAGACGTTCCGCAGGAGCTGTTCCCAGCGGATTTGATATTGAGCCGCGCGTTTCGGCCGTGGCCAGAAGTGCTCGCCTTTGCTGCGCCACATCTGACGCAGAATGGTGTGTGCATCATTCTGGCAAACGAGAAAGCCCCCACATCCATGACTGAAGCGCCGGGCTGGAAACTTCTCAGCTCGACCTCATATTCCGTGGGGGATAAAACGCGCTATTTCTGGGGCTTTACTCCAGAAAGCATCTCCAGATAACCGTCCTTGAAAATAAGCTTGGTGGCCTGCTCGTCGGCCAGTTCGGCGACGTCCATCAGCTTTTCAAGAAATTCGAGAATGGCGAACTTTTTGTCCTCATCCCCGTTTTCAAAATCAAATTTCAAATCGCCAGAGGTGAAATACGCCTCAAGCTTTTCAAGATATTCCATGTCCAGAAGGGCCATAGTTCCTCCTGCTATCAGGTGAGAATGTGAAATGCCATAAACCGTCCGCGGGGTAAAGCTCGCGACCACGTCTGCGCTGTGCAAAAGCGTGCACTTGCGCACTAAATGTGATGGTATGGCGTGCCCCTGCGGATGCTGTCTGCCCGGTAGAGCTGCTCCAGCAGCAGAACCCGCGCCAGCTCGTGGGGAAAGGTCATGGGAGAAAGGCTCAGGGTATAGCGGCAGCGGCTGAGCACATCCTTGGACAGTCCGTACGCTCCACCAATAATAAAACATGGGGACGTTGCAGGATCTTCTGTCCACTGGGTCAAGAGTTTTGAGAACTTGACCGATGTGATGCACTGGCCGTGCTCATCAAGGGCAATGGGAAAATCCTGAGAATCAATTTTCTCCAGAATTTTTTTCCCTTCCCATTCGTTTTTTGCGGTACCTTCAAGATGACCGGGAGCGTCTTTCAGTATAATCTCGGTTATGGGGAAAGTACGTCCCAGTTTTTTCAGGTATTCTTCGGCAGCACCCTGCCAGTGCTTTTTCCTGAGTTTTCCTACCCAGATGCATTTGATTTTTCGCATGTCGTGAATATAACCAGACTGTTTCTGGATTGTTTTGGGGAATTATTGTCAAAGGTCTGGCCTTGGTTTACTTGTCAGAGATATTGCCAAGATTCAAGCCCGGAAAACGTGTATTCGCCAGAATCTCTTCTCGTACTGGTTCCGAAGCCCTTGAGGTATTTGCCCGATGTCCACAATATGTAAGAACGATTTGTCTGCGAGTGATGAACAGTCCCGCCTGCTGGCATGCCTGCCGGTGTTCTGCCTTGTGTTGTGTTTGTTCCTTGGGGCGAGTCTTGGCCCCCGTCCTGCCTTTGGGCAGACGCTGGAGCTGGGCAATCTTGTGCTGGATAACCAGCAGGGTGAAATCACTGTGCGTTTTGGCGTTCGGCTGGATGAATTAGCACCGCTTCAGGATGTGCTTGAAAGCGGTTCTCCAGTCATACTCCAGAGCCGGGGCAGTGTCTCGGGCATCAAGACCTTGTGGTTTGATGATACCGTGGCCGAAGCACAGTGGGAATCTGAACTTCGCTATGATGCCCTTGGGAAACGATACGTCATGCAGCTACCGGGGTCTTCTGAAAAATTGGAAGATGTTTCGCTTGCCCGGCTGTTGCAAAAGGGCTGGGGGCGAGTCTCGCTTGTGCTGGGACCGTGGAAAACGCTCCAGCCGGGTACGAATTATCGGCTGGATCTGCAAATTCGGATGAAGCGCGAAGACGTTCCTGCCTGGCTCAAGTATGTGGTCTTTTTCAAATCGTGGGATGTGTACCCGCTGGCAAACTATCAGCTTGATTTTAGCTACTGAGACCTGAAGCATGTCGGAAAAAAAGTCCGGATCGGCCCAGAAAAAATGGATTAAGGTTGGCACGGGAACAACTCGTGAGCGAAAACGTCGCCAGCGGGAGCTTGCTCTTGCTGCGGTTGCGCTCCTTTTTGTTGTGGTGCTGACTTGGATTGAGCTGCGTTATTTTGGCGACATCAATTCCCTTATCTTCCTTGGCCTGTTTAATATCAATGTTATTATACTTTTCGCCGTTATTTTTGTTGTCCTGCGCAATGTCATTAAGCTTGTGCTGGAACGGCGGCGCAATGTCCTTGGGTCCAAGCTGCGGTCCCGCCTTGTGATCTCTTTTGTCACCCTGTCTATAGTCCCCACTATGCTCATGTTTGCCATGGGCGCCAAGTTTGTTCAAACGTCCGTTGATTTTTGGTTTAAGACGCAGGTCGAAGACTCTCTGGAGCAGGCTCTGGAAGTCGGGCAGGCGTTTTATGCCTCGTCACAGGAACGTCTGGAGCGCCGATCAAAATTTGTGCTCCAGCGGATTCTGGACCGTCGCCTCGCATGGGGCGGAAAAACAATGGATGCCTTTTTGAAGGACAAGCGGGAGGAGTATGATCTGACGCTGATTGGCGTGATTTCAACTGACCTTTCGCCCCAGAACTGGCATGCAAACGAAGAGTGGAGTGGAATCTGGGAAGACATTCGGGACAAGGTCAACTGGAAAAGTCTTTCGGAAAAGCCGGAGTTCTGGTCGACAGTTCGTTCTGGTTCCCAGGCCGATATGGTCATTGGCCTGCTTCCGGTTGATGGAGGAAAGACTGGCTACCTTGTGCTGGGTGAAAGCATTGGGCATGGCCTTTTGTACAAGCTCGATAAAATTGTGCACGGCATTAGCCAGTACAAGCAGATTCGAACGATGAAGCACCAGTGGAAACTGGCGCTGTATGTCCTGCTTGGTGTGGTGACCATGCTTATTGTTATGGGCGCCATCTGGTTTGGTATGCGTCTGGCCAAGGAGCTTTCGGCTCCGGTGCAGGCCCTTGCCGATGGAACCCAGCGTGTTGCACGCGGAGACCTTGCCGTTCGGCTTGAGGACTCTTCGAGCGACGAGCTGGGTTTTCTTGTGCAAAGTTTTAACGAAATGGCCGAAGACCTTCAGGTTTCGCGAACGACGCTCACGCAGGTCAATGACCGGCTTGAGCAGCAGAATGCGGAGCTTGAGCAGCGAGGTCGCTATATTGAGGCACTTCTGAACAACATTACGGCTGGTGTTATCTCTCTGAATCAGGACGAGCGCATCAGCACAGTGAACCGGGCCGCAGAGACCATGCTGGGGCTGGATGGTTCGCTGATTGTTGGCAAGCGTCCTCTGGATTTGCTGTATGGCGAATACGCAGGGATGCTCAAGGAAGTCATCGAACAGATGGCCTCGAATCCTGCTTCACAGTGGCAGCGGCAGCTGACCGTAAGCCTTGGAAGCCGGGAGTTAAAACTTTTGGTCAACGCTGTGACCCTGATGGGTTCGGACGGTGCCAAGTCTGGTCTGGTGATTGTGTTTGAAGACATCACCGAGCTGGAGAAAATGCAGCGCGTTGCGGCATGGCGCGAAGTGGCCCGCCGTATCGCGCATGAAATCAAGAATCCTCTTACCCCCATTAAGCTCTCTGCCCAGCGTATGGAGCGGAAGTTTGGGAAAAACATTGAAGACCCTGTCTTCACACAGAGCACGCAGCTTATTGTAAGTCAGGTTGAGCAGCTCCAGCAGATGGTTCAGGAATTTTCGTCCTTTGCCAAACTGCCGGAGATGGATTTGAAGCTTGGTGATTTGACCCCTGTGCTGGAGGAAGTCACAGCCATGTTCAGAAACAGCCACAGCTCTGTGCGCTGGTCTCTGGATATGGAAGAGGACCTTCCCCGCCTTCGCTTTGACAAGGAAGGTATTCGCAGGGTTTTCATAAATATTCTGACTAATGCCGTGGATGCGGTGAAGGGGCAGAATGACCCCTCCGTCGACATCGTTGTGACCTGCGACAAAATGCTGGGCTGGGTCCGTCTGGAATTTCAGGACAGTGGCGAAGGCCTGACGCAGGAAGAGCGCTCAAGACTTTTTGAACCATACTTTTCTCGTAAAAAGGGTGGGACTGGTCTGGGCCTGACAATCGTCAAATCCATTGTGAGCGATCATCATGGATATGTGCGAGCGATGCCGCGGGAGCCGCATGGAACAACGCTTGTTGTTGAACTTCCGGTATAGGTGAGAGAAATGGTGAACCTTTCCGAAGGAGGCAGACCATGCGCGTAGTCGTCACAGGCGGCACGGGATTCATTGGTCGTCGGCTGTGTATTCGACTTGTTGAACGTGGTTTTGACGTTGTCGTGACGTCGAGAAATACCAAACAGGTTGAGCAGCTTTTTGGTCAGACAGTTGTTGCGGCCCACTGGGACGGCAGGGACGCTGACGAACTGGCAAAGATTTTGGATGATGGCAGGCGGCCTGCAACGCTGGTAAACCTGCTGGGTGAGAATATTGGGACTGGCCGCTGGACTGAAAAGAAAAAACGCCGGATTCGCGACAGTCGAGTCAAGGCGGGAAAAGCTGTTCAGGCGGCAGTGGAAAATTCCAGCCTTGGACTGAAAGCTTTGGTTCAGGGGTCTGCGATTGGCCTGTATGGGGCTGATGCGTCACTGCGCGATGACCAAATCATTGAGGACTCGGCGCCGGGATCTGGCTTTTTGGCGCAGGTCTGTGAAGACTGGGAAGCTTCTGTCTCCCGGCTTGCGACCCGTGGTGTTCGCGTTGCCTATGCCCGAACTGGCGCGGTGCTTGGCGCTGGTGGTGGAATGCTTGGAGCTATGCTCCCGGCCTTTCGCTGGTGTCTTGGTGGTCCCATAGGCTCTGGGGAGCAGTGGCTGTCATGGATTCATCTGCGTGACGAAGTCGAGGCGTTGACCTTTCTTGTGGAACGGGATGAAGCTGAGGGAGCTTTTAATCTGTGTGCTCCGGGGGCCGTGTGCATGGAAGAGTTTTCCAAAATGCTTGGTGCCGCACTCCGGCGTCCGTCATGGTTTCGGGTTCCAGAGTGGCTGTTGCGCCTTGGTGCTGGAGAGATGGCCGAAGAAATGCTTCTCGCCAGCCAGCGGGCCTGGCCTGAGAGGCTGTTACAGTGTGGGTTTGATTTCCGGTATCCTGAGCTTCGTGACGCGTTGTGTCAGGTTTTGGGGGAGCAGGGATTGCTGCGCGCACAGCCTGCATAGAAACAGGAAGAGGAGAGGACTGTGAGTAATCTTGTGCTTGTTGTTGATGACGAAGAGGGCATTCGTTTTTCATTGCGCGGCATTTTGGAAGATGAAGGCTATGACGTCATTGAGGCGGAAAGTGGAGAAGAGGCGCTTGCGCTTTTGGAAACACAGACGCCGTCGCTTATGCTGCTCGACATCTGGCTTTCGGGTATTGATGGGCTGGAGGTCTTGGACCAGTCTCAGATCCGTATTCCAGACATGCCAGTGGTGATGATTTCTGGTCATGGCAATATTGAAACGGCTGTGACTGCAATCAAAAAAGGCGCATTTGATTTTATTGAAAAGCCGCTGTCTTTGGAAAAAGTTATCCTGAGCGTCAACAAGGCCTGTGAATTTCAGTCTATTCAGCAGGAAAACCGGGCACTCAAGGAGCGCATTGAGTCAGAACAGCCGCACGGGCTGACTGGCGAGTCCTCTGTGATTAGCACGCTTCGCCGCCAGATCGATCAGGTTGCCCCCACAGATGCGTGGGTGCTTATCACTGGTGAGAATGGCACAGGAAAGGAAATTGTGGCCCGGTCCATTCACCAGCAGAGTAAGCGGCACAACAAGCCGCTGGTTGCTGTGAACTGCGCCGCTATTCCTGAGGAGCTGATTGAGAGCGAACTGTTCGGCCATGTCAAAGGCGCGTTTACCGGCGCTGATACGGCTCAGGCGGGCAAGTTTGAGCTGGCAAACAAGGGCACGCTCTTCCTTGACGAAATCGGCGACATGAGTCTGAAAACACAGGCAAAGATTCTTCGTATTTTGCAGGAACAGAAGTTTGAGCAGGTGGGTGGCCGAAAGACCATCACTGTTGATGTGCGTGTGATTGCTGCAACAAACAAGGATTTGCCAAGCGAGATTAAGGAAGGGCGCTTTCGTCAGGACCTGTATTACAGGTTGCGCGTTTTTCCGCTGGAGGTGCCGCCGCTGCGGACCCGCTCAGACGACATCCCACTCCTGATTGATGAATTTATTGCCAACCTGACGCGGAAGCATGGCTTCCGGCCCATGCAGTTTACAGATGACGCAAAGGCCCAGCTCCAGCGTTATCCGTGGCCGGGCAATGTGCGAGAACTCAAGAATTTTGTTGAGCGTATGCTGATTATGCATGGCGGTAACGAAGTGGGACCAGAAGATTTGCCCGCGGAGTACCTCAAGGCCACGCCTGACCTGAGTACGGGAACCGAAGAAAACGGCTCTGTGGATATGGGGATTGTGGACTTTAAGGCTGCACGTGCCGAGTTTGAAGCCCGTTTCCTCCAGCAGAAGCTTGAGGAATGCAATGGGAACATTACCCGGCTTGCAGAGTCCATCGGGCTTGAACGCTCTTATCTTTCCCGGAAGCTCAAGTCCTACGGAATACAGTAGGGCTTCTGATAAAAAGCAAAAAAAGGCTGCCAGCATACGCTGACAGCCTTTTTTTGGGGAAAAGTTGGGCTATTTCTCAATCCAGATGAGGTTTGCCATGCGTCCGCAGGTCTTGTCTCGCCGGTATGAGAAGAACATTTCGGGCAGACTGTAGGTGCACAGGTCCAGACGAAAAATGTGGCCGGGGCGGATACCTGCTGCAAGAAGCTGGTCTTTGGTCAGTTGCCAGAGGTCCACGGAGGCGGTGTCTGGGTCAAAGTACTCCTGAAATGCCTTGCCGAATTCGTCATTGAAGTTGATGAACTGGCTCCATGCAGGGCCAAGGCTTGGGCCTCGAACAACAAAGACTTCTTCGGGCGGGAGGTCATACTCGCGGCAAAAGGCTTTGACGCCTGTTGTCGGAAAATGCAGGGAGTTTCCGCGCCAGCCGACATGCAGGGCTGCAACGTATTTCCCGCTGGCGTGGGCAATGAGCAGAGGCTGGCAGTCTGCGGTTTTGATGACCAGCGCGCGGCCTGGCTCAGAGGTCGCAATGCCGTCGGCCTCAATGCTGCCTTCGACGTCAATGCGGGTCGGTTCCGGTTCAAAGATCATCTGCGGACCATGAACCTGACGCACTTCCTGCCACGTTTCAAAACCCAGATCTTGTTGAAGCTTGCGGCGGCTTCCAATCACGTGATCCGGGTTATCGCCGACCTCGAGAGAGATGTTGGCGTTATCAAATGGACCCTTTTCTGTCCCACCCATTCGGGTGCCAAAATAGCAATGGACGGAGTCGAGTCCAGGGAATTTGAAAGGGATGTAGTTCAAGTCCATATAATTCTGTCCTCTGTGATGATGGCGTGCATGGGAACGTCCCACGGGTCTGCCTCGAATTTTTCCACAAGCTGGAACTCATAGGCAAGACCAAATCGTATTGCATTGCTGGCGCAGTTTCCAGCGAGAAACCTGTCATAAAATCCAGCACCAAAGCCAAGCCGGGCACCGGTCAGGTCAAATCCGACGCCGGGTACAAGTATGACATCTGGTGCACATTTTTCAAGAGTTGGGCAGCGCTCAGGACATGGTTCCTGAATCCCATACATGCCGGGAACAAGTTCCTGACTTGCGGTGACGCAGGCGATGTCCATTTGGCCCGGTTCTTTGGGCCTGCAGCGCGGGAGCAGGAGCCGTACGCCTCTTCCCCAGAGTTCGTCAAGAACTGGGCGTATATCGACTTCATTTTTGATAGGCATGTAAAGAAGAACTTCGCGGGCGGAGGCCCACTGTGGGGTTGACCGAAGGGCAGAAAGAATGCGGAGGCTTTTGTGTGCCCGTTCCGCAGGCCCAAGTTCGGCGCGGGTGGCGAGAAGCTTTTTTCGTAGCTTGGATTTGTGTGTATCCGTGGGGTGCATGTGTTCAGGTATTTATGGTTTGGAGTTTTTGTACTAGTCTTCTCCGAAGGGGAAAGGCATTTCCCCACCTCGTCACATGGAGCGAGACTATACACTTTCTTTTGCAGACTTGAAAGGGATCAGAAATGACGAAAAAGACACCGTTCTGGATTGGTTGCGGTGATATTCACGACGCTCCAGAGCGTTTGGCAGAAATTCCGAATATTGCAGAGGCAGAAGCCGTTTTTGTGAGCGGAGACCTGACAACAGCGCATGGTGCGGCCGTAGCGCAGCAGGTTGTGGAAAAAATGCAAACAGTACATCCCCGGATTTTCGCCCAGATTGGCAATATGGACGACTTTGCCCTGATTGACTGGCTGGAGGAAAAGCAGATCAGCCTGCATCGGAACGTGCTTGAGTGCACACCGGAGTTTGGAGTTATGGGCGTGGGCTGCTCGTCCACGACGCCGTTTGCGACCCCATGTGAGGCTCCGGAAGAGACTCTGGGGCAGTGGTTGCGGGAAACGCATGCCAAGGTAGCGGACTGGAAAAATCTTTTGCTGGTGACGCACGATACCCCGCGTGATACCGCTGTTGATGCATTGCCCAATGGGATGCACGTTGGCAGTCAGGCTGTTCGGGAATTCATCGAAACGGCTCAGCCCACGGTATGCCTGTGTGGTCATATTCATGAAGCCCGAGGCACGGACATGCTGGGGGAGACTCTGGTGTGCAATCCCGGAATGCTGGCTGATGGTGGCTATGTTGAATTTCGCCTTGTCGACGGAGTGCTCCGGGCTGAACTCAAAGTGCTTTAGGAGAGTGGCATGAACTACAGGCTTCGTTCGTGGAATGTGAACGGTTTTCGGGCCATTCAGAAAAAAGGCTTTTGGGACTGGCTGAATTCGTCAGATTCGGATCTTGTTGGTTTGCAGGAAATCAAGGCGGACCCTTCCCAGCTCAGGGAAGACGAGCGGAACCCTGCGGGGTGGGATGTGTTCTGGAATCCTGCCAGAAGTAAGAAAGGCTATTCCGGAACTGCGATTTTGAGCAAAATTCCTCCGCTGTCGGTGCGTTTTGGCCTTGCTGATGAAAGTTACTGCGGCGAAGGACGGACGGTCTGTGTGGAATTTGAGGAATTCTACCTCTATAATATCTATTTCCCGAACGGTGGCATGGGTGACGACAGGCTCCAGTATAAGCTTGGCTTTTATGATGCCTTTCTGGAAGACGCGGAAGAGCTGCGCAAGAAAAAGCCCATTGTCGTGTGCGGTGATTTTAATACGGCGCACAAGCCCATTGACCTTGCCCGTCCCAAGGACAATGAAAAAACCACAGGCTTTTTGCCCATTGAACGGGCGTGGATCGATAAACTCGTCGCGCACGGGTACCTTGATACGCTTCGGATGTTTGATCAGGAACCAGCCCTGTATACATGGTGGTCATACAGAACCGCGGCCAGAGTCAGGAATGTTGGCTGGCGTATTGACTACTTCTTTGTGTCCGAAGAGCTTCGGGACAATGTCAAAGCCGCATGGATTGATTCTGATGTTATGGGGTCTGACCATTGCCCCCTTGGCATTGAACTTGAATTTTAAGAGTCAAGGAAACTGCATATTCCCGCCCTCCAGAGCTTTTTGCCTCTGGGGGGCTTTTTTGTACCCGGATGAAACTGTTTGTCTGTTCAGTGAAGGCCGTTCAAGAGCTTGGAAAGATATGATGTTTTGAAAGGAAAAAACAGAAATGATATTGACACAGTGGCCCGTCGGCGTGAAGGTACATAAAAGGGTGTTTCACATATGGGGTGTTCTGTACGCAGGATGGCCTCTACTGCACAAGTGAAGCATCCTGCCGCATCGGAACGGGGGTATTGCGCTCTGCACAGTGTGGGAAGGGGTTCTTTCGCTGGCAAGAGCTGTTCCGGTGTACGTTGATGTACCATGCGAGGAAAGGTGGAAAGGAGGTCCCGTGTGCGTAGTGTAAAGGCTTCTGAGATTCAGAAAAAAGTGACGGAAATGGTGTGTCATAGCGCCGTAACGCTCCCGGATGATGTGAAAGCTGCGTTTCGGGAGAAACTTGAATATGAGGAAAAACCCGCTGCACGTGAGATTTTCCGGCAGCTTTTGGAAAATTCTCAGCGAGCAGAAAATTCTGGTGTTCCTCTGTGTCAGGACTGTGGTCTGGCTATATTTTTTGTTGAAATTGGCGAAGAGGTACAGGTCGAAGGCAGCCTGAAACAGGCCATAGAAGATGGCATGATTCAGGGCTATGCCAAGGCGCTTTTGCGCAAATCGTCCTGCGATCCACTTACTCGGGAAAACAGGGGAGATAATTCTCCCGCAATTATTCATTTTGACTTTGTTCCCGGCGATTCACTCAAGATTTCGTTTATGGCGAAGGGTGGTGGTTCCGAGAATATGTCGCGAGTGACCATGCTGACCCCTGCACAGGGCTGGCCCGGCATTCGCGAATATGTGCTCAGGCGTGTGGCAGAAGCTGGTCCTAATCCGTGCCCACCCATAATGCTCGGCATAGGCATTGGTGGCACTTTTGAAAAAGCTCCGATCATGGCGAAGCATGCCTTGCTTCGGGGACTGAATGACCAGCACCCGGACGAGCGGCTTGCTGCGCTCGAAAAGGAGCTTCTGGATGATGTAAACAAGCTTGGCATCGGCCCAATGGGACTCGGTGGCAAAACCACATGCCTCGCGGTAAAAATCGAGATGGCTCCGTGTCACATTGCCAGCCTGCCGCTGGCAGTGAATGTTCAGTGTCATTCTATCCGGCATGAGGAGGTAACGATCTAATGGCAGAATATCATTTGACGACTCCACTCACGGATAACGATATACTCCAGCTGCGCGCTGGGGACGTCGTGTTTTTGAATGGCATTATCTACACTGCCAGGGATGCTGCACACAAAAAGCTCATGGCGCTGCTCGACAGGGGAGAAGAACTTCCCTTTGAGCTGGAAGGCTGCGTTATTTATTACGTCGGTCCCAGCCCCGCTCCAGAAGGTCGGCCCATCGGTGCTGCTGGTCCGACGACGAGCTACCGGATGGACAGCTTTGCTCCCCGCCTGCACGCGCTTGGGCAAAAGGCATCCATTGGCAAAGGAAAGCGCAGTCCTGCCGTCAAAGCTGCACTTCAGGAAAACAAGGCCGTGTACTTTGGCGCTACAGGAGGCGCGGGAGCGCTTCTTTCTGAGTGCATTGTTGCCGCAGAAGTGATAGCATTTGATGAACTTGGACCGGAAGCTGTACGCAGGCTTACGGTCAAAGATTTTCCAGTCCTCGTCATTAACGATTCCTTTGGTGGAGACCTCTACGCACAGCCAGACCTCTCCGCTGTGGGACTGGACAAGTAGACTTTCAATTCCCCCCTTGATAGGTGCGGAGAGGCGTTGGTGCTTCTTCGCACCTTTCTTTATTGGAGTTACTCTTATGTCAGAACAGGAACACTACGTTATTCGGCCCGCTCTTCCTCGTGACATTCCCGTGCTCATTGCCATGTTCAACAGGACGATGCCCTTGGTCTATAAGGGAATTGTCCCTGATGAGCTTTTTCCGGAACGGCTCGGAATCATTGCCACGACTTTGTGGCGGGAGTGGACTTTTGTGTCTGTCCTGCACAGGGCGACCCCAGGTGAAGCCTTGTCTTTGGCCGAGCCTCCTGAGCACAGGGGCTGCGGTGATCCTGATGGCGTTGGCGGGCTGGTGCATATCGTGAATGATTCGCACATTGGCCTGCTGTGGCTGGACGATGCCTTTCGTGGGCATGGCTGCGGAGCGTCTCTTTTGGATTTTGCAGAGCGGCACATTGCCGGGACAGGGCACGAAGAGGCAACGCTGGAGGTGTATGCAGAGAACACGGAAGCGGTGAAGTTCTACAAGCACAAGGGCTGGAAGGTTTCCCGGCGCTACGTTGGCGAGGTCGGGGCCCTGGTTTTGGCAATGCATAAGGAACTGGCAGGCTGAGTGGTCGCCGTGCAAAAGAAAAGCCGTCCGGATGGACGGCTTGTGGACGTTTTGACGGCAATGACTACTCGGTCATTTCCTTAACCTTTTCTTTGGTTGCATCGTAGGCGTCATCGACAGCCTTGCCAGCTTTTTCGCCGAGGCCTTCTTCATGCTCTCCGTCCTTCTTTTCGTCCATCGCCGTCTCGTCAGTTTTTTCTTCCATCTTTTTTTCTTCCTGCATCATCTTGTCTTCGGTCTGATCAGCAGGAGCTTCCTTTTGCATGGACTCTACAGCCTGGTCCACTTTCTTGCCTGCCTTTTCGGCAGGGCCTTCCTTTTCGCAGCCAACAGCAGCAAAGACCAGCAGTGCTGCGCAGCATGCGACAAACAAAGTTCTCATCAGTTTCATAAAAATCTCCTTTGCCATGGTAGTATGTTGAATCTGACATTGTCCTTGTTTTGCCATGTGCCAGATCAACACCGGTTTTATTGGGTTTTCCCCAAACCCGGGCGCGTTTTTTTTGGCTCTGGCAATGCGACTTTTGAGGATGCCAACAGATGTGGAGCCGTGGCAGCGCATCGTCCATAGAGCAAAAATCCCGCGCATACGGGAAAATAATGGACTTATAATAGCATGCGACAACATGAAGAGAAAGCCTGATATAAAAGATTTCCTGTTCCTTCTGATGTCTTTTTGCTTTTGCCAAAAATAGAAGGAACTTGGAGAAATATGCTGTTTTTAATAATTGACGCAATTCGTCCTGTGGGGTAGCAAGCCCGCTTCCAGGCCGTTTCGGCCGATCACCCATAAGGAGTACCAATGAGCAATCAGAGCGAACTGCACTTGACCATTGGCGTGAACGAATCGCTTTCGCCGGGTAAGGCCCTTCTTCTTGGCCTTCAGCATGTCTTGGCGATGGATTTGTACATTGCCCCCATCGTCCTCGCGGGAATTCTTTCCATGACTGTCTCTGAGACAGCATTTTTTATTCAGATGACCTTTTTTGCCGCAGGCTGTGCGACACTGATTCAGACAGGATTTGGCATTCGTCTGCCTGTCATGCAGGGACCGTCTTACGTCCCGATTGGTGCTCTGGCGGCAATTGGCCACTCAATGGGACTTGCCACGGTTTTTGGCTCGCTTCTGAGTGGCGCTGTGTTCATCACACTTCTGGGCTGGCCCTTCAAAATGCTTGGCCGCATTGTGCGCCGTTTCATCCCCCCGCTCGTTGGCGGAACAGTGATCGTGGTGGTTGGAATTGCGCTGATGCCTGTTGCCCTGAATGGCGTGTATCACGCTCCCGGTGACATTGTGCACAACTGCTACGTGGCTCTTGCTGCGGCTGTTGCGCTGGTTGCCCTGATGATTATTGGCTCCCGTGTGACCGGAGCTGGAACCATCCTGCGCCTGACCTCTGTCATTCTCGCAATGGCAATCGGTACTCTTGTTGGCGCATACTTTGGCATTGTGGATTTCTCCCCTGTGACCAAGGCTGCCTGGTTCTCCCTGCCGAAGATTTTCCCCTTTGGCACTCCCAAATTTGACCTTTCTGCGTCTCTGACGCTTATCTTTATTTATCTTGTTGTGCTGGTGGAAACCACAGGCACATGGTTTGCCGTTGGTGCTGTCACCGGTCAGGAACTCGACGACAAGCGCCTGAATGGTGGTGCTGTTGGTGAGGGCCTTGGCTGCTTGCTTGGCACGCTGTTTGGTGGCACACCTGTGACCGGATATTCCACAAACGCTGGTATCATTGCTGTTACCGGTGTTGCCAGCCGCTGGGCCATCATGGGTGGCGGTGTGGTTCTGATGTTCCTGGGCCTGATGCCCAAACTTATGAACGTTATCGCCTGTATCCCCGGTGTGGTCATCAATGGCGTTTTCGCAGTGATCTGCGTTGTTATCGCCATGAATGGCTTCCGTGTCGTCAAGGGCATTAAACTTGACGAGCGAAACATGCTGGTGATTGGACTGCCCGTGCTGCTGACGCTGGCCGCAGTGCTTATGCCCAAGGAACTCGTGAATCAGCTTCCTGAGCTGGTACGTTACCTTGTTGCTTCTGGCATTGCTGTTGGTGCTATTTCTGCTGTTGTTCTGAACCTCATTCTGCCTGAGAACAAAGAATAGGCTCGCAAACGACGATTCGACTCTACTGAAAAGGAAGCGAGACACATGGCTCAAAAACTTTTGAAGAACGGTTTTATCATCTCCATGAATGCCGAACGACAGGCATTTGAAAATGGTGATGTTCTTGTTGAAGATGATCGCATTAAGGCTGTGGGCGTTGTCCCGGAAGAGATGATTGCCCCTGATGCAGAAGTGATGGATGTCACGGGATGCATCGTGACTCCGGGGTTTGTGAACACGCACGTTCATACTTCCCAGCAGCTTGAGCGCGGTCTTGCAGATGACGTGGACCTGCTTACATGGCTCCACGAACGCACCTGGCCTTTTGAAAGCAGCCTGACTGAGGAAGATTCTTATCTGTCTTCTTTGGCATGTGGTCTGGAAATGATTCGTACAGGTGTCACAACCTTTGCGGAAGCTGGTGGCCAGAAGGTCAACGGCATGGGCCGCGCTGTGACCGAGCTTGGTCTGCGCGCTGCGCTGTGCCAGTCCACAATGGACTGCGGCGAAGGTCTGCCTGATGGCTGGGTTCGTTCGACAGATGAGTGCATCGAGACACAGCTTGCTCACTACGAGAAGTGGCAGGGCGCAGCTGATGGCCGTTTGCGTGTCTGGTTCGGACTGCGGACCATTTTCAACTGTTCTGATGATTTGATTCTGCGCACCAAGGCTCTTGCTGATGAAAAGGGTGTTGGCATCCACATGCACTGTGCAGAAGTTCTTGAAGAAGTGCGCTACGTTGAGGAGACTCGCGGTGCGACCACTGTTGAGCACCTGAACAAGATTGGCGCTCTTGGTCCGAACCTGCTTGCTGTGCACACTGTGTGGCTGACTCCCCGTGAGATTGACCTGTTCCGTTTGCACAATGTGAAAGTCTCCCATGATCCGGCAGCAGCCATGAATGTTTTGGGCTTTGCCTTTGTTCCAGAGATGCTGGACCGTGGCATTGCCGTGTCTATTGGTACTGACGGTGCCCCGTGCAACAACCGCATGGACATGATTGATGAGATGTGGCTGACCACGCTGATTCACAAGGGACGTACTCTCAAGCCTACCGCTGTTCCTGCGGAAACCGTGCTTGAGATGGCAACCCTGAACGGCGCAAAGTGCATGCTGTGGGAAGATGAGATTGGCTCTCTGGAGCCGGGCAAGAAGGCTGACCTTGTTGTCGTTCATCCCAGCAGCCCCGGTACTCTGCCTGTGCATGATCCCGTGTCTGCAATGGTCTATGCCATGCACTCTTCTGACATCGAAGCCACCATGTGTGATGGTAAATGGCTGATGAAGGACAAGAAAGTGCTGGTTGTCGACGAAGAAGCTGTGCTGGAAGAGGCCAAAAGCCGTGCCGCATTCCTTCGCAAGAAGGCTGGCATTGTGCTGCCTGACCGCTTCCCCACTGTGAAGGTTCGATAGCTGACGCAGGCAGGGCGAAGCTCTGCAAAGAAAGCGAATATGCCCGGGTGCTCTATGGTGCCCGGGCTTTTTTGTGCGCAAAAGAAAAGCCCCCGCTCTCCGGAGGGAGGGCAGGGGCATACGAACTGGGGAATGAATACTGTGAGTCTGTGCTAGAAGTCGAGACCGTAGTTGTCGACAACACAGCCAACGCGTTCGCGGGATGCCGCGAGGCGGGCACGAAGGCTCTTTTTGTATTCTTCAATGTCCAGAGAAATCGTTGCGACACCAGTATCCATAGCGGCCTGGGCAACAGCAGATGCAACCCATTCCACAACGCGGTCGTCAAAAGCACTCGGAATGACGTAATCATAGCCAAAGCTCATGTCGTCCTTTCCGTAGACTTTTTTGACGTTGTCAGGAACGTCGGTCTGGGCAAGGTCGGCGAGCGCCTGTGCAGCGGCGATCTTCATCTCTTCGTTAATGGCGGTGGCTCGGGTGTCGAGTGCGCCACGGAAGATGGACGGGAAGCCCAAAACGTTGTTGATCTGGTTCGGGAAGTCAGAGCGGCCAGTGCCCATAATGCAGTTCGGGCTGGCAGCTTTGGCTTCGTCGTAGGTAATTTCTGGATCCGGGTTAGCGCACGCAAAAATAATGGGGTTCTCTGCCATGCTGCTGACCATGTCCTGAGTCAGGATGCCCTTGACCGAAAGGCCGAGGAACATGTCAGCGCCCTTGATGACTTCACTCATGGAGCCAAAGTCTTTGGACTGGGCAAAGAACTGTTTTTGCGGAGTCAGGTTTGTACGACCTGCGTGGATAAGACCGCGAGAGTCAAACATGAAGACGTTTTCCTTGCGGACGCCCATGCTGATGTAGAATTTGGTGCAGGCTGATGCAGCAGCTCCGGCACCAGAAACGACGACTTTCAGGTCTTCTGGTTTTTTGCCCGTCAGTTTCAGGGCGTTAAGCATGCCAGCACCGGAGATGATTGCCGTTCCGTGCTGGTCATCATGAAATACCGGGATGTTCATTTCTTCCTTGAGGCGGTCCTCAATCATGAAGCATTCCGGGGCCTTGATGTCTTCAAGATTAATGGCGCCAAAAGTTGGCTCCATCAGTTTTGCACATCGAATAAATTCTTCTGGGTCCTCTGTTGCAAGGTTGATGTCAAAAACATCAATGTCTGCAAAGGTCTTAAAAAGGACGCCTTTTCCTTCCATAACAGGCTTTCCGGCCTGAGCACCAATGTTACCAAGGCCAAGAACCGCAGTACCATTGGAAAGAACGCCAACAAGGTTGCCCTTGCCTGTGTACTCGTAGGCCAGTGCCGGGTCTTTTTCAATCTCAAGGCAGGGCTGCGCAACGCCGGGAGAGTATGCCAGCGAGAGTTGCTTCTGTGTTTTGCAGGGTTTGACAGGGATTACCTCTGTTTTACCCTTGTGTCCCTGAGAATGATAGTCCAGCGCTTCCTGCTTTGTGAAAAGTGCCATGAAGAATCCTCCAAAATGATTGAGAGTTGTGGCTGATTGTCACTCGTAAAAACAAATCTGCACGCACCGTCAAAGTCTCTGCATGGCTTCAGCGTTTTGAAGCAAGGGCTTAAAAGTATTGAAACAACGAAAAGAAAGCAAGGGGTGAAGAAAAATACAGTTTTTGAATTGATTATAATTTGGCCCACATTTTGAATATCTTTTGCTGGATAACTGCGCCACGACAGTTGACAGAGTGCCAACTGTTCATTTTTCAATCTGTATCTTTGCGTGATGGATTTTATGATGAAAAAAGCTCTCGTCATCAATTTGACCCGGTTCGGAGACATTCTCCAGTCGCAGCCGGTTGTTTCCCGACTCCATAATCAAGGCTATACCGTTGGTTTTGTGTGCCTGGACTGCTTTGAACAGGTGCCTCGGCTTTTGAATTTTGTGGATGAGGTTTTCCCTTTGCCAGCGGGGAAATTCCTTGCAGGGCTGGAAAAGCACTGGGCATCTCCGCTTGAAGCATACTGGAACTGGACGCACGGTGTGCTGGATGAATTCGGCGCAGAGCTGGTCGTCAATCTGACCTTTACCCTGCCTGCGCGGCTTTTGCAGAAAAGTATCAATGCGCCTTTCAAGACAGGATTCTGCCTGGATGAAAAAGGCTTTTCGGCAAACAGTTCCCGGTGGTGCGCCTTTTTGACTGCGGCGGCGCATAACCGGAGGAATAGCCCTCTGAATCTTGTCGACCTGATGAGCAGGGTAGAGCGGGGAGAGGCAGGTGGTAGCGCAGATTTGAAACGCCCGGCTCCAGAGCTGTGTCAGAAGATGCGCGAGCAGTTTTTTGCAGGACTGGAAGAAACGCCTCGTGGGTTTGTGGGCTTTCAGCTTGGGGCGAGCAATGCCCGACGGCAGTGGCCAGTACAGTCTTTTTTGCAGGTAGCAGAAGAGCTGTGGGAAAAATATTCCCTGTGCCCCGTACTTCTTGGGAGTGGGGGAGAGCGGGAGCTTGCCCAGACTTTTTGCCAGCAATCACAGATTCCTGTGGTGAATTGCGTGGGGGAAACCAGTCTCACAGAACTTGGCGCTATGCTTTCCATGCTGGAGCTTCTTGTAACCAATGATACTGGAACAATGCACTACGCCGCGGGGCTTGGGGTGAAGGTCTGTGCGCTTTTCCTGAGCACTGCGCAACCTTGGGATACGGGACCGTACCGCGCAGGTGCGGTGTGCCTTGAACCCAATATGGAGTGTCACCCCTGTCATATTTCATATGAATGCACAGAAGATTTTTTGTGTCACAAAATTTTGTCTCCAGAGCATGTGCTGGCGTATGTCGAGCAGCTTTTGGGCGATTCCAGGCGACTCGAAAGTATGGATGCGTCGCGCCTGAAACAGGTGCGGGCCTGGGAGACTATTGAAGACGGAAATGGATTTATTGACCTGCGTTCACTCAATGGACTGGAGGAGACGGATCGCACGGCGTGGAGACGCATGCAGCGACAGGTCTACCGTCAGTTTCTTGACGAGACAGGTGGGGCGCATGAGCCGTTGAATCTGCATGGCCTGTCTCAGGAAAAATCTCAGGAAATTGGGACAGAGCTTGAACAGG
This sequence comes from Desulfobaculum bizertense DSM 18034, assembly GCF_900167065.1. Classification (NCBI taxonomy): domain Bacteria; kingdom Pseudomonadati; phylum Thermodesulfobacteriota; class Desulfovibrionia; order Desulfovibrionales; family Desulfovibrionaceae; genus Desulfobaculum; species Desulfobaculum bizertense. The sequence goes on from NZ_FUYA01000007.1 coordinate 192,914, forward strand.
CGTGGCAGCGCTTCTTTTTGCTGGAACAGGAAATGAAAATTCTTCTCCAGCGTCCTGTTGAGGCACTCAAGCAGAAAGTCATGATGAATTACGAGCGGGTAACGTCGGAGTTACTCCAAAGTGCGCACTTTCATGTGCTGGGAGCGCTGTGGCAGGAAGAGTCACAGGTTTTTGCCGCCTCTCCTGAAAATTTTCTTCAGGTAACACTGCGGTACCGGAAGGTTCTGGAAGTCTGGAAGACTGTGCTGCTTTCGAATGGCATGCAACTTGAAACTCTCTAGGCATATGCACGTGCCGTGGGCACATTTTTCCTACAAGGAGGAAGAGATGATTGTTATTGATGGGCAGAATAGCGATGTTAACGCAAAGAATTTTGGCAATCTGGAAGAACTGCTGGTGCACGTTGCCAGTGGAGATTCCCTGAAAGATCGCATTGTGACTGACGTCTTGGTGAACAATGAGAGCTTCTCCGAGGTGTATCCGCATCAGGCGGAAGATATTTCTTTGGAAGAGGTTAAGCAGCTTGAGATTCGTTCCGTTGCTTCCTCTGAGTTTGCGCTGAATATTTCCTCCGAGCTTGGCAAGGTTTTGCAGCTGATGGAAAGTGCAAGCCGCACCATTTCTGAGCTGTTCCGTTCCGGCGAGGATACGGAAGCTCTGGAAATGTATCAGGACCTTATTGATGTGACCCGCGATTTCCTGAGTATGGTCTCTGTGCTTCGTAACGAATCCGGCATTTCCGATATGGAAAGAGTTGAAGAGAACGTCGAAGAGATCACCAGTCTGTTTAGTGAGATGATCGAAGTAAGCGAAAACGAAGACTGGATTCTTCTTGCTGATCTGCTGGAATTTGAATTCCAGGCATCTGTTGGCAAGTGGCAGCCGCTTCTTGAGGAACTTCGCGGTCGTCTCCAGCAGAAGGCAGAGGCTGCGTAGTCATGTCTGAACGTCTTCGTCTTTTGGATCAGGCTCTGGAGCTGGGGCAGCAGGAACTTGCGTGCCTTGCTGAGGGCGATGTTGACCGCACGAGCGAACTGGCTCGGCAGCGGGAAGCCTTGATGCGAGAAGCGTGGGAGACAGAAGAGGGGCAGTCTTCTGATCTACAGCTTTTGGCAGCAAAACTTCATCGTCTTCGGGATTTGCAGGGTGAGCTGACAACAGAAGCGCGGCGACTGCATTTTGAGCTGCGTGAAGAAATTCAGAAGACAAAAAAGAAAGGACGGGGTTTTTCTGGATATGGTCATGCGGCCAAGATTAACCTGGGCTTTTCAAATAGGTTCATAAACAAGCTTGGATAGTGCCCGCGAAGGGCGTTTCAGAATTTTTTTGTGAACAAGGGAGCGCCACAGCAGGTGAAAATACTGCTGTGGCGCTTTGTTATGGAAAAAACGAAAGGCGCTTGGCAGAAAGTTCCGAAGTGTTTATAGAGTGCTCATGGATAAAAAATATCAGGAAAAAGAAGTTCTTGAGGCTCAGGATGGCGCGCGTCTTGATGCTGCGCTCGAAGTTTTGGTTCCCGGAGAGAGCTTGCGCTTTCGACGGCGTCTCTGGGATCGCTACGATATCCTTGTAAATGGATACCCCCGTGCGAAAGCCTACCGGGTCCACGCGGGGCAGAAGCTGGCTCTGCGACTCAAGGAAACGGAACCGGAGCGGTCTCCAATGCAAAATATTCCGGCAGGAGTTCGGGTTGTTGCTCAAAGCACAGGTGTCATGGCTGGCCTGTATAAGCCGTCGAGTGTTCACAGTCAGGCAATTGCCGGGAAAATTGAACCATGTATGGAGTCTGCAATACCCGCTTTTTGGCCGAATCGTTTTGCAGAATTGCTGAACAGGCTGGATTACTTGACGTCTGGCGTGGTGCTTGTGGCGTTGTGTGAGGAGAGTAGGGAGCAGTTCCGGGAAGATGAAAAGGCTGGCGCTGTGCGCAAACATTATTTTGCAGTGCTGCATGGTGAGCTGGAGGAAGAGCTTGTCCTGCGAAGGAAACTGGACATGGCCAAACGGAAAAAGGTTCGGGTGCTTCGTGAGGATGATGAGGATCCCGTGCGAACCACAGTTGTGACTCCTGTTGAGGTGCGCGACGGGAAAACTCTTGCTCATGTGGAGATATGCCGGGGAGCACGTCACCAGATTCGGGCGCATTGCGCAGATGCGGGCTATCCTCTTTATGGTGATCCTTTATATGGAGAAGGGGACGGCGACGAGCTGATGCTTCATCATTTTCTGATTCAGTTTCGCGATTTTCAGGCATTTGCTCTGCCTCAGGATGAAAAATGGTCAGAATGGGAAAAGCTTCTGAAACAGGTGGCAGCAAAGGTATAGCAAGGCTTGCACTGAAATAGAGGCGCTGAGCATGTGCTTTTTTAGGAGAAAATCTGGGAAAGCCCTTGACGAGAAGGATGAGCTTCTATAGAACCTCTCTCCGCAGCAACGAAACGAATTCGTTCACGTCGCTGCACTTTGAAAAAAAAAGATATAAAAAGTGGTTGACGCGAAT
>NZ_FUYA01000008.1:0-19762 GCF_900167065.1 Desulfobaculum bizertense DSM 18034
AGCGCCCCTTGCAGGGCTTGGGGCAGCGCCCCAATAAAACAACATCCCGCCTGCCCGGCGCCCCTTGCAGAGCACGAGACGGAGTCTCGTTTTGCGCGAGAGGCTGTGCAAAAAAGTTGCAGCGTGGTATTTTACGGATAAAACTGAGGAGATGAAAATGCGAAAAACAGCAAGCATGAATAAAAGCAGATGGCTAGGGATGGTTGCAGCGTTGGCGGCGGGAGTGTTCTTTGTCACGTCGACACTGGCGATGGCGAAAGACATGACATTTAGCCGCGAGCTAAAAATGCAGGGTGTGACGTTCAAGGTGACGTGCCCGAACGCGCCGAGTGGTGAAAACAAGGTAAAGGTTGTGCCATCTGGATTGAAGGCAGACAACCGAGCAGTTGAGCAGGAAATTTATGGATACGTTACGAACGCGGAAGTTGGCGACCTGAACGCAGATGGTTCGCCGGAGCTGTACATCTACGTAACGGCGCCGGGCAGCGGGGCGTTTGGCACCGTGGTTGGCTACGGGGTGAATAACAAGAAATCCATGTCCGAGATTGGATTCCCGGATATCATGGCGGATAAAAAGCTGTCTGATGGCTACGGCGGACATGATGAATTTGCTGTAGTGGAAAATTCTTTGGCGCGTCGTTTCCCGATTTATAAGGCTGGCGACAGCAACGCCGGTCCGAGCGGTGGAACGCGTCAGATTCAGTATAAGCTTGCTCCTGGCAATAATGGGTGGAAGCTTGTGATTGATAAGGTCGTGGAATACTAAGCCACGCAAAGAAAAGCCCCCGTGAGAGCGGGGGCTTTGTTGTTTTCTAAAGGCGGGCGCAGTCGGAGGGGTCCCCCTGAAGCTTTTCCATAGTGTGCTTGAGCGTGGGAAGCACGGCTTCGAGGTTTTCGGCGACAGCTTTGGGGCTACCGGGCAGATTGACGACGAGAGACTGGGCGATGGTCCCGGCGACAGCGCGAGAGATAGCTCCGTGCGGAGTTTTTTGAAGGCTGGCTAGTGTCATGGCGCGCTCGTAGCCGGGCAGACGCTTGTCGAGGACCTTGAGCGTTGCCTCTGGGCTGATGTCACGAGGCCCAACGCCGGTGCCGCCACTGGTAAGAATGAGGTCAAATTTTTGAAGATGGGCAAGCTCGCTGAGGAGCTGGCGAAGCTGCGCTTCGTCGTCTGGAATGAGATATCCCTGCATGAGGGAGAGGTCGAGCTGCTGGCGAACTGCATCGGCAATGAGCGGCCCGCACTTGTCTTCACGCTCACCGCGAGATCCCTTGTCGCTGAGGATGATCCACGCAACACTAAAGCCTTCCTTGGTGCAGGGGCAGGAAATTTCGCCTTTGGGCAAAACAAGGTCAGTCACGGCGTCAAAGACCATGCCGATGGAGCAGGGCTGTTCTCCTGCTGCGGGGGCATGGAACAGAGAGCGAACCCGAAGCCCGCTTCCTGCGCCAAATGCGAGCTGAGAGCCGACGGCCGGGAGCTGGTCACGCTGAGGGGTGAGCGTCACAGATCCGGCGGGGGAACCGGGAGCGAGGTATATCCTGTCGTTAACAGAGAGCTGGAGAGATTCAGTAATTGAGAGCTGCACATCCGCGTACTGCGTTGTCATGAAAAAGACTCCTTTTAGGCCAGCAAAACAGCAATGATTCCAGTTACAAAAATTCCGTCAAAAGTCCCCGCGCCACCAATGGACAAAAGCGGTGCTCCAAGCAACCCTAAGACCTTGGGGTCGCGAAGGTGCAGGATGTCCGCGCCAATAAGAATGCCCATACAGCCCGCGATGTAGGCAACCTGAGGGCTTTGTCCTTCTGGAGCAAAGATCATCGCGGCGATGGCGGCAACAATGGGGGGAATGAGCATCGGGACGCCAATCCCACGGCCAGGCATGGGGCGAGCTATGGCGTAGCACACTGCCGCGACGCTTATCAGGGCAATGACAAGACCCGTGGAAAAACCAATATTGGAAAGGAAGTACAGGCTGAGAAGCGTAGGGATGATGCAGCCACCAAGATTCACAGTAACAATCTGGTCTTTCAGCTCCATCTCTTGCGGGCGAGCCTGCAACTGTCCATAACGATCAAGAAAAACATGGTGTCCGCCTTGCGGCACCTGTACCATTTTGCCTGTACGGTACAGTGGGATGTTCACTCCACTGCCCACAAGTGTTGCAAGCAAAATCAGAAAAGCCTGTCCCGCTGTCAGTCCAAGCTTGGTGAAGGCGACTGTAACAAGTCCAATCTGCACCAAAAAGAAGAGCAGAATGACAAAAAGAAAAAGACCAACAAGCGCCAGCAACATAAACGGAAATGAAATGAATGGAGGCATGGAAAATCCTTAGTTATAACAGGGTTTCGTTGCCATAAAAAATACCGTATACTTTGGACACAAAATGCAGGCCATACCGTGCACTTTGTGCACTTTTCACCCTGAAAGATACAGCAGCAGAGAAGTGAAGTAAAATACTCGGCTGCAAAAGGATACATCACTATGAAAGGCATTCTTCTTGCCGGTGGTTCCGGCACAAGGCTTTACCCGTTGACCCACGCTGCCAGCAAGCAGCTCCTTCCAATTTATGACAAGCCAATGATTTATTACCCGCTGTCTGTCCTCATGCTCGCAGGCATTCGGGAAATTATGATTATCTCTACACCAGAAGATTTGCCCCGCTTTGAAGCTATGTTTGGTGACGGCTCCCAGTATGGCCTCAGCATTGAGTACAAGGTTCAGCCCAAGCCCGAAGGCATTGCTCAGGCCTTTATCCTCGCAGAGGACTTCATCGGTGATGATTCCGTTTGCCTCATCCTTGGCGACAATATTTTTTACGGCGAAGGCCTTTCCCTTCTGCTCCAGACTTGTGCCAGCCTTGAAGAAGGCGGCATCATCTTTGGCTACAAGGTCCGCGACCCACGGCGGTACGGCGTCGTTGCCTTTGACGATATGAACACCGTCACCAGCATCGAAGAGAAGCCAGAGCACCCCAAGTCAAAATATGCCGTTACCGGTTTATATTTTTATGATAATTCCGTCGTCGAGATTGCCAAGGGCCTCAAGCCCTCTGCTCGTGGTGAACTCGAAATTACTGACGTTAACAACGAGTATCTTCGCCGTGGGCAGCTCAAGGCTGAGTTCTTTGGGCGTGGCCTCGCCTGGCTCGACACTGGCACTCACGAATCCTTACTTCAGGCTGGGAACTACGTGCAGGCTATTCAGGAACGACAGGGCGTCCTCATCTCCTGCATCGAAGAAATCGCCTACCGCAAAGGCTACATCAACGAAGAACAGCTGCGCGTCCTCGCTGAGCCTATGCGAAAAAATCGCTACGGCCAGTATCTCCTCGAACTCGCTCAGGGCGAAGAGTAGTTCTGTGATGTGAAGGGAAGAGAAACGGGGCCAGCCCCAGCGCGGTAGCGCTGGATGGGTGGGAGGGGAGAATTGGGGGCCTGCCCCCAAACCCCCGCGTAAGGGAATGATTCCCTTACGTATCCTCATCGAGTTTAAAAGCCGTACAAGCTTCGCTTGTACGGCTTTTAAACTTGGGTGAGAAGGCGCAAAGAGGTTCTTTCTCTTTCCCGTGAGTTGCCACCATTTTCTTTCTGAACGCGAGCGTTCAGAAAGAAAATAAGTGCGGTCTGGAAAAGGCAGAAGAACACGCGTTAGGGAAACGCCCACTAGGCCAAAATTAAAGGGCCGGATGTAAGGGAAAGCCAACGGCTTTCACACATCCGGCCCTTTAATTTTGGGCGAAAGCGGGATTCCCAAGGGCCTCGTCCTTGGGCGGGGTCAAGGGGCGGCGCCCCTTGCAGAGCACGAGACGGAGTCTCGTACCCCCCACTCGGTGCTTCTTATAAATCTTCTGCGACGATAACGCCTGCATTCTCAAAGCTGAGCATGTTGTTGAAGGCGTCGACGGCCCCGCGAAGGAGCGGGATGGCGACAGCGGCGCCAGTACCTTCACCGAGCCGAAAGCCGAGGTTGAGAAGAGGCGCGGCGTCCATAGCGTCGACGACGCGAGCGTGGCCGGGTTCTGCGGAAACGTGTGAGAGCACACAGTAGTCGTGAACGAGGGGCTGAAGCTTCCACGCTGCGGCGTAGGCAGCGGAAGAAATGTAGCCATCGACAACGACGAGCATGCGCAGAGATGCAGCGCGAAGAATGAGACCGGTGAGAGTGGCAAGCTCGATACCGCCGAGGGCGGCGAGGATGCGGAGGGGGTCGCCGGATTCGATAGCGCTGGCGTTAACGCGAAGGGCTTCACGAATAACGCTGACTTTGTGCTGAATGCCTTCGGAGTCGAGGCCGCCACCGGGACCAGCCAGATAGGCGGGGTCGAGCTGGAAAAATGCAGAGAAGAGGGCCGTGGAGGGGGTGGTGTTGCCAACACCCATTTCGCCTGTGCCGAGAGTTTTAATGCCGTCGGCGTGAGCTTCTTCGGCAAGGGCGAAGCCGAGCTGAAGAGCTTTGAGACATAATTCTTCAGACATCGCCGGACCTTTGGCGAGGTTGGCAGTTCCCTGGGCAAGCTTGCGCTGTAGCATGAAGGGACAGTCCTCAAAGGGACCACCGACACAGCCCGCATCAACAACCTTGAGATCAATGTTGTAGGAGTTGGTCAGGGCGTTGATGCCGCCGCCATTCTGTAAAAACGCACCAACCATCTGGCGGGTGATGACCTGCGGGGAGACGCTGACGCCGGATTCGATAACGCCGTGGTCAGCGGCGACGGTGTAAATTCGGGTGGGGTCGACACAGGGCTTCTGGCCTTCCTGAATGCAGAAAATCTGGGTCGCAATATCCTCAAAGCGGCCAAGGCTGCCACGGGGTTTTGCGAGATAATCCAGACGATGACGAGCTTTTTTCGCCAGTTCCTGATTGAGGGGGGCGATGCTCTGGATGACCTTTTGAAGAGAATCTTTCATGACTGCTCCTGTGTCGAAACGCTGTGCTTCTGAAAAGTTGAAAGTCGCAGAAAGGACCGTGCTGCGCGCTCTTTTCCGCTTCTGGCGTCATACATGCGGCGGGGAGAAAAAGCAAAAGCTGTGGACGTGAGGATTGTTGACAGTAAAAGGCGAATGTATAGTGTCAGACAAACGCATAGAGAGTTCCTGCTCCCTGGGTTTACTGAAAGAAAATATGCGTTTTTTGCTCAAAAAAAGACGGGGAGCAGCCGCGGGATGATTCCCGTAACCCCTAAGAGGAGTGAGAAAACTATGTCCAGCCAGATTAAGACTGGCCTGCTGCTGGGACTGCTTACTGCGATCATCCTGTTTTTGGGTGGCGCGATGGGTGGCCGTGGCGGTCTGTATGTTGCATTCGTGATTGCGGTTGTCATGAATCTTGGCAGCTACTGGTACTCTGACAAGATTGTGCTCTCCATGTACCGGGCGCAGGAGCTGTCTCCTGTTGATGCGCCTGCACTGCACCAGATGGTGGGTGACCTTGCGCGAAATGCCGGGGTGCCAATGCCGAGGATTGCACTGATTCCAGAAGAGGCTCCGAATGCTTTTGCAACAGGACGTAACCCCAGTCACGCCGTTGTTGCTGTGACGCAGGGGATTATGCGCCTCCTTTCTCCTGAGGAACTCAAGGCTGTACTGGCCCATGAGATGGGACACGTAAAAAATCGCGATATTCTGATTCAGAGCATAGCTGCAACGCTTGCCGGTGCCATTATGTACGTGGCGAGTATGATTAAATGGGGTGCTCTGTTTGGGCTTGGTGGAAGCAACGAAGATGGCGAGGGGGGCAACCCGGTTGCCGCGCTGCTTCTGGCCTTCATTGCTCCTGTCGCGGCGATGCTGATCCAGATGGGTATTTCCCGTTCCCGCGAGTTCCTGGCAGATGAAACCGGAGCCAAGCTGAGTGGAACCCCGGAATACCTTGCTTCGGCACTGGAAAAGCTGACGGCGTATAGCCAGCAGGTGCATATGCACGCAGGCAATCCCGCAACGGCGCATATGTTCATCGTCAATCCGTTTGCTGGCCAGTCTCTGGCCAAACTGTTTAGCACCCACCCACCAGTTGAAGAGCGAGTGCGTCGACTTCGAGCAATGGTGGTGCGCTAATGAGAAAGCCGGGATGTTCTGTCTTTTGGGGCACAGTGTGCGCAGTGACGCTGCTGTGCCTGATGCAGGCCGGGTACGCCGAGGCCCGCGATCAGCGTGAAACGCCAGTTGTTCGGGCGGTGCAAAGAACAGCTCCGGCGGTTGTGAATATTACCTCTGCCCGGGTGGTTGAGCGACAGGTGAATCCTTTTGCTGGCTTTTTTCCGGGGCAGAGAATGGACCCGTTTTTTAAAGAATTCTTTGGCCCGCAGGGAACCCAGAAATTCCGCCAGCAGAGCCTTGGCTCTGGAGTCATCATTGATGGCAAAAAAGGGCTGGTCCTGACCAATGCCCATGTTATTTCTGGGGCAACAGAAATCTCTGCGCGCCTGCTGGATGGCAGAACCTTTACGGCAGATCTCGTGGGTGCAGATCCGGATTTTGACCTTGCTGTGTTGCACCTCAAGACAAGCGAAGAACTGCCAGAAGCAAGTATCGGTAGCTCCGACGACATTATGATGGGCGAAACCGTGATTGCCATTGGCAATCCGTTTGGCTTCTCGCATACGGTCACAACGGGAGTTGTGTCGGCACTTGGGCGCTCCGTGCGGACCAAGCAGGGCACATACACGAACTTTATCCAGACAGACGCTGCCATTAACCCCGGTAACTCTGGTGGACCTCTGCTGAATATCCTTGGTGAACTGATTGGCATAAATACCGCAATCAGGGCTGATGCTCAGGGCATTGGCTTTGCAATCCCTATTGATAAGGCGCAGCGGGTCATTCAGGAGCTGCTGTCTGCTGGTGAAGTCCGCCCGGTGTGGATTGGCCTGTCGGGGCAGAGTCTCGATCAGGCTGCAGCAAGCTATTTTGCCCTGGATTCCGTGGCGGGGATGCTCATTACGACTGTGAAGCCGGGAAGTTCTGCTGACCGCGCTGGTGTTCGCGCTGGAGATTTGCTCTGGGCTGTGGACGGGGTGAAGGTTCAGGACAAAGACCATTACCTCCAGCTGCTGCGAAACTACGTGCGCAAACAGCGTGTTGTGGTGGAACTCATTCGTAATGACAAACAGCTTCGCTTGCCTGTGGAAGTCGAGCCGTTTGAAGAGTCTGATGCTGACCGGATTGCATGGGAACGCTGGGGCTTGCGCCTTGGGCCTGTGGAAGGCGGTATGCAGGTGAAAAAGCTGCGGTCCGGAAGTCCGGCCGAACGCCTTGGACTCCAGCCCGGAGACGGTCTGCTCCGCATTGGCGGCATGAGATTGCGCAGTGACAAGGATTTTGTCCGTTCTGTCCTTCGTTTTCGACTGCAAAATGCACTTATGCTTTTTGTGGAACGTGGTGGCCGTGGCTACCACGTCCGAATGAGAATGCAATAAAAAAAAGTGCTTGCATTGAAGGGGCAGTCAGGAGAGAAAAAGGGTCTCTAAGGTGAGAGTATTACGCTTGACACCTGACAGGGCAGGAGCTATTCGGATGTTCCTGAATGTCGTATTTATTGCGGCACGAAGATGTTTCCCCGCCCGAAGGGCGGTCCGGGAGGAAGCATTCCTTCCCGAATAGGAAAGGAAAATCAAATTGGAGGTTTACGATGGGTTACAAAGTGACTGTTGATACAGACAAGTGTGTTGGTGATGGCGAATGTGTAGACGTTTGCCCTGTTGAAGTTTACGAACTTCAGGACGGCAAGGCTGTTCCCGTGAACGAGGAAGAATGCCTCGGTTGCGAATCCTGCGTTGAAGTTTGCGAGCAGGACGCCATCACTGTCGAAGAAGAGTAAGCTATTTGCTCTTTTGCGATGGCAAAAGACAATTTTCAGAGGGAGCGGTGCCTGGTGTACTGCTCCCTTTGTTGTATGCGGGGCCAAATGCCGCTGAGAGCGTGAAGCTCGGAAATTTTTTCACAATCAGGTCTCGACAAGCCGGAAACAGATATTAGCTTTTCAGATGTTGGACCAACTGAAAGCATGTTCACCCGGTGCTGGGTGAGTGAGGGTGGAGTAAAAAATGGAATGTGATCTTTCTGATATCTTTGCAAAGTATGAAGCTCTTGTCGCGGACGTCGACACGGTCTTCGAACGAGTTCATGAACAGTACAGCGACTGCGTGAAGTGTAGCGTGGGCTGTAGTGATTGCTGCCATGCCCTCTTTGATCTGAGCCTGATTGAGGCAATGTACCTGAACGTCAAGTTCAATGAAAAGTATTCCGGGCAGGAACGAAGTGACATCCTGGACCGTGCGGATTCAGCAGACAGGGCAACCTACAAGATTAAGCGTCAGGCATTTAAGGCCTCTCGCGACGGTGCTGTTGCTTCCGAAATCGTAGACCTGGTGTCTCATGCCCGTGTTCGCTGTTCTTTGCTTAACGGCAAAGACGCTTGCGATCTTTATGAATTTCGTCCCATTACCTGCCGACTTTATGGTATTCCTACCGCAATCGGCGGACGTGCACATACCTGTGCAAAGTCTGGCTTTGAAGGGGGAAAACAGTACCCCACAGTCAAGATCGACAAAATTCAGGACCGGCTCATGGAACTCTCCCGCGAGTTGGCTGGCCGCCTGAATTCTCACTTCGATCAGCTCTCTGAAATGCTGGTGCCTGTGTCTATGGCACTGATGAACAAGTACGATGACGAGTACCTGGGCATTGATAAAGAGAAGAAGCCCGCAGCTCCGCTTGCTGCCCCTGTTGAAGAACCTGCTGCTCCGGCTCCAGGTAAAACAGCAGAGAAAGAACTTTCCAAGACCTCTTGCGATACCTGTGGCGAAGCTCCCGGTTCCAGCGCATGCAGTTCCTGTAGTGGTGCGCAGGTGTGGGAGTTTGGCGCTGCCTCGGAGAAAAAATAATGGAAGCTTTGACTCCGGAACTGGAAGCACAAAAAAAGGTGATGTACGAAAAGATGTCACCTCGCCGCCGCAAATTTATTGACCGCATTGGTTACGAGAACTGGGACCCGTTCCAGATTCCGAACGAGCCGATGGACATTCGCCGGGATGATACAAACCGGACGATTGAAATGCTGGTCAAGCAGTTCCTGCGCGAGCAGGGACAGGTGCAGAAGGTCGGTGCAAGCTACAGCCGTGGTGCTCTCGAAGTGGCCATGGGTATTGTGAACAAAGATGAGCGCTACCGCGCCATGTATGATTTCTGTGTCTGGTATAATGATCTGCTCAAGCGTGAAGGCAAAGGGCAGATGAACTGGGAATTTAAATAAAAATCTCCGGGCCTCCAGGCCGGGAATCCAAGGAAAGAACATGAGTACTCAAGCGAACAACATTGATGAATATATCATGGAGCTGAAGGGTCAGCTTGCTTCTAACCCTCAGTGCGCCAACCACTACTACAACCTCGGCGTTGCTTACCTGCACAAGCGTATGTGGCAGGAAGCAGAGAAGGCCTTCCTCGACGCGGTGGATAACTCCCCCCGTATGTCCGAGGCATATGTCCAGCTGGGTGGCATTTACCTCCAGCGTGGTGATGTTGACGGTTGCCTGAACATGAACCGCATTGCCAAAGACTGCCGTCCGCAGTTTGCTGTGCCGTTTGCAAATCTTGGATTCTGCTACCTTCAGAAGGGTGACGTTGACCGCGCCATTGTCAACCTGAAAAAAGCTGTGAATCGTGACCCCGAATACGTTCAGGCCATTTCTACTCTTGGCGCAGCATACTACTCCGACAAGAATTACGAGGAAGCCGAAAAGAGCCTGAAAAAGGCTCTGGAGCTGGCTCCTGCATTTGGTCCCGCGTGGAACAACCTGTGTCTGCTTGAGCTTGATCGTGGTAACGTTGAGAAAGCTGCCTTGTACGCTGCCAAGGCAGAAGAAAACGGCTTTACCGTTGCTGATGAGATCAAGGAGGAGCTGAACGCCGCAAAGTAAGGCGTGAAGGAGGCCATATGGCTGGCTTTCGAAAAGTGAAGTCAGAGCTTCGGGAAGAACTTCGGTCTGCGGACTGGAAGGACGCTGGCAAGGAATATCTGGAGGACCGCATTCAGCTTTTGGTCGGCCCTTTGTTTTCCCTTTTGCTGGCCCCGGAGGAGCTGGTGCGCTGGCGGGCAGTGACGCTGCTCGGGAAAACAGTGGCCCGGCTTGCTGATTACAGGATGGAGGCAGCCCGGATCGTGATGCGTCGCTTTATGTGGCACATGAACGAAGAATCCGGGAACATTGGCTGGGGTATCCCGGAGTCAATGGCCGAATCAATGGCGCGTCATGCCCGGCTGGCAGACGAGTATCACAAGAAGCTGGCGTCATACATCCAGTGCCCAGACTGCATTGGAGACGACAACTATATGGATCATCCTCCCTTGCGTCAGGCGACGTACTGGGGCCTTGGCCGACTTGCCGAGGTTCATCCTCATTTGGTGCAGGGTGCTGTACCGGATATGATTGCCGCGCTTTCTTCGGAAGAAGACGTGGTTTCCAAGGGGCTGATTTGCTATGCGCTGGGCAATGCCGGAGCGCAGGACGCAGAAGAGGCTCTGGAAGGGCTTGTTGGTCGCGAGGAAAAGATTCGCGTGTTTCGACACGGTGAGATGATTGAGCTTGAGCTTGGTGAACTTGCCGCAGACGCGCTGGAAATGCTTTCCGCCGGGCAGCCAGCCTAGATCGAAAGACTTCTCAAGGAGAACGAGAGTGAAAGACGATCGGGGATTGTATTATTATCCCAATACCCAGACCCATGACGTGCACATGTATGTGCGCGAGAATGATAATGGTGATATTGAGTTCCGCATGTGGCACAAGGACTATCCGCATGTGTGGGATCAGCACGAATGGATTCCGATGGACGTTGTGCAGGCTGCTGCAGGCATCTACAATTCTGAGCACGAGGGGCAGAACCCGATGGCGCTCTATGACATTGAGATTGCCAAGCGTCTCATTCGTGAAGAGAAGGGCGTTCTCCAGTAAATTTGACGCTGACTGAACTGCAAAAACGGGCCACTTTCGTTATGAAAGTGGCCTTTTTTGTGCCCTGTGGGCTGGTTTGGCGATAGATTTACCAATATTTCCAAGAGAGTATCCTGGAAAAATTTCACAAGGAAAAAGCTTGACACTGAGTTAGTAATAGTTATCATTAAGACATGGAAAGCGAAGAACTCGCGAACCTGGTCCACCTTGTGGATCACCTCATTAAGGTAAAGCATTCACACGCCGTGGGCGGCCCTTGGGTCGCCCCACAGTTCAAAGCAGGGCGCTTTGGGCATTGATGAAGAAGAAGATATATTTAGCGAGAGGAGGAAAATATGGGACAGCTGAGAAAGTATAGAGATCTTGAGATCGACTGGAACATGGAGCCCGTAGACGCTGTTGCACTGTATCTTGAGTGGGGAAACACCGGATACGGCGGAAGTTATGAAAACCGTGTGCGCAGCAAGAATGACTTCTCAAACTATTTCGTCGTCTATAACTGGGAAGATCGTCCAAAGGTCTGCCTGGTGCGTCGAAACTCCGATGGAGCAGAGGACCTTGTCTGTTTGATTCCGCCGAAGGCAATGGGCAAGAGATTCCGCGATGAAATCGGACACACCAAGGGCGTTTTTCCAATCAATCGGGAAATCCGAAGCTGGCTGGAAAAGGAGCTGTACTCCTAGGTCCTGATAAAAAAGAGCACATGCAAAGAGCCGGAGAATATCCGGCTCTTTTTTTTATGCTTTTGCGAAAAAACCAACGTGCGAAAAGGGCAAGATTGCGTAGAATAAAATCAATATAGTCAATAATTTCAGAGTATAAGTAGAAGGGCAATGGAAAGGGTCTTTGGGGCCTTGGGGAAAAGTTTGAGTGAGATTATTGCGTTGGAGAAAGCAGGCAATGGGAGAGCAAATGCGGAAGGTATGTCGAGAATCAAGCAATGCAAGAGCGCTTTATTTTGAGGGTGGAAAGAAAATCATACTGTAGTAGAGTGTGTCATTGCGTGCACAAGCTATGGTGCTTGAGACGTTTTACGGGACTGTGAAGAAAGAAAAACCTTATGTGGTGCGGACTATCAGGTGAAAGTTTTACGTTGTGTTTGTCCAGTTCATACGGGCATTTTGGGTTGACAAAAGGGTGGAATCTTCCTAGCGTCCCTTAGGATTATTTATGAGAATGTGAATACGTTCACGACGTGTGAATGCCGTCGCCATCTTGGCTTAAACGCAAACGGCAGGGAAAAGTGCGTTGAAAGACGCTCTTTTTGGTTTGCGGACGGTTCGTGTTGATGAGGCTGAACCACATTCAAAGACAATGGAGGTAAAAGAATGGCTGAACACAAAACCCCATTGTTGGACCAGCTGGAGTCAGGGCCCTGGCCTAGCTTCGTGTCCGACATTAAGCAGGAGGCCGAGCGACGCAAGGCCAATCCGGACAATGTAGAATATCAGATTCCGGTTGACGTCTGCGAAGACCTTCTGGGTATCCTTGAGATGTCCTACGAGGACGGCGAAACTCACTGGAAGCACGGCGGTATCGTGGGTGTCTTCGGTTACGGTGGCGGCGTTATTGGCCGTTACGCTGACCAGCCCGAGCAGTTCCCGGGCGTTGCTCACTTCCACACTGTTCGTGTGAACCAGCCTTCCGCAAAGTACTACACCACCGATTATCTGCGTAAGCTGATCGACCTGTGGGACTTCCGCGGCTCTGGTCTGACAAACATGCACGGTTCTACCGGTGACATGGTTCTTCTGGGTACCACCACTCCTCAGCTTGAGGAGATTTTCTGGACCCTTACCCATGACCTGAACACTGACCTTGGTGGTTCCGGTTCTAACCTGCGTACACCTGCAGCTTGCCTCGGCCAGTCCCGTTGCGAATTTGCATGTTACGACACTCAGGACATTTCCTACCACCTGACCCAGGAATACCAGGACGAACTTCACCGCCCTGCATTCCCTTACAAGTTCAAGTTTAAGTTTGACGGCTGCCCGAACGGTTGCGTTGCATCCATCGCTCGTTCCGACTGTTCCATCATCGGTACTTGGAAAGACGACATCAAGATCGACCAGGAAGCTGTGAAAGCTTACGTTGCAGGTGAATTCCGCCCCAACGCAGGCGCACACTCCGGCCGTGACTGGGGCAAGTTCGACATCCAGAAGGAAGTCGTTGACCTGTGTCCTACCGGCTGCATGAGCTGGGACGGCAGCAAGCTGTCCATCGATAACAAGGAATGCTACCGTTGCATGCACTGCATCAACACCATGCCTCGCGCACTGCACATCGGTGACGAGCGCGGCGCTTCCATGTTCATCGGCGCTAAAGCTCCTATCCTCGACGGTGCCCAGATGGGTTCCTTGCTCGTTCCGTTTGTTAAGGTTGAAGAGCCTTACGACGAAATCAAGGAAGTTATCGAGAACCTGTGGGATTGGTGGATGGAAGAAGGCAAGAACCGTGAGCGTATTGGTGAAACCATCAAGCGCCAGGGCTTCCAGAAGATGCTGGATGTTACCGGTATCAAGGCCGATCCTCGCCACGTACAGGAACCACGTTCCAACCCCTACATCTTCTGGAAAGAAGAAGACGTTGAAGGCGGCTGGGATCGTGACATCAATGAATTCCGTAAGAGACACCAGAGATAGGGGGATTAGACAATGGCATTCATTTCCGCTGGCTACGATCCCAAACACCCGATGCAGGACCGTATCACTGACATCGGACCTCGCAAATACGACGAATTCTATCCGCCGGTTATTGCGAAGAATAAGGGTAAATGGCTCTATCACGAAATCATCGAACCCGGCATGCTCATGCACAAAGCCGAGTCCGGTGACGAAGTTTACACCGTCCGCGCTGGTACAGCTCGTCTGTGCTCCGTAACGTACATCCGCGAGATCTGTGATATCGCTGACAAGTACTGCGGCGGTCACGTTCGTTGGACCACCCGTAACAACGTTGAGTTCATGGTTGAAGACCTTGAGACCGCTAAGGCTCTTAAGGAAGACCTGAACAACCGTAAGTTCGACGGTGGCTCCCACAAGTTCCCCGTTGGCGGTACCGGCGCTGGTATCACCAACATCGTTCACACTCAGGGCTGGGTCCACTGCCACACCCCCGCTACCGATGCATCCGGTACCGTTAAGGTTGTCATGGACGATCTCTTCGAAGAGTTCGGCGCCCACAACATGCCCGCACCTATCCGCATTTCCATGGCTTGCTGCCTGAACATGTGTGGTGCTGTTCACTGCTCCGATATCGCTATCCTTGGCTACCACAGAAAGCCTCCGATCATCGACCACGAGTACCTGGACAACCTGTGTGAGATCCCGCTTGCAGTTGCTGCTTGTCCGATGGGCGCAATCCGTCCTTCCAAGCACGAGATGCCTGACGGCAAGACCGTCAAGAGCGTTGCCATCAAGAACGAGCGCTGCATGTTCTGTGGTAACTGCTACACCATGTGTCCTTCCCTGCCTCTTTCCGATAAGGAAGGCGACGGCCTGGTCATCATGGCTGGTGGTAAGATCTCCAACCGTATCAGCAATCCTAAGTTCTCTAAGGTTGTTGTTGCATTCATCCCGAACGAGCCTCCCCGCTGGCCTACCCTTTCCAAGGTTATCCGCCAGATCGTTGATGCTTACCGCACTGATGCTCGCAAGTACGAGCGCCTCGGTGCTTGGGCTGAGCGCATCGGTTGGGAACGCTTCTTCGAGAAGTGCGGTCTTGAGTTCTCCGAACACCTGATCGACGACTTCCGCGATCCCGCTTACTACACCTGGCGCCAGACCACTAACTTCAAGTGGTAGTCTAGGTTTTATAAATTAGAGGCGCAGACTTCGGTCTGCGCCTCATCCAAAAAAAAGAGGTGCCATCATGGCTGCACTCGATCTTGCAGAAGCAAAAGAAAAAGTTATTGAATTTTGCCACTCCAAGAAGAAGACCAAGTTCTACTTCAACGATTTCCTGAAAGTGTTCCCTGACAACAAAGCACGCGAAGTCAAGAAAGTCCTGACCGCTCTCGTTAACGAAGAAATTATGGAATTCTGGTCCTCCGGTTCTACTACCATGTACGGCCTTAAGGGCGAAGGTAAGCAGGCCAATGCTGAGGGTGAAGATTAAATCTTGACCCCCTCACCCGCGCTTGTTTGAGCCGGGGTATTGCGCTGCACGTGCAATAGCCAAATTTTGGAGCCGATTCTTCGGATGTCCCTATACCGGACGCTGAAGAATCGGCTTCGTTGTAGTAGGAGAGCTTGTGAAGAGATTTGTGACGCCACGCCTCGTTGTGACTGGACTTTCTGGCGGTGCCGGAAAAACCATTAATTCTCTTGGCCTTGCCCGTGCATGGGCAGAAGAGGGCAAGCGCGTTGCCCCTTTTAAAAAAGGTCCAGACTACATCGACGCCCGTTGGCTTGGACTTGCCGCAGGCACTCCAGCCTACAATCTTGATCCTTTTTTTGTGTCAGACGACCAGCTTCGTTCCCTGTTCTGGGACCGGGCGCATGCCCATGACGTCGCTCTGATCGAAGGTAACCGCGGACTCTTTGATGGCATGGACCTCGAAGGCTCATGCTCCACTGCCGCAGTTGCCACTGCCCTTGATGCCCCTGTGCTGCTGTCTCTCGACTGCACAAAAATGACGCGAACTGCTGCTGCCGTGGTCTCTGGCATCGCGTCTTTTGACTCGCAGCTCAGGCTTGGCGGAGTGATTCTGAACCGCACTGCTGGTGATCGGCACAGGTCCATTCTCCGCCAGACAATCGAGCATTACACAGATGTGCCTGTGCTCGGTGCGCTCCCGAAAATTTCTCCTGACCCAATCCCCGAACGGCACATGGGCCTTATCTCCAACAGTGAATACGACGGACAGGAGCAGATTCTCTCCCGTCTCGCCCAGATTATGCGGGATCATACTGATATTGATCGCATTTGGAATATGGCCTGTGCTGCGCCTGCACCCAGTCTCGCCATTTCGCCGCTGTGGGATGCCCCGTGTCCAGAGCCGGAAGTCACAATTGGTGTTGTTCGCGACGCTGCTTTCTGGTTCTATTATGAGGAAAACCTTGAGGCCCTGCGCCGCGCTGGTGCGCGCATTGTTGAGCTGTCTCTTTTGGACGATGCTCCGTGGCCTCAGCTTGATGGGTTATATTTGGGAGGAGGCTTTCCGGAAACATTTGCCGAAGCCCTTTCCCGTCAGGAGACAGTCAAAGAGCGGGTGCGAGCACTCGCTCGGTCCGGCTTGCCGATCTATGCCGAATGTGGTGGATTCATGTATCTGACCCGCTCAGTGGTCTATAATGGGACCCGTTACGACATGGCCGGAGTTCTGGATATGGAAACGGTGTTCACATCCCACCCCAAGGGCTTGGGATATGTTGAGGCGCGCGTTGAAAAGGACAACCCTTTCCACCCCGTAGGCACGGTCTTGCGTGGGCATGAGTTCCATTATTCGCACTGTGTTGTGGATGATGAAACCCGTGTTCCTGGCATGGCGCTGAATGTGGAGCGGGGCAAGGGAACCTTGAATGGACGCGATGGCTTTGTGCAGGGCAATGTTTTTGCGGGATACACGCACATTCATGCTTTGGCCGCACCTTGGTGGGCACCGAATTTTGTTGAAGCAGCACGCCGCTATGCCGCACAGGATGGCGCGCGTTAAGACCACGGATAGACTTGAATGAAACTTGCCATTCTTTCCGACATACACGGAAATCTGCATGCCATTCGTGAGGTCCTGCGCGACATTGATGCGCAGGGCGTTGACGAGATTATTAACCTCGGCGACACGGTCGGCTATGGTCCCGACCCGAACGAATGTCTTGCTCTGACTCGTGAGCGTGGCTTTGTAAATGTGCTTGGAAATCATGAGCACGGTTTGCTCAAAGAACGCCATCGCATTTGGTTTAACGAGCAGCCCCGTGTTGCCGTTGAAATCACTGCAAAGCTTTTGACCCCAGAAAATTTTGAGTACATTTCGCAGCTCCCGCGCGCTATCGTGCGTCACGACTTGCGTTTTGTGCACGGCTATCCGCCGGACAGCCCGTATTATTATCTCGTCGGTGCTGACGACGCCAAGCTTCACAAAACCTTTGCCAAGATGAAGCAGGACATCTGTTTTGTCGGGCACACGCATCTTTTGGAGCTGGTTACGGAAAAAGACGGCGAGCCTGACCGTTGGCCCATTGGCGAGGGCGAGCATCAGCTTCACGCCGGGCAGAAGTACATCATCAACGTTGGCAGTGTTGGCCAGCCGCGTGACGACTTCAACACCAAGGCGAAGTATGTGCTTTTCGACACGGAAACGCTGACACTCACAGTGCGTTTCATTGCCTACGACGCCAAGCCCGTTGCCGAAAAGATGCTGGAGCAGGGCGTTCCAGAGACTTTTGCCAAACGTTTGCTCTCCTAGGAGCTGCAATGAAAATAGGTGACTACACAGTACGCGGTTTGCTTGGACGGGGCGGTATGGGTGCTGTCTACAAGGTTCAGAAGAACGGTGGGCCACTCCTTGCGCTCAAGCTTCTTGATCCCGCAGAAATGTTTGTCGCCGTTGTGGGCATGCGCGAAGCGGAGAATCGTTTTCTTGCCGAGGCGAGAGCTCTTTCTTCTCTCAGGCATTCTCACATTGTATCCATACACGATCAGGGGCGGGACCAGCAGGGCCGCCCCTTTTTTACAATGGACTACTCCTGTCAGAATTTGGGAGATTTGATTGGCGAGACCTACATGGTCGAGGAACCCAGTCGCGTGCTTCCCGTTGGGCGTGCCGTTGCATTGCTCCAGCAGGTTCTTTCCGCTCTGGGAGCGCTTCATGACCGTGGCATTATTCATCGGGACATCAAGCCGTTCAACGTGCTTCTCACTGCAAAGTGGCAGGTGAAGCTTATAGATTTTGGCCTTTCCCGTTTGCGTGGTGAGCAAATCCTTTTACATCGTTCCGAAAAGGTCGGGTCGCCGTATTATGCCGCGCCAGAGCAGGAGCTGGACCCCGCCGCCGCTGGGCCTGCTGCGGATCTCTATTCCTGTGCAGTCATGCTGTATCGCATGTTATCTGGGCAGCTTCCACAAGAAAGGCAGCTCACTTCTCTGCGTCCTGAACTCTCTGCGTGTTGGGATGATTTTTTTCATACGGCGCTTGCCCCAGCCCCTGCATCCCGTTTCGCCTCTGCGGAAGAAATGAGCACTGCGCTTTCCTCCTGTTTTTCTTCATGGGAGCAGGGCATAGAGCAGGTTTGTGTCTTGCCCGAAAGAGCACCCAATTCATCACGGGCAGGACGCTCCCCTCGTTTTGCCCCGTGGCCAGGACCGCTTCGCTCTTCCCCGGTTCGCACCGGGCCGCGTCGGCGGCCAGAGCAGCTTGGGCTGGATCCGCTTTGGCGCCCACAGATATTTTGCTCCCATGACTTTCTCCAAGCGGGCACGCTTCTTCACGATCGTACCCTTCGGCTTGTTTGGGATCGCTTAGGCTCACCCGAGCCAATGGACTTTCCCGCAGCCATTGCCTACGTTCAGGCCTTGAACAGCGCCGCGCATCACGGTATCCAGACGTGGCGTTTGCCAACGCTTCCAGAGCTTCTCTCCCTTCTCGAACCCGTTCGGCAGGGACAGGAACTGTGTCAGCCCCGCCAGTTTGCGTCTTCTCATCCTCGGCTTTGGTGTGCTGACCGTCGCACGCATCTTGCCGCGTGGTTCGCTAACATGGAACTTGGCTTTTTGGGGTACAGTGACCTGTCATGTCAGCATTGGGTTTGCGCCGTCTCTTCTGCGTAAATCCGCCTCACCCCCCGCATAGATTTTAACGACGATATCAAAAGAGAGTGTGAAGAATATGGCTGAAACAAAGCGCACCCATTGCGAGTGTTGTGGTGTCTGCTGCCGAAAAGGCGGACCCTCCCTGCACAGTGACGACAAGAAGCTCCTCGACGAAGGGGTTCTCGGCTTTGGCGATCTCATTACCTTGCGCGCTGGCGAGCTGGTGACTAACCAGATCACAAAGAAGGTCGAACCCCTTGAGCAGGAAATTGTGAAGCTTCGCGGTACCGGTCTCTCCTGGGCCTGCGCGCAGCTTGATACCGATTCCAACCTCTGTAAAATTTACGGCAATCGACCCATTGAGTGTGAAGCCCTCAAGTGTTGGGACACCTCCGAGCTGGAAGCGATGTACAACAAAGATCGCGTCACTCGTTACGATCTCATCCCAGAAGGACACCCCCTTCAGGAACTTATCGATACCCATGAAGGTGAGTGTCCCTACGACCGCCTCGAGCTTGCCGTTCAGGGCTATGCCGCTGGCGACCCCGATGCCGAAATCATTATCTTCGAAATGATTGACTTCGACCTGAACTTCCGCGCTGCCTTTCGTGATAAAACCGGCGCCTCCGAAGAAGAAGCAGAATTCCTCTTCGGGCGACCCCTCCACCGCACTATTCGACAGTTCGGACTCGATGTCGTGACTAAAAACGGCCGCTCTGTCCTCCAACCGATGTTTAAGTAATAAATAGTGTAGGTGATGGGAGGGGAAAAGATTGGGGGCCTGCCCCAGCACGTGAGTGCTGGATGGGCGGGTGGGGAGAGAACCGGGGCCTGCCCCAGCACGTGAGTGCTGGATGGGCGGGTGGGGAAGATTGGGGGCCTGCCCCCAAACCCCCGCGTAAGGGAATGATTCCCTTACGTATCCTCATCGAGTTTAAAAGCCGTTCAAGCTTCGCTTGTACGGCTTTTAAACTTGGGTGAGAAGGCGCAAAGAGGTTCTTTCTCTTTCCCGTGCGTTGCCACCATTTTCTTTTTGAACGCTTGCGTTCAAAAAGAAA
>NZ_FUYA01000008.1:19817-148129 GCF_900167065.1 Desulfobaculum bizertense DSM 18034
GGGCCTCGTCCTTGGGCGGGGTCAAGGGGCAGCGCCCCTTGCAGAGCACGAGACGGAGTCTCGTTACCCACCCACCCCAAAAACCTTGCAGGGCTTGGGACAGAGTCCCCGCTAAAAATACCCCCACTCAAACGCTTAATGCTTTAAGGTGAGCCATAAAAGGGAGTCGAGGACCTGAACGAGTCTTGCGAAGAGTCCGCCATACTGCATGTGATGCCCGAAGAGGGCGATGCGCTGTTCCTTGAGGCTGTCGCTGGGGATGTCGCCAGAGGATTCGGGGACACTCATAGCGAGCCGCTCAGCGAGGAGATAGCCGGAGAGTCCGTGATGAAAGAGTTCCATGTTCTCGAGAAACTCATCGCAGTGGTCTTTCCAAAAGGCTTCTGCTTCTGGGGTTGGGACGAGGTTCTGAAGCTGACAGGCCATGGAGTAGAGACTGTTGATGTAGGCGCCGGGGATACCGCGCCGCCAGCCGAGGAGCCATGAATTCCGGCGGAAGATAAGCAGATGATCCATGCCGAGCTGAATAATATCCTCAAGGGCGTTTTTCGCAGCGGCGAGCACCTCGCCTCCTGCCTCGTCGGGCCAGCGGCGCTCAAGGGCGTCGAGCTTCCACGGCGGGAGGAGTGAAGGAGTGTTGTCGGGCGGGGTCAGCCCTGTGAGGTCGCGGATGGCGTGAACGAGCCACGCGTTGGCGTCGGCAGAGGCGGGTGTCTCAAGATGCGCATACGAGAGCAGATAGCGCCCACGGCCAAAGCTGCCCTGAATGATGCAGGGCTGGTCGCTCATGAATTCGGGCCAAATGTGAATCCCATACTGACTCTCAAGGTCCTCGAGAGGCTCCTTGGGGATGCTTTCGAGGGGCAGGTCTGCGACCCAGAAGTCGGGACCGGGGTGATGATAATGGGCGAGGACTTCGACGTCTGCGGAGTCCTGAGGTTCAAAGCGTGCGGGCCACCAGACCGGAAGGAGGGGTTCTTCTGGAAAATTGGGGGGAACGATGCTGGCGCGTTGCTCGGCGTTGATCTGGGTGTACATGTGACCGCTGCACGCATGCTGAAGACGGTCGGTAAACGCGCGGCGTCGCCAGGGGCACAGGCCGAGTCCATAAGGGCCGGACAGGGCGAGACCAGTACCGCCGCAAAAGCCGAGATACTTTCCGCCGTGGCGAATGTACCGACGAACCTCGGAAACACCCTGTTCGCCAAGATGGTCGTATTTTGCTCTGGCCCAGCCACCGGGGACGATGAGAAGGGCGGGAGGTTCCGCGGAAAGAATGCCGTCAGCGATTTCGTTTCCGCTCACGAGTTTGTAGGGGAATTTCCAAGTCTGGAGGGCTCTCCAGACCAAAAGGCCCCAAAGGTGAGATTCGTCCCAGTATATGTAGATGCTTGACATTGTGCGTATGCTCATTAGGCTGTGGTTCCGCCGTAGATAGCGGTTTTTTTATGACTGCGAAGCGTGAGTTTATCTACCGCTTATGAAGATTGAATTTTTTGCAGTATACATGAAAAAACGCAAGCGGCGTATAATTCGTGAAACGCGATGACACTACGGAAAATACGTCAAGAAGTGAAGACGAGGAGATACGAACATGGCAACCAAAACCCTGCCCAAAGGCTACGAGCCGGCGGATATTGAAACCCGCTGGCGCACCTACTGGGAAGAGCACAAGACTTTCACCCCCGATATGGATGCTGAGGGTGAACCGTATTCTATTGTTATTCCCCCGCCGAACGTTACGGGCCAGCTGCACATTGGACACGCACTGAACCTGACTTTGCAGGATATTCTGTGCCGTTTCCAGCGCCAGCTTGGCAAAAAGGTGCTTTGGGTACCGGGCACGGACCATGCAGGTATTGCAACCCAGAACGTTGTTGAACGTAAGCTTGGTCGCGAAGGTCTCCGCCGTGAGGACCTTGGCCGCGAAAAGTTCGTTGAGCAGGTCTGGGAGTGGAAAGAAGAGTACGGCGGAAAGATTCTGAACCAGATTCGCCGCCTTGGCTGCTCTGTGGACTGGACTCGTGAACGCTTCACCATGGACGAGGGCCTGTCCCGCGCTGTTCGTGAAGTGTTTGTGAGCCTGTACAAAGAGGGCCTGATCTACAAGGGCGATTACATCGTCAACTGGTGCCCCCGCTGTAATACAGCTCTGGCCGACGACGAAGTGGAACACGCAAACGAGAAGGGCGCACTGCACTACATCAACTACAAAGTTGAGGGCAGCGACGAAGTCCTGACCATTGCCACCACCCGTCCCGAGACCATGATCGCGGATACAGCTATTGCTGTGCACCCTGAGGATGACCGCTTCAATCACCTGATTGGCAAGCACGCCATTCTTCCGCTCTTTGGCCGTAAGCTTATCATCATCGGCGACAAGTACGTTGATCGTGAGTTTGGTACTGGTTGCCTGAAAGTGACACCTGCACATGATATGAATGACTGGGAGCTTGGCCGCAAGCACAAGCTGGACGTCATCAATATCCTGAATGAAGATGGCACGATGGCCGCAAGCGCTGGTCCGGATTACGAAGGTCTGACCTGCGTGGAAGCACGCAAGAAGATCCTCAAGGCTCTGGAAGAAGACGGCAGCCTTGTGAAGATCGAAGACTACGAGCACAGCGTTGGTCATTGCTACCGCTGTAAGACCACCATCGAACCCTTTGTGTCCACCCAGTGGTTCGTTGCTGTTGAGTCTCTTGCTGCCGAAGCTGCCAAAGCTGTTCGCGATGGCAGAACAAATATTTACCCTGAGACCTGGAAGAAGACCTACTTCCACTGGCTCGACAACATCCGCGACTGGTGTATTTCTCGTCAGCTGTGGTGGGGCCACCGCATCCCGGCATGGACCTGTCAGGATTGCGGCGAGCTGATCGTTGAGCGCGAAGACCCGACCACCTGTTCCAAGTGCGGTTCCAGCAATCTGAAGCAGGAAGAAGACGTTCTGGATACCTGGTTCTCTTCTGCCCTGTGGCCGTTCTCCACAATGGGTTGGCCGGACAAGACCGAAGAACTGAAAGCCTTCTACCCGACTTCCGTTCTGAGCACCGGTTTTGACATTCTGTTCTTCTGGGTTGCCCGTATGATGATGATGGGCCTGCACTTCATGGACGAAGTTCCGTTCCATGACGTGTACCTGCACGCCCTTGTGCGTGATGGCGAGGGCAAGAAAATGTCCAAGTCCACAGGCAATGTTATTGACCCGCTCATCATGTGCGACAAGTACGGCACTGACAGCCTGCGTCTGACCCTGACTGCTCTTGCAGCAATGGGTCGTGACATCAAGCTTGCTGAGGACCGTATCGAAGGCTACCGCCACTTTACCAACAAGCTCTGGAACGCAGCCCGTTTTGCACTCATGAACCTGCCTGACGAAGTCCCGGCAGCAGACGTGAAGCACGCAACCGGCGTTGCCAACCAGTGGATTCTGGCCCGTATCGAAGAGGTCAAGGACGCCACCCGTACGGCCCTTGAGAATTACCGCTTCAATGATGCCGCCCAGATTCTGTACGGCTTCACCTGGCATGAGTTCTGCGACTGGTACCTTGAGATGATTAAGGGCGACCTGAACGGCGACGACGCCGAGCAGAAGCAGATGACGCAGAAAGTGCTCCAGACTGTTCTGGGCGAGCTGCTGACCCTGCTGCATCCCATCATGCCGTTCATCACTCAGGAAATTTACGCAACCCTGCCCGGCAACGAAGACAAGGACCTCGCAAGCGAGATGTTCCCTGAGACTCGTACCGAATGCCGCAGCAAGGAAATCATCGAGCACATGGAACTCCTGCAGGAGGCCATTGTGAGCGTGCGTAATATCCGCGGTGAGCTGAACATTAAGCCGTCCCTGCTGCTGGATGTGCTTATCCGCACCAAGGACGACGACGCCAAGGCCTTCTTTGAGGCTCACGATGACCTTATCAAGAGCCTTGCTCGCGTGGGTTCGGTGACCGTTGGTCAGGATGTGGTTGCTCCCAAGGCTTCCGCTTCCAACGTTGTTGCTGGCCACGAAGTCTACGTGCCGCTGAGCGGCGCTGTTGACTTTGACACTGAGCTTGCCCGTCTCGAAAAGGAAATCGGCAAGGTCGACAAAACTCTTGGTGGCATTGAGCGCAAGCTCTCCAACAAGGGCTTTGTTGAGAAGGCTCCGGCCGCAGTTGTTGAAGGCGAGCGCAAAAAGGCTGCCGAGCTTCAGGAGAAGCGCGAAAAGCTGACATCTCTCCAGACGCGCCTCAAAGACGCCCTGAGCGAGTAGTGAAGTTGCGGCAAGCGCCGCTTCTTTCATAAAAAAATATCCGGGCATCTCCTGTTCTATGGGAGGTGCCCGGTTCATTCATTTTATGCGGGGCGAGTTGTGAGACCAAAATGCTGTGTCTCTGGAGCACATTTCTGCTCTTTTGCTACAGTGACAGAAGGCCTCGGACAATGTATGAAGTCCCTCATTGGGCACGGATGTAGCGCGTTAAAAAAGAGCGCAGTCCGTGTGCCCCATCTTTTGAGCTGTGTGGAGTGCATCCCGCGCCATGTGCGCCCGCTCCCCTATGGAAAAAAGAGAACTGGGGGAATCCCCCCGGATGTCGTAAGAATCGGAAAAGGAGCCACAATGGCAGACGTATATCTCATTGGTGCAGGCCCCGGTGATCCCGGTCTTTTGACCGTCAAGGGTAAGCATATTCTCGAGACGGCAGACATCGTCGTTTACGATTACCTCGCCAACGACGAATTCCTCAGCTACGCCAAGCCTGGCGCAGAAATTATTTATGTCGGAAAGAAGGGTGGCGATCACACCCTGCCGCAGGACAAGATCAATGAACTGCTTGTTCAGCGCGCAAAAGAAGGCAAGAGCATTGCCCGCCTCAAGGGTGGTGATCCCTATGTCTTTGGCCGCGGTGGTGAAGAAGCCGAAGAGCTGATGGAAGCTGGCCTGACTTTTGAGGTTGTGCCCGGCGTCACTGCTGGCGTTGCTGCCCCTGCCTATGCTGGCATTCCTGTGACTCACCGTGCGCACACCACTTCTGTGTGCTTCATCACTGGTCACGAAGATCCGACCAAGGAAAAGAGCGGTCACAACTGGGCTGTTTATGCTCAGAGTGAAAGCACGCTGGTTTTCTACATGGGCGTGAAGAATCTCCCCATGATTGCTGAGAATCTTATCAGCAATGGCCGCGATCCCAAGACTCCTGTTGCACTGGTCCGCTGGGGCACACGCTGCACACAGGAATCTATGGTTTCTGACCTTGAGAATGTTGCAGAAGAAGCTGCTCGCCGTGGCTTCAAGGCGCCGTCCATCATCGTTGTGGGTAGTGTCTGTAGCCTGCACGAGAGCCTGAACTGGTTCGAGAAGCGTCCTATGCTGGGCAAGGGTGTTGTTGTGACTCGTGCCCGCGAGCAGGCAAGCGGCTTTGCCGAGACTCTGCGCGAGCAGGGTGCCTGTGTGCATCAGTTCCCGACCATCAAGATCAACCCCATGGAAGACTGCTCTGAAATCCGTCAGGCTCTGACTGAGATCGACAGCTATGACTGGGTGATCTTTACGTCTGTGAACGGCGTGCGCCGCTTCTTTGCAGAAGTTGACGCTGCTGGTGCAGACAGCCGTATTTTTGGTGGCCGCAAAATTGCTGCCATTGGCCCGGCAACTGCCGAGGCTCTTGTACGCCGTGGCCTGCGTCCTGACTTTGTGCCTGCCAAATACGTTGCAGAGCACGTTGTGTCTGGCCTGATTGAGCGTGGCGTGGGCGAAGGATGCCGCATCCTGATCCCTCGGGCCAAGGTTGCCCGTGAGGTGCTGCCCGAAGAGCTGCGCAAGGCTGGAGCAGAGGTTCGCATTCTGCCCGTGTATGAGACTGGCCTGAATGAGCAGGGTCCCGAAGCACTGGAAGCCCGCCTTGAGGCTGGCGAGATTGATTTCGTGACTTTTACCAGCTCATCTACGGTGGACAATTTCTTTAAGCTTCTGCCGCCGGAAACCCTGAAAAAGTACATGCCTCAAGTGCGTCTTGCCTGTATCGGTCCGATCACGGCAAAGACCCTTGAGAGCTACGGGTTTAGCGCAGGCATTCAGCCCGAGGACTACACCATCCCCGGTCTGGCTGAGGCTCTTATTAACGCCTAGCGGCGGTAACTCTTCCGAAGGATGAAGGAGAAGCGTATGTCTCTGGCTTTGGCTGTTCTGGTCTCTGGTTCTGGTTCCAATCTTCAGGCTATCATTGATGCCATTGAAGCTGGAAAAATTGATGCAGAGATCAAGCTTGTTCTTTCGAACAAGGAAACTGCCTACGGCATTGAGCGGGCCAAAAAGCATGGCCTGCCGACTGTCGTGATTAACCACACAGCCTTTGAAACTCGTGAGGCCTTTGACCGGGCTATGGTTCAGGAGATTCGTTCGCACGGCGCAGATGTGATTGTGCTGGCAGGCTTTATGAGAATCCTGACGCCTATCTTCATCCGTGAATTCTTCCCGAAGATCATCAACATTCATCCTGCATTGCTGCCGAGCTTTACCGGTGCCCATGCCCAGCGTGACGCTGCGGGCTATGGCGTTCGTCTGGCAGGCTGCACAGTGCACTTTGTGGATGAAATCATGGATAGCGGCCCGGTGATTGTTCAGGCTGCTGTTCCGGTGAATGCTGGTGATGATGAAGACACTGTTGGCGCCCGTATTCTGGAATATGAACATCGCATTTATCCGCAGGCTCTCAAGTGGCTGGCCGAAGGCCGGTTGACTGTGGATGGACGGCATGTCCACCTTGCCCCTTCTGAGGCCGCATTGATTGGCCCAGAGGCTGGCGGACTGGTCAATCCGCCGCTTGAGGAAGGATTCTAGGATATTCTGGCGTCCCGGAAAAAAGAATGACGGGTCCGGGGGAGAGCGCTGACTCTTTCCCGGACTTTTTCTATTGAGCGGGGTGCTTTTTTGAGGCCGGGTCGAGCGCGCTTTACTCCACGCTGGCCTGACCGTATCCTCAAAAATATCGTGCGCGGAATTCCCGCGGCTCAAATTTACGTGAGGCAGCAGTAATGCAGAAATATATTGATAAAGTTCGGAACGGAGAGCGTTTGTCTATCGAAGGCGCTCTTGAGCTTGCCAAAAACTGTGACATTCACACCCTTGGTGAACTGGGCAAGGAAGCTCGTGAAAAGCGCTTTGGCAACAAAGCGTTCTGGGTCTACAACCAGCACCTGAATTTCACGAACGTCTGTGCCAACGCCTGCCGTTTCTGTGCGTTCTACAAGCGCGCCGGAGCTGACGGCAGCTACACCTATTCCATTGATGACGTTCGAGAGCGGATTCGTAGCCGTGCTCACGAGCCGATTCGGGAAATCCACATTGTGGGTGGTTTGAATCCTGACCTGCCGTACAGCTATTACATGGACCTCATTGCTGCCATCCGTGAGGAGCGCCCCAATGTGGCAATCAAGGCTTTCACTGCCGTTGAGATTGCTCACCTTGCCCAGCACATGGGCAAGTCGCACAAGGAAATTTTGACTGATATGCGTGCCGCTGGTCTGGATGCTCTTCCCGGCGGTGGTGCAGAAGTCTTCTCGCCCAAGCTGCGCGAAAAGCTCTGTCCGGAAAAGCTCTCCGGCGAGGAGTGGCTCAAGATTCATGAGACCGCGCACGGCATGGGAATCCCCACGAACTGTACACTGCTCTTTGGGCACATTGAGACCTGGGAAGACCGTCTGGAGCACATGGCTGCTCTTCGTGAGTTGCAGGACCGCACTGGTGGCTTCAAGGTCTTTATTCCGCTCCAGTACCAGCCCAAGAACAACCCGCTGGAGTCTCAGGGAACGGATGGTCAGGACTACCTGCGCATGATTGCTATTGCCCGTATCTTTATGGACAACATCGATCACCTCAAGGCCTACTGGGCATTCTCTGGCATCAAGGCAGCGCAGATGGCGCTCCATGCTGGTGCTGATGACTTTGACGGGACTCTCGTGGAAGAAAAGGTTGGCCATGCTGCTGGCGCAAGCTCTCCGACTGGCATGACCGTTGCCAAGCTTGAAGAGCACATTCGTCAGGCTGGCTTCACACCTGTTGAACGTGATACTTTCTTTGAGGAAGTGCACGCATAGTCTGACATTTGACGGCCAGCCCTGCACACTCATTCAGGGCTGGCATTACTCTTCCCGTTTCAGCATGGGGTTTCTGTTTATTCAGGACTGGGGCGGTGCAAGGAGGCATCATGAGTGGGAATTCTTTTGGACAGCTTTTTCGTCTGACAAGTTACGGAGAATCACACGGCGCAGGACTTGGCGGCGTGATTGATGGTTGCCCGGCTGGGCTGAGCATTTCCGAAGAGGAGATTCAGCAGGAGCTGGACCGGCGTCGTCCGGGGCAGGGCATTGCGTCCACAGCCAGAAAAGAAAGTGATACGGTTCATCTGCTTTCTGGTGTGTTCGAGGGCAAGACCACAGGCACAGCCATTGGTTTTCACATTGCCAACGAGGACCAGCGCTCCCGGGATTACTCCACAATCCAGAATGTTTTTC
Source organism: Desulfobaculum bizertense DSM 18034 (assembly GCF_900167065.1). Classification (NCBI taxonomy): domain Bacteria; kingdom Pseudomonadati; phylum Thermodesulfobacteriota; class Desulfovibrionia; order Desulfovibrionales; family Desulfovibrionaceae; genus Desulfobaculum; species Desulfobaculum bizertense. The sequence goes on from NZ_FUYA01000008.1 coordinate 28,314, forward strand.
GTCCCGGACATGCGGACTTTGGCTATGACGCCAAGTTTGGCTTCCGGGATTATCGCGGCGGTGGTCGCTCTTCCGGGCGTGAGACTGTGTCTCGCGTGGTTGGCGGTGCTGTTGCTCAGGCTGTCTTGGACCAGTACGGCATTTCCGTCATGGCCTACACGCGTGAGATTGGCGGCATTGAAGCGGAGCTTGCTGATCTTGATGGTGTGCAGGAACGTCCATATTTTGCGGCCTGTGATGACGTGATTCCCCTTTGGGAGGAGCGTATCAAAGAAATTATGGCGCAGGGCGACACCCTCGGCGGCATTGTCGAGATTGTTGTCACTGGCGTGCCTGCGGGACTTGGCGAGCCTGTTTTTGATAAGCTTGATGCCCGGCTTGCCTACGCGCTTATGGGTGTCGGCGCGGTCAAAGGTGTGGAAATTGGCTCTGGTTTTGAGGCTGCGCGCAGTCTTGGAAGCATGAACAATGACCCCATGACCGCAGAGGGGTTTGCCTCCAACAGCGCAGGTGGAATTTTGGGCGGTATTTCCAGCGGTCAGAGCATTGTTGCCCGTGTTGCCATTAAGCCCATTCCTTCCATTGCGCAGGAGCAGCAGACTGTGACTCGCGACGGCGAGGAAACCACTATTCGCATTGGTGGGCGTCACGACATCTGTGCAATCCCCCGGGTAAACCCTGTGCTTCGCGCCATGACCCGGCTTTGTCTTGCAGACATGCTGCTTTTGCAGCGCCGGAATATTTCGCTGTAGCACAGCACTCTGTATATGGTATTTTTCTGTGTCGCCCCTGCCTCTTTGGCTTTGGAGCGGCACAGTTTTTTTCGTCACGGCCGCACAACTTGCGGGCCGGGCAAAGGGCTGATACTGAAAGCCTGCATTGCGTGAGGCGCGGGATGGTGAATCTCTCCGTTTTTCCCTTGCCAGCGCTGCAAATATAAAATCGGAGATTTTTTCATGGGACTGAGTATCGGAATCGTTGGACTGCCCAACGTTGGTAAATCTACTCTTTTTAATGCGCTTACCAAGGCACAGAATGCCGAAAGCGCAAACTATCCCTTCTGCACTATCGAACCGAACAAGGCCGTTGTTCCCGTTCCTGACGTGCGTCTGGACAAGCTCGAAGAGCTGGTCAACCCTCACCGCGTTGTGCACGCTACTGTTGATTTTTGCGACATCGCTGGTCTGGTTAAGGGCGCAAGCAAAGGTGAAGGCCTTGGTAATAAATTTTTGGGCAACATTCGTGAATGCGACGCCATTCTTCATGTTGTCCGCTGTTTTGAGAATGACGACGTTGTTCACGTTGATGGCAGCGTTGACCCCATTCGCGACATTGAGATCATCGAAGCTGAGCTGATTATGGCTGACGCCCAGAGCGTCGAGAACCGTCTTGAGCGCATGAAGAAGCAGCTCAAGGGTGACAAGAAGCTTCAGCCCAAGGTCGACTGCTGTGCTGCTCTCCTTGAGCACCTTGGTGGTTTGAACCTCGCTTCCAGCTTTGACCAGCGCGACACTGACGTCTTTGCCGAGATCGACAAGGAACTGCATCTCATCACCGTGAAGCGGATGATCTACTGCTGCAACGTTGACGACGAAGGTCTTCTTGAGGACAACAAGCACGTTCAGGCTGTGCGCGAGTTTGCTGCAAAAACGTCCTCTCAGGTCGTTAAGATCAACGCTCGCATGGAAGAAGAGCTGATCGGTCTTGAGGACGAAGAGTACACCGAATTTTTGGAATCTTACGGCGTTACCGAAAGCGGTCTTGATCTCATCATCCGCACTGGTTTCTCCACCCTCGGCCTGATCTGTTACTTCACCGCTGGCGTGCAGGAAGTCCGTGCCTGGACTATTCACGATGGCGACACCGCTCCTCAGGCTGCTGGTGTGATTCACACTGACTTTGAGCGCGGTTTCATTCGCGCTGAGGTCATCGCATACAACGACTACGTCGAGAATGGCAGTGAGTCTGCCTGTCGCTCCAAGGGCGTGCTTCGCGTTGAAGGCAAGGACTACATTGTCAAAGACGGCGATGTCATGCATTTCCTCTTCAATGTCTAATCTCAGGAAAAACCATGCTTGAGAATTTGACCGTTGTTCTGTTTCACCCAAAATTTCCGGAGAATGTGGGCAGTGCCGCTCGCGCATGTGCGAACATGGGCTGCCCCAATTTGACCGTTGTTCGTCCCCGGAACTGGAACCCGGAGCGAGCCGCAGCGTTGGCGACCCCCAAGGGACAGGACATTTTGAAGAACATGCAGGTCTACGAGGACCTGCCTTCTGCTCTCGCAGGCTTTGAGCATGTTTATGGCACTACTGCCCGCACTGGTGGCTGGCGCAAGGGGCTTCTTTCCCCTTCGAAGGCCGCAGAGGGTATGTGCAATCACATGCGCGGTGGCAGTTCCGTTGCTGTTGTCTTCGGTCCTGAGGACCGGGGACTCACCAATGCCGAGACTGAGATTTGTGGGCAGTTGCTCACCATCCCAACCTCGCCAGAAGCCAGCTCCCTCAATCTTTCGCAGGCTGTTCTCGTTGTCCTTTATGAATGTTTCAAGAACGCGATGGAGGTCGACAGCGTCGAGCCGCAGGCTCCCTCTGAGGCCAACCTTGTTCATCACAAGGAGATGGAGATTTTGTTTTCCTCTCTCAAGGACACGCTGCGTTCTATCGATTTCCTCAAGGATGAGAACACTGACTACTGGATGCTCCCCGTGCGGCGCTTTTTACAGCGCGCTCCCTTTCGGCGCTCCGAATTCAACATGTTGATGGGACTCTGTCGGCAGGTTCAGTGGATTGCCAAGAAAGCGGGACGTGGAGACAAGTAGTGTAGAGTATTGGGGGCCAGCCCCCAAACCCCCGCGTAAGGGAATGATTCCCTTACGTATCCTCATCGAGTTTAAAAGCCGTGCAAGCTTCGCTTGCACGGCTTTTAAACTTGGGTGAGAAGGCGCAAAGAGGCTCTTTCTCTTTCCCGTGCGTTGCCACCATTTTCTTTCTGAACGCTTGCGTTCAGAAAGAAAATAAGTGCGGCAGAAAAAGGCAAAAGAACATGCAATCGGGAAACGCCCACTAGGCCAAAATTAAGGGCCGGATGTAAGGGAAAGCCAACGGCTTTCACACATCCGGCCCCTTAATTTTGGGCGAAAGCGGGATTCCCAAGGGCCTCGTCCTTGGGCGGGGTCAAGGGGCGGCGCCCCTTGCGGGGTTTGGGGCAGCGCCCCAATAAAACATCCCCCGAAAGTGCCTCCTCAAAAAACTTCAGCCTGGAACCAAAAGAGTTGAGTAGCGGGGTCTTTCCAAGAGCCGGGAGCGAGGCCTGCTTTAATGCAGGTGTGGTCGAGGAACTGTTCTCTGTTCCAGTTTTGTTCGACGGGGACCTGCGGGAGGAGGAGTCCACGGGAGTGTGCTTTGGTGATAAAGAGGCCGTGTGTGCCGACTTCGATAAGCTGCGGATCGGGGCAGGGGGTGAGGGGGCTAAGCACGGAAATTTCGATGTTGAGTTGTGAGACTTCATGGTCGGCGACGGCGGGGAAACGAGGGTCGTGAAAGGCGGCTTCCTGCGCCATGTCAAAGATAGTCTGCCAGATGGGCATGTCGCTGATGATGCGGCCGATGCAGCCGCGGAGACGCCCCTCTTTCTTGAGGGTTACAAAGGCGCCGAGCTGCTCGCTGAGGAGCTTGGTGGGTGCTGCACCGGGGGAGCCAATGTTGTGGCCTTGCGCGCGTTCTGAGATGACCCGGCGGGCGAGGTCGTGGAGCACTGCTTTTTCATTGTCGGATAGCGCGAAGTGAAATTCTTTTGGCATACGCTGTTGCTCCTTATGCTGTGGGGTACGAGACGCTGTCTCGTGCTCTGCAAGGTGCGCCGGGTGGGCAGGGACTCTGTCCCCGTACCTCTGCAAGGGGCGCTGCCCCTTGATCCCGCCCAAGGACGAGGCCCTTGGGAATCCCGCTCTCGCTGGAATATAAGGCTGAGTGGGATGAGAGCAAAGCTCTCCTCTCCATCAGCCTTATATTCCAGCTAATGGCGTTTCCCGAGCGCGTGTTCTGCTGCTTTTTCATGACCACACGTATTTGCAGAAGAGAAAGAGGCTCTGGCGCTATTTTCATCAAGTTTGAATTCGATTCACGCGAAGCGTGAAACGAATTCAAACTCGCTGAGGATACGTAAGGGAATCATTCCCTTGCGCGGGGTCCGGGGCTGGCCCCGGTTCTTTCCCTTCCCTCTTCTTATCGTACAAGCAAACCTTGAGGTAAGCCAGTTGCATCGAGTGTAATGTGGATATTGCTCATAATGCGCTCGATAAAGGGGCGTTTTTTTTCTGGTTGTTCGACGGTGGGGATAGAGCCGGAGAGACCGCAGAGTGATTTGAGTTCTGCTGCGGCGTCTTCCATACCGCCGAGTTTGTCGACGAGTCCGACGGTGCGGGCCTGGCGTCCGGTAAAGACGCGGCCGTCAGCGATAGCGCGGACTTCTTTCAGGTCCATGTGGCGACCTTTGGCGACAGCGCGGACGAACTGGTCATGCATGTCGTCGACGATACTCTGGAGATACTCACGTTCATCGCGAGTCATTTTTCGAAAGGGAGTGCCAGCGCCTTTGAGTTTACCGCTGGTGAGGCTTTGCCGTTTAACGCCGATTTTTTCCATCAGGTCAGCGACGTTGGTCAGTTCCATAATGACGCCGATGGAGCCGGTGATGGTCGACGGGTTGGCAAAGATGCAGGTCGCGGGGGCGGAGATGTAATAGCCACCGGAAGCTGCTGCGGAGCTCATGGAGACGACGACGGGTTTTTGTTTGGCGAGTCTGGCGACGGCGCGTGAGATTTCCTGCGAAGGGGTAACGGCCCCGCCGGGGGAGTTCACGCGGATGAGGACGCCTTTGACGCTTGGTTCATTGCGGAGGTCACGAATCCATTCGACGAGTGACTCCGAGTCCATAATCACACCTTCGACGCGAACGATACCGATCTGATCGTCGGAGGACGACAGCCGATCACTGAGCTTTGTGCTATGAAAAAAGGCCGCAGCCCCAGAGAATAGGGCTACGGCCAGAATAATCAGCATAAAGCCGAATATGAAAGGATGTCTTTGCGAAAAGTTAGTTCTTTTCTGCATCCTCAAATTCAGCCCTCAGCAGGTCACCAAGGTTGGTGCTAGCGCTTTCACCGGAGGTGGAAGCTCGGAATTCCTTGGCAGGTCTGCGGTCTTCTTCCGTCTTGAGCTGCTTGATGGAAAGACCAAGGCGGCGCTCGTCGGCGGAAACGTGAATGACTTTAGCCTGGATAGTAGCACCTTCTTCGAACATCTCGGAAGGAGACTTGACCTTTTTACGGCTGATTTCGGAGACGTGGACCAGGCCTTCAATGCCTTCCTCAACCTCAACGAAGAGGCCGAAGTCGGTGATGTTGGTCACAACGCCCTCGACAACAGTGCCGATGGGGTAGCTTGCGGGAACCGTAAGCCACGGGTCTTCGGAGAGCTGCTTGATGCCCAGGGTGAACTTCTCAGCTTCTTTGTCCACGGTCAGAACCTTGGCCTGGACAGTGTCGCCGACTTTGTAAAGTTCATTGGGGTGACGGATCTTCTTGGTCCAAGAGATGTCGGACACGTGAATGAGGCCGTCGATGCCGTCCTCGATACCGATGAACATACCGAATTCAGTGATGTTCTTGATGGTACCTTCGAGGATGGTGCCCTCAGGGTATTTTTCAGCAACCAGATCCCAAGGATTGGGATTGACCTGCTTCATACCGAGGGAAATGCGCTTCTTGTCGGGATCGACACCCAGGATGACCACGTCGACTTCGTCGCCGGTGTGAACCATCTGAGAGGGGTGGCGGAGCTTGCGGGTCCAGGACATCTCGGAGATGTGCACGAGACCTTCAACGCCTTCTTCGAGCTCAACAAAAGCACCGTAGTCGACCAGGTTGGTGATGCGTCCAGAGAAACGCTGACCAACGGGGTACTTGGTATCAATGCTTTCCCACGGATCGGGAACGAGCTGCTTCATACCGAGGGAAACCTTCTGGTTTTCCTGGTCGAAGTGGAGAACTTTCAGTTCAAGCTCGTCGCCCAGGGAGACCATTTCCTTGGGATGCTTGATGCGGCGCCAGGACATATCGGTGATATGCAGCAGACCGTCGAGACCGCCGAGGTCAACGAACACACCGTATTCAGTGATGTTTTTGACCTTGCCCTTAACAACCTGGTCCTCTGCGAGGGTACCAAGAAGCTCAGCGCGTTTGGTTTCACGCTCTTCTTCGAGCAGAACGCGGCGAGAAACGATGACGTTTGAGCGGCGGCGGTTGATCTTGAGGATGCGGAATTCAAATTCCTGATCCACCAGAGCGTCCATGTCCGGGACAGGACGAAGGTCAACGTGAGAACCGGGCAGGAATGCTTCGATTCCACCGAGGTCGACAGTGTAACCACCCTTGATGCGGCGGATAATGCGGCCCTTGATGGTTTCGCCTTTTTCCTGAATCTCTTCGATGGAATCGAAGAGCTGCATGCGTTTGGCCTTTTCGCGGGAGAGAAGGATAGTGCCTTCGGATTCGTTCTTGCGAACCACGTAGACGTCTACCTTGTCACCAACGGAGACGGTCATGTTTCCGTCTGCATCCACAAATTCGGAAGCAGAAATCTGTCCTTCGGACTTGAAGTTGACGTCTACGAGGACGTTGTCCTCGCCGATCTTGACAACTTCACCGGAAACGATGCTGCCTTCCCCGAGTTCGGCGTCGTCCAGTCCGGGAAGGTACTCTGCGAGTGCCTCCTCGAAGCTGAGTTCTCCGGGGAACTGATTGTTTTCCATATCTTCGGTCGTTGCTACCATGTGTTACCTCCAACAACAATAATCCGCGCTACGTATCAGACTAGAGAGCGACTTGCAAGGTAAAACTGGTTCAGCGCAATGGCTGACGCAGTATCTCTGCAAAGTTTTACCCGGTGCTCTCTGTCCTCTCGTTTGCGGTTTTATCTTTGTAGTAAATTGCTGTTCTTTCGTCTACTCTTGCCCGTTTTCATTGCAAAACTGCATGAATGTCCACGAGCTGTTGCAGTGCTTTATCCAGGAAAATGCAGTAGGTACCGCAGTAGTCTCTTCTCAAGAGGATATGGAAAGCACGCGTATTTGTAGTGAAGAGCAGCGTTAAAAAAAGTGTGTCTTATGCCAGAGCGATGAGATCGTAGGTCTGGCACTCCTCAACCGTTGCCGGAACAAGGGCGCCCGGCTGGACACCTGGTCCGGAAATATATGTGACGCCGTCAACTTCTGGTGCCTGGAACCAGCAGCGGCCAACGTGCAGGGTTTCCCATTCTTCGTGCGCCCGGTCCACAAGCACTTCCTGATCTGTACCATCAAACTGAGCCAAAAGCTCGGCGCTGATTTCGCTCTGCACAGCCATCAGCTCTGCACGACGCTCTTCAATCAGTTCTGCCGGAATCTTGTTGGGCAGGTCGTGGGCACGGGTGCCGTCTTCGTCACAGAAGCCGAAAACACCGAGGTGCAGGAAGCGGGCTTCGCGGACAAAGTTCACCAGTTCGCGGAACTGGGCATCTGTCTCGCCGGGATAGCCGACGATGATGGATGTGCGCAGTGCTGCGTCTGGGAAGAAGTGGCGGACACGCTCGAGAACAATGCGAGGATCGCGGGCAAAGGGGCGGCCCATGCTTTGCAGTATTTCCTGATTGGCGTGCTGGAGCGGAATGTCAAAATAGGGCAGAAGCGGGCGGCCTGCCTTGGACATGAACTCCAGAACAGGCTCAGTCAGCCCACCCGGATACAGATACATGGGGCGCAGCCACTTGAGACCGTCGATGTTCAGCAGGCGGTCAAAAACGGAAATAAGGCCGTTCTTTTCGCCACGGTCAGCGCCGTATGCTGTGAGGTCCTGGGCGACCAGTGTGATTTCTGGAATGCCAGCGGCGACGATTTCGCGTGCTTCCTGCTCGATGACGTCGAGCGGGCGGCTGTTCAGCGGGCCACGAAAGCCGGGAATGGTACAGAACGAGCAGCGGTGGTTACAGCCTTCGCTAATCTTGAGGTAGGCGTAACTTGGGCCAGTGGAAATGGCACGTTCAAAAGGCTGGGGTTCGTACGCGGGGCGTTTGAGGACTTCGGCAATGCGGGCGGGGAAATCGTCTGTCTCAAGGGTTTTGAGCCAGAGGTCAACTTCAGGAATCTCGCGGGTCAGCTCGTCGCGGTAGCGGCTTACCAGACAGCCTGCAACAACAAGCACGGGTTTTGGGTCCAGTTCTGCCAGATCGTCGACCATGTCCATGATGGTATCAATGGACTCCTGCACAGCGGGAGCAATGAAACCACAGGTATTGATAAGAACGACATCGGCCTGTTCGGGACTTTCAACCGGGGAAAAACCGGAATCAAATCCGGCAAGCATGCGCTCGGTATCAACCCTGTTTTTGGGGCAGCCGAGGCTTATGGAGAAGACGTTTACGGGAGTCATGAAAACCTCTTGGGTGGGATGCGCGCAAAGCGGCGTGCGCCTTGTGCTACGCCTGACTAACCTACTTAAGAGTGGGTGACAAGCTGCACTCATGCAGAAAATACGATATAGACAGGTCTAAAGGTGTTTTTTGTTTTCCGGTTTGGAGAAAAGGCTATGAAAAACAAGAAAAAAACAGAACACTCAGAATTTTCTCGTCAGGGGCTTGGTTTTGACCTGCTGGACGAAGTTGATTCCGATGTCCTGATGCTGGATATCAAGGGGCGGCTTCTGGACCTGAACCGCCACGCACAAAAAACGCTGGGCGTTCAGCGGGACTCTGTGCTTGGGCAAGATTTTCGGCAACTTGGCCTCGAAACCCTGTGTAGCGTTGAGGATGGGACCTGTCCTTTTGAAGAAACCAAAAAGTCACAGGAGCGCACCGAGGGTGTGCACTTGCAGGAATCTTCTGACGGCAAGGTAAAATATATTCGGGTGCGTGCGTATCCTTTGCAGGACGCGGTTGTCTCTGGGGGAGCCGTTTTGATTTCCCGAAAAGACATAACCGGGCAGGTGCTGGTTGAGCAGCAGTTGCAGCAGTCACAGAAAATGGCTGCCATTGGCGAACTGTCCACATACATTGCCCATGAAATCAGGAATCCGCTTTTTGCCATTGGTGGCTTTGCCAATGCCCTGAGCCGTTCGCAAAATCTGAGTGCGCAGGAGCGTGAAAAGGTCCAGATTATTTTGGCCGAGGCGCGGCGGCTGGAGAATATTTTGAAGAGCTTGCTTAACTTTGCCCAGCCAACAGAAGGGCGACTGGAATCCGTGGATCTCAATTCTGTGGTAGAGCAGAGCATTGCGCTGATGGGACCAAGCTGCGAGCAGTTTGGGGTTTGTGTGAGTTCTGTACTCCAGGATCATCTTGATCCTGTGCAGGGTGTGTCAGAGCTTTTGAAGCAGTGTATCATCAATATGATGAAGAATTCTCTGGAAGCTATGGAAGAGCTTGGGCACGGTGAGCTTGTTTTGCGAACGGAGTCCGTTGGGGGCTACGTGATGCTTCATGTTGAGGATACTGGTCCCGGCATTCCCCACGACAAGCTCGAAGATGTATTTAATCCTTTTTTTAGCACCAAGAACAAAGGGTCTGGCCTTGGTTTGGCCATGACCAAAAAAATCGTCGACAACCTTGGTGGAGCGCTTAAACTCGAAAGCGAGCTGGGGTCTGGAACCCACATTTCTGTGCAGCTTCGCCCTGCGGTTTCGTCCTGAGTGTCAAAGCTGGACGGCGAAGGCCTCGCAGAGTAAGAGAAAATTCTTGTTTTGCCACTATTCGGTGCGGTTTGCACTAGAGAAGAGCTTGAGGAGATCACGTTGAACGCAGTTGTTCTTGCCACACGCAATAAAGGGAAAATCAGAGAATTTTCCGAGATGCTCCAGAATTTTCAGCTGAATGTTTTGGGACTGGATGACTTTCCGGAAATCGGTGAAATCGAAGAGACCGGTGTGACCTTTGAGGCCAACGCCAGAATCAAGGCTTCGGAAGTTGCCAAGGCGACAGGACTTGTCGCTATTGCTGATGACTCCGGCCTTGAGGTCGACGCCCTTGATGGCGCTCCGGGAGTTTTTTCTGCCCGCTTTAGCGCCCCCAATCCTACAGACGAAAAGAACAACGCCTTGCTGCTCGAAAAGCTTCAGGGTGTGCCCTATGAAAAGCGGACCGCCCGTTTTCGCTGTGTCATGCTTGCGTATGCCCCAGACGGGCAGGAGCTGTGTGCCGACGGCTCCTGGGAAGGTCACATTGCCGAGCAGCCCGAAGGTGACAACGGGTTTGGCTATGACCCGCTTTTCGTGGACAGCATTTCAGGCAAGCATTCTGCCTGCCTGAGCCGTGATGAAAAGAATGCCCGGAGCCACAGAGGCAAGGCCCTTCGTAAGCTTTTGGAAGACTGGCCATTTTTCTGGGGTCGGGTAAAACACTCCTAAGCTCTTTGCGTGGGCACCAGAACCGGTGCCCCAATTCAGATTCTGGAAGGCGGGTTCCGCCTTTTCCTGCACCTCGAACAACGGAAGAAACAACATGTGTGGAATTATTGGATATACAGGGCATCGGCCTGCTGTACCCGTTCTGGTTGAGGGGCTTCGCCGCCTTGAATACCGAGGTTATGATTCGGCTGGTGTTGCATACGTTCAGAATGGGGAAATGTCTGTCTTGCGGGCCGAAGGCAAGCTCGCCTCCCTTGAGGAAAAGGTCGCAGGCGTGAGCCATCATTTGGCCACTACCGGCATTGGTCACACCCGCTGGGCAACTCACGGCGTTCCTGTGGAGCGCAACGCGCATCCCCATGTGGACAACTCCGGCCGCCTTGCCATGATCCACAACGGCATCATTGAAAATTTTGAAGAGCAGCGCGAATGGCTCAAGGAGCGCGGCTATCACTTTAATTCTGACACAGACAGTGAAGTCCTCGTGAACCTCATTTCTGAGGGCATGAAAGCAGATCGCAGTCTGCCCGAAGCGATTTCATGGGCTTTGGGAAGAGTTGAAGGCGCGTATGCCATTGTCGTTTTGGACTGCACAGACCCTGAGCGTCTGTACGCCGCCCGCCACGCCAGCCCAATGGTTTTTGGCAAAGGTGTTGGCGAGAATTTTGTCGCATCCGACATTCCCGCCTTTTTGCCCTACACTCGCGAAGTCATTTTTCTTGATGATGACGAACTGGTGGAACTGACCCCCTCCAGCTGGCGCGTTATGGATGTGAAAACACTTGAGCCAGTTGAAAAGACTATCGATCACATCAACTGGGATGTGCAGGCTGCCCAGAAGGGTGGTTACAAGCATTTTATGCTCAAGGAAATTTTTGAGCAGCCTAAGGTTATTACAGATTGTCTTGCCGGTCGCATCAACATGCAGGACATGAGTGTCCAGCTTCCTGAGCTGGAATCCCTTGCTGCTCCCAAGCGTCTCCATATTTTGGCTTGTGGTACGTCCTACCATGCCGGAATGTGGGGGAAATATCTTATTGAATCCTGGGCACGGATTCCCGTTAGTGTCGAGATTGCCTCTGAGTTTCGGTATCGGGATTTGATTCTTGATGAGGACGACGTGGTCTTGAGCATTAGCCAGTCTGGTGAAACAGCAGACACGCTTGCCGGGATGCGCCGAGCCAAGGAATTTGGCGCAACGATTATTGGCCTGTGCAATGTCGTTGGCTCTTCCGTTGCCCGTGAAGCTGACCATGTTCTCTACACGCAGGCTGGTCCTGAGATTTCCGTCGCCTCCACCAAGGCGATGTGCAGCCAGCTTGTTCTTCTCTATCTTTTGGCAATGCACTGGGGGCGTCAGAAAAAAACTCTTCCTGATGACGTTCGCGACAATGCCGTGAAGAATATTCTCGCGCTTCCCACGGTTTTGGAGACAGAATTGCCCCGTTTGCGCACCCGTGCAACAGAGCTTTCCCGTCTCTATTCTGCGTCTCACAGCTTTATGTATCTGGGGCGTGGTTTTCAGTTCCCTCTCGCTCTTGAAGGAGCACTCAAGCTTAAAGAGATTAGCTATATTCACGCCGAAGGGTACGCCAGCGGCGAGATGAAGCATGGTCCCATTGCCTTGATTGACCCTGAATTCCCCACGTTTGCCCTCGCGTTACATGACGAGCTTTTCCTCAAAGTGAAATCTAATCTTGAGGAAGTACAGGCTCGCGGCGGGCGCATTATTGCCCTCACGCATCCAGGTCTTGACCTGAACGTCACTGACCCGTGGATTATCCCTGAGTTATGGGGACCCCTTGATTCCTTTATGGCCTTGAGCTGCTTACAGCTCTTTGCCTACGAAGTTGCCGACTACCTCGGCAAGGACGTTGACCAGCCTCGCAATCTCGCTAAAAGTGTTACTGTAGAGTAGTGAGTGAAGAGATTGGGGGCCAGCCCCCAACCCCCCGCGTAAGGGAATGATTCCCTTACGTATCCTCAGCGAGTTTAAAAGCCGTGCAAGCTTCGCTTGAACGGCTTTTAAACTTGGGTGAGAAAACGAAAAGAGAGTCTTTCTCTTTCCCGTGCGTTCGCCACCATTTTTTTTCTGAACGCTCGCGTTCAGAAAAAAAGGAATGGAGCGTGAAGAAAAAGAACACACGCCCAGTTAATTAGGCCGAAAAAAAGGGGCCGGATGTAAGGGAAAGCCAACGGCTTTCACACATCCGGCCCCTTTTTTTCGGGCGAAAGCGGGATTCCCAAGGGCCTCGTCCTTGGGCGGGGTCAAGGGGCGGCGCCCCTTGCAGAGCACGAGACAGAGTCTCGTAACCCACCCACCCCCCAAAAAAGCCCTTGCAGGGTTTGGGGCAGCGCCCCAATAAAACAGCGCCCAATCACCACCTTGGCGCTCTTGCTTAGGCGTTCATGTGCTCGATGAGGTCGTGTAAGGTCGCGACCTGTTCCTTGAGCTTGAGGACCTCATTCTTTGAGGAGTCCATAGCCTGGAAGGTTTCCTTTGATATTTGGTTAATATCAGAGATGCTACGGCTAATTTCTTCACTTGCGGCGGACTGCTGTTCTGCTGCTGCGGCGATGGACTGGACCTGATTGTTTGCCGAGCTGACATAGGTCACGATTTTTTCAAGCGATTGACCTGAGATGCTTGCCTGTTCCTTCACGTGGGCGAATTTTTCTGTTGATTGCACGGTGTCGGCGACATGCTTCCGGGTGTCTTCCTGAATAGACTGAATTGCGCTTGCGACGTCACGGGTTGCGGCCATGGTTTTTTCTGCAAGCTTTCGAACTTCGTCGGCAACGACGGCGAAGCCTCTTCCTGCTTCACCGGCGCGGGCTGCTTCAATTGCCGCGTTGAGAGCAAGGAGGTTTGTCTGGTCGGCGATGTCACTGATGACGTTGAGGATTTCACCGATGCTTTCAGTATCTTTCCCGAGTTTTTTCATGTTGCCCATAAGGACCATAGACTGCTCAGCAACCTGGTCAATTTCCTCTACGACCTGCTGGACAAAGCTTGCGCCTTCTTCGGCGATCTGCTTGCTGGTTTGCGCTGCACTTGCTGTTTCTGTGGCATTCCGGGCAACTTCGAGAACGGTTGCATTCATTTCTTCCATGGACGCGGCGGTGTCATCAACGCGAAGCGCCTGCTCGTGAGCACCTCTGCTGGACTGCTCAACCTGAACCATGATGCCGTCAGAAGCGGCGCTGACTGCGTCGATGATAGCAGCAAGCTTGTGAGCTGCGAGCTGAAGCGTGTTGGCTTTGTGCTTTGCCTGCTGAGTCGCTTCTTCGGCATCATCTTTTGCACTGCGGGCTTCTTCTGCCTGAATGGCGGCTTCGTGTTCTTTGTCTGCAAGCTCCTGCATGGTGCTTTGGAGTGAATGAGCCATGGATGCGAGGGCGTTTTGAAGCTCTCCGACTTCATCATTTCGTGCTGTTTCCAAATGGATGTCAAAGTCGCCAGCAGCTATTTTCTGTGCGGCACGTTGTGTTTTCTGAATGGGACCCAGAATGCTTTTGGAGATGAACAAAATCATGGGGAGAAGAAGGCAGGCAAGAAGACCGAGAGCGACAAGCGTCTGAAAGAGAAAGCTTCGCTGACTATGGGCTTCTGCGGTATCCTGAATTTGCTGCTTCTTTTGCGCAATGTCATCAAGATAAACACCAGAGCCAATCCAGTAATTTGTTCCCGGTATCATGGTGGCATAGCCAAGCTTTTCAACAGGGGAGCTGCTTCCGGGTTTGTTCCATGTGAAGGTGATAAATCCGCCACCGGAATGAGCTACTCTGTTGAGTTCCTGAACCGAGAAAATACCATCACTGCTTTTGGTATTCCTGAGATCTCTGCCAATCAGAGAGGGATTGACGGGATGGGCAACGTTGACCGTGCCCTGGTAGACGTAAAAGTAGCCAGAAGAATCTTTTTCAAAAAATGCGTTTTGAATGCCGCGTTGCAGGAGCTGCTGCTTTTGTTCCAGATTCTCTGTATTGGCAAGAGACTGTGAAAGTGTGGTGGCCATGAGGTCTGTTGCCACCTTTATTTTTTCTTTTTCGCCAGAGAGCATCAGAGACGTCGCTGTCTTGACCTGTGTCTTGGTGAGCTGAGATGAAAAAAAGAGACTTGTCGCGATGATGCACAGGGCTGTACTCAAGGCAATAAAGAAAAGGAATAAGAGTTTTTTCCGTAAAGAAAGATATTTCATGTGTGCTCCTCACTCGCTCAATATCGTAAGAAGGTGTACTGGAATTGTGTTTAGCGCTCTTGCTATAAGTAATGAATTTTAATATCAGGCGACATGCTGGTGAATATTCTGTAACAGCAGCTTGCGCAAGCTTTTTATCCTGTTGGGAAAGATTTTCTTTATTTTACGATGGGTCATCTTGGATATTGTATAGTCAATTATTGACTTTGCAATCTCCCCTTTGTTGGAGATAGAGGAGTTGGGATGCTTTGCGGAAATAAAAAAGAGGCAGACACTGCGGTGTCTGCCTCTTTTGATTGGAATATGAGAGATGGGTTATTTGCCAAAGAATTTTTTTACAGCATGGAAGCCCATCTTGCGGCGGAGATAGCCGAGCTGATCCTGAAGCGGGAGGTGCTTGGGACAGACGTCCTCACAGGCGAGAAGGCCCATGCAGCCAAAGATACCGTTGTCAGTACCGATGATGTCGAAATAATCCTGCTCGGAACGCTCATCGCGCGGGTCGATGATGAAGCGCGCAATACGGTTGAGGGCGACGGCTCCGAGGAAGTCCTTTCTCATGCGGGCGGTACCACAGGCTGCGACACAGCAGCCGCACTCAATGCAGCGGTCCAGCTCATAGATGGCCTCGGCCTCGGCATTGCACATGCGCTCTTCTGGTGCTTCGGGATCAAACGATTTGTCCGTGTGAACCCAGGATTCAATCTTGCGATTCATGTCCTGGAACCAGACGCCAGTATCGACAGAAAGGTCACCAAGGCACTTGAAGAAAGGAAGGGGGAGCAGGGTTATCTGGTCTGGTAAATCCATTGTCTTGGTGTGACAGGCGAGCTGTGGACGGCCATTGATGACCATTGCACATGCGCCGCAAATGCCAGCACGGCAGCAGAAGTCAAACTTGAGGGACGGGTCCTGCTCCTCCCGCAGACGGTTTAGGGCAATGAAGACCGTCATGCTTTTGGTTTCGTTCAGATCGAAGCGCTGCATTTCTGGCACAGCGCCAAGGATCTGGGGATTGTAACGAAAAATGTTGAATCGAAGCGTTCTGGACATGCTTAGGCCTCCTTGCTGTCTGCGCTAATAATTTTGCCTCCACCGTAGCCACGGTCTCCCGGAGGAATTTCGTAGCGCTGGGATGCCGGTTCGTAAGACAGGGACGGCAGATCATTACCGTCGTTCCATGTGGCGAGTGTACGTACAAGCCAGTCGCGGTCGTTACGTGCGGGATAATCCTCGCGGGTGTGTGAACCTCGGCTTTCTTTGCGTTCCAGAGCACCATAGGCCACACAGAGGGCCAGCCGAACCATGCCGGGCAGGTTGAGAGCCAGCCGCATTTCTTCGTTGGCACCGAGACCGTCGGAGCGGAGTCCGATGTTTTTGGCGCGCTCTTCGATTTTTTTGAGATCGTCGACGGCTTTGCTCAGGCCTGCTTCGTTACGGAAAATGCCAACACCCTGCATCATGGTGTCCTGCATGAGGTTGCGGAGTTCGTAGACGTTTTCTTTTCCACCCTTGCGCAGAAGCGAGTCGATGCGCTCCTGCTGCTGGCGCAGGAAAGATTCAGCTTCGGCAGTGCTGAATGTGACGTCAGTCCCCTTGAGGAATTCCACGACCTTGTCGCCAACAATCTTGCCCGCAACAACTGTTTCGGACAGTGAGTTCCCACCCAGTCGGTTAAAGCCGTGGATGTCCCAGCAGGCTGCTTCGCCAGCTGCAAAGAGGCCCTTCATGCCATAGGCTGCACCATCCTGATTGGTGCGGACGCCACCCATCGAGTAATGCTGGGTGGGGCGGACCGGAATGAGCTGGCACACTGGGTCAACACCGAGGAAGCTTTTGCAGATCTCGTCGACCTCGCGAAGCTTTGTGGTGATGTGTTTTTCCCCAAGGTGGCGGATGTCCAGCCAGAGGTGATCGCCATAGTCGCTCGGGACGCCAAGGCCTTTTCGCATGTGCTCTGTCATGCGGCGGGACACAACGTCACGAGATGCCAGCTCAGCCTTTTCTGGCTCATACAGCGGCATAAAGCGTTCCTGATTCACGTCCAGCAGGGTTCCGCCGTCACCGCGGCAGCCCTCAGTCACCAGAATGTTGGTTGGGACGATTCCGGTGGGGTGGAACTGCACGGCTTCCATGTTGCCAAGGGGCACGATGCCCGTATTCAGGGCAATAGCCTGACCGCTGCCTTCGCAGATCACCGCGTTGGTGGACTCTTTGTAAATCCGTCCAAATCCACCGGCAGCGATAACGGTTGCCTTGGCCATGTAAATTTTGAGCTTGCCTGTACGCAGGCAGCGAACAACAGCACCCTTGCAGCGCTCGCCGTCATGAATGAGGGCGACGGCTTCGGTGCGGTCGTGGACCTCGACGCCCTTGTGCATGGCGCGGTTGTCCATTGTGTAGAGCACTTCATGGCCTGTGCCGTCAGACACGTAGCAGGTGCGCCACTTGGCTGTGCCGCCAAAGTTGCGGGCCGTAATCAGACCTTCGTGTTCCTTTTTTTCTGTCTTGGAAAATTTTTTTCCGCCCTGAAAGTAATCAGAGGTGCCAGCTTCAACCCGGTTCCACGGAACACCCCAGTAGGCCAGCTCCCGCATGACTTTTGGTGCTGTTTCACAAAAGAGTCGGGCCGTGTCCTGATCGCAGCCCCAGTCAGAGCCTTTGACCGTGTCGGCAAAGTGCACGTCCGGGCTGTCGCCTTCACCCTTTGCACAGTTACCAAGAGCAGCCTGCATGCCACCCTGTGCGGCGGAAGAGTGGGAACGGCGGGCCGGAACAATACTGAGGCAAATTGCCCGAAAGCCAGCCTCGGCAGCTTCGATGGCGACGCGCTCACCAGCAAGGCCAGCACCAATGCACAGGACGTCTGTATAAATAATATCGTTCATGGTCGTTCTCCTAGATGCTGACCGTTGCAAAGGTGATGAGAGTCAGCAGGCCAATGGCGAGGAAGGCGCCCGTGATGATGTATTCCAGTTTCTGGAAACCCTTGCGGCCGCGACGCTGTACAAAGCCCCACTTGACGCCAATGCGGTAAAAACCAATGCCCACGTGCAGCTCTGCCATTGGAAGCAGAATGAGATAGAACCAGAGCCAGCCGCCATCCTGAATGCGGGCGGCACTCTTGGCGGTGGAAATGGGAAGGTTGGTCAGCACGGTCCACAGGTGGACCCCAGCCATGATGAGAATGACCATTGCGCTTACGGCCTGAACAACCCAAAGCCAGGTGTCCTTGTGGCGAAGCATTTTGGCCTGATTCCACATGTTTTTTTGCTGGAGGCTTGTGACCGGAACTTTACGGATGGCAACGGCAAAGTGAATGAGGAAAAGGATACCGATTGCGGGGCCGCCGATTTGTGCCATGTAGGTCCATTCGAGGAAGTACGCCAGAGCATCAAATACGCCAGAGCCGAGGTTGACACTGGCGACCAGCAGCATGTGGCACCACATGAATACGATGAGGGCAGCACCGCTGAGCATCTGGATCCAGTCCAGATACGCCGCGGTGTTTCTCCGAAGAGTCGCGGGAATGGATAATTCTGTCTGCATAAGAATTCCTGCTGTTGGAATAGAAGGTCAAAAGGAGGGGCAGTGCCCGATTTGGGAAGGGGTACACGTCGGACACTGCCGAATGGATTACCTCTGGTGGCTAGAACATGGCTCCAGAAATCATGAACCCAATTGCAATGGCACAGACTGTGGAAACCAGTCCGGGGATCATGAAACTGTGATTGAGGACAAACTTACCGATATGCGTCGTCCCAGTGGTATCGAAGTTGATGGCTGCAACCACGGTCGGGTAGTTCGGGATAAAGAAATATCCGTTAACGGCCGGGAACATGGCAATAAGCGCTGGCACCGGGATGCCAAGGGCAATGCCAAGGGGCATAAGTGCCCGAATTGTTGCTGCCTGACTGAACAGAAGTATGGAGAGGATGAAAAGGGCAATGGCAAATGTCCACGGTGCAGCCGTCACCATACTCTGAATGTTTGTGCTTAAGAATTCGAGGTTACTGCTAAAGAAGCTGTCACCAAGCCATGCGATACCAAAGATGGCGATAACAGCCTGAACACCAGCACCAAAGACGCTGCCAGTGGCGAGCTTCTTCACGTCGGCCTTGCTGATAAGCAGGATAAGGGCAGCAGCCGTGAGCATGATGATTTCAATGGAACTGGCCATGCTCATACGGATCATGTCTGCGCCATCCTTCCAGCAGGGACGGAGTTCAGGGAAGGTGCCAAGCAGAACAATTCCGAGAGTCCCAAGCAGAAAAATGAGAACACATGCCTTGGAATAGGCGGGGAAATCCTTCAGATTGACGGGACCACCCTCGTTGGCGCGCACAATGGCTTCCTTGAGTTCCGGGTCCTTGAGTCGGCGAAGGTATTCCGGGTCCTTCATCAGATCCTTGCCAGTTTTGTTGGCGACGCTTGCACCAATGAGGCAGGCAAGAAAAGTCGAAGGAACACAGACCATAAGGATGTCAGAAAGTTGTACTCCAAAGCCAGCGGTCAGACCAAGGAGAGCCACGGTAGCGGCGGAAATCGGGCTGGCAGTGATGGCCTGCTGTGAGGCGATAACGGAGATGGACAGGGGACGTTCTGGACGAACCTTTGTGCTGCGGGCCACCTCTGCGATGATTGGCAGAACAGAGTAGGCAACGTGCCCTGTTCCGGCAAAGAAGGTGAAGAGGTAGGTGACAACAGGGCCAAGGAAGGTAATTTTGCTTGGGTTCTTGCGCAAAATGTGTGCGGCCAGACTTACGAGGTAATCAAGACCACCAGCGGCCTGGAGTGCTCCCGCAGCCGTGACGACTGCGGCAATCATCAGCATAACATTGATTGGCGGTGCGGTAGGTTGCACGCCAAAGAAAAACGTCAGAATGGCAAGACCAAAGCCGCCCATGACGCCAAGGCCAACGCCGCCGAGCCGCGCGCCAATAAAAATGGCTGTCAGCACGACAAGTAATTGAATCCAGAACATATCTTTTCCCCTCTGTCTCTTTGGTGATTCCTGTGAGCTTCAAAAGTACGGGCAGGCCACTGTGGACCTGCCCGCCTTAGGACTTGCTCAGTCCAGTATGATGAGAAGACTAGTTTCTGATGAACCGGGGGTGCATCATGTTTTCGGCAGACAGGATTTCATCCAGCTTGCTCTTGTCCAGAATCTTGTGATTGAGCACCAGCTCATACACAGAGCCACCAGTTTCGAGTGCTTCCTTGGCAACGCCAGCGGATTTCTCGTAGCCGATGATCGGGTTGAGCGCCGTGATGATGCCGATGCTGTTTTCGACCAGCTGGCGGCAGCGTTCACGGTTGGCGGTAATGCCCTGTACGCAGCGGTCCTGGAGGACGCGGCAGGCGCGGTGCAACATATCCACACCATTAAACAGGGCGTTTGCAATCACAGGCTCCATGACGTTCAGCTCAAGCTGGCCGTTTTCGGAGGCCATTGTCACGGTCACATCCTTGCCGATGATGTCGTAGGCAACCTGGTTCACGACTTCGGGAATAACCGGGTTCACCTTGCCGGGCATAATGGAAGAGCCGGGCTGCATCTTGGGCAGGTTGATTTCGTTCAGACCGGTCCGGGGGCCAGAGGAGAGGAGGCGGAGGTCAGAACAAATCTTGGAGAGTTTGACCGCGACGCGCTTCATGACGCCGGAGACCTGCACATATGCTCCGGTGTCCCATGTGGCTTCGACGAGGTTCTCGGAGGTCTCGAAGTCGATGCCAGTCATGTTTTTCAGTGCGGCAGTGGCAATGCGTGAATACTCGTCAGGAGCATTGATGCCGGTGCCAATGGCGGTTGCACCGAGGTTGATCTCGGTGAGCAGCTTGCGTGCTTCGCAGACACGCTTGATGTCTTCACCAAGGGTTGTGGCGTATGCCGAAAATTCCTGACCGAGGGTCATGGGAACGGCGTCCTGCAACTGGGTACGGCCCATCTTGAGAACGTCAGCAAACTCTGCACCCTTGGCGGCAAAGCCCTTCTGGAGGTACTCCATAGCTTCAATCAGGGTACCGAGCTTTGTGTACAGGGCGAGGCGGAAGGCTGTGGGGTAGGCGTCGTTTGTGGACTGGGAGCAGTTCACGTGGTTGTTGGGGTGGCAGTACTTGTACTCACCCTTTTCATGGCCCATCAGCTCCAGCGCACGGTTGGCAATCACTTCGTTTGCATTCATGTTTGTGGAGGTACCAGCACCACCCTGAATGCAGTCGACTGGGAACTGCTCGTGCAGCTTGCCGCTGATGATTTCGTCACAGGCACCACAAATGGCCTTGCCTGTTTCGGAAGAAAGAATGCCGAGTTCCATGTTGGCCATAGCCGCAGCCTTTTTGACGTAGGCCAGTGCGTTGATCATCTCGGGGCAGGACGAAATCTGCGTGCCCGTGATCGTAAAGTTTTCTACTGCGCGAAGGGTCTGGACACCGTAGTAAATGTCAGAAGGAATTTCTCTTTCACCAAGAAAATCGTGTTCTTTACGTGTCTTCATGTATGCAACCTCTTTTAAGAGTGTTTGGACTTTTCGCTGGAGATGATGATCTCGCGTTTCTCACAAATGCCTTGTCTCTTTAAGATCAAGATGGATGCCAAAAAGAATGAAAAGAAATAAGTCACTCAATTTACTAATAAAAACTCTGGTGTCTGCGAAAAGATTCAAGGATGAAGGGGTATTCCAAAAGTTATTGAAAGGGCGGGAAAGCAGGTGTGAAACTGAGGAATGGCGCAGGACTCCGCGCAGAATATTCGCGGGGTTATGACATAACAAAAGTTATACCCCTTTGTGTGGGGCTTGTGATTTTTATGAAAAGTTTCGGTCGGATAGGGAGAAAGGAAAAGGCCCAGCAGTGTTTTGCAGGGCCTTGTGTGGCGGGGATTAGTCCTTGAGCTGCTTGAGTCGCTTGCTCAGGGCGGGTTGTGAAATTCCCAGCATTCGGGAGGCGAGTGTCTGGTTGTCATCTGCCCGCTTCATGGCTTCCTTGATGAGCATGACCGTGCATTCTGCAATGCTTGGCAGGTCCTCAAACTGGGCAAAGGGTTCTGGCGGCTCGGTGCTGTCCTCTGTGTGCAGTTCCGCGTCAGCGTGCATGGCTTGCAAAAAACTCTGCATGGACAGGACGTGTGACTTGTGGGTGCTTACCGCGTCATAGACCATACCTTGCAGCTCGCGGATGTTTCCGGGGAAGCTGTAATTTTTGAGATGTGTCAGCAGTTCGGGTGGAACTGTTGGCTTTTTTTTGCCCATTTCTGTTGCGGCGTTCTGTAGAAATTTGTCCAGCAGCAGGGGGATGTCGCCTTTGCGCTCCCGCAGGGGCGGAATGTGTACGTTGTGGATGCAGAGCCGGTAATAGAGGTCTTTTCGGAATCGCCCTTCCTGAACTTTTTTCTGAAGATCCTGATGCGTTGCCGCGATGATGCGGGTTTGCGCGTTTTTGGGGCGGTCAGAACCCAGTGGAAAGTATTCTCCTTCCTGAAGCAGGCGCAGAAGCTTGACCTGCGACTGGAGGTCGAGGTCTCCAATTTCATCAAGAAAGAGTGAGCCGCCGCGGGCCTGTTCAATGAGTCCCGGCCGGGTGCTGTGTGCCCCGGTAAATGCTCCCCGGTGGTGGCCAAACAGGGTGTCGGAAAAGCTGGTGGTGTCCAGTCCTGCGACGTTGAGGGAAATACGTTTGCCCCGGCGTTCGCTCAGGGTGTGGATGGCTCTGGCCACAAGCTCTTTGCCCACGCCACTCTCACCTGTCACCAGAACGGGCTGGGAGCTGATTGCCACAGACTCCATGTATTTAAACAGGGAGAACATGGAGTTTGAGCAGGTGATGATCTCGTCAAAAGCCTCGGGGTGTTCCAGTTTGTTGGAAAGCAGCCGCTGGCCCATGCCCTTGGCGACGAGTTTCATTTCGTGGCTGGAAATGGCCCGGAGCACTCCCTTGGTGATGTGTTCCTGCATGTCTGTTTTGACGAAGTAGTCGACTGCGCCCTTTTTGATGCAGCGCACAGCTGTATCCAGCTCGTTCATGCCACTGATGATAATCACCATGATGTCTGGATAGCGCTCTGAGATGATCTCAAGGAGTTCTTCACCGCTGTATCCGGGCATGGTGAGATCAAGAAGAATAAGGCCGACCTGTCCCTTTTCCAGAAGGGGCAAAACCTTGCGGCTGTCCTGGCAGCTTGCGATGTTGCTAATGCCTGCGCGCTCCAGCGTGAGACTGAGGCTGCGGAGCCACGCTGGTTCGTCGTCGACCAGAAGGACCTGAAAACTGGGATGAAGAGTCACAGGCTGAATCATAGTGTTTTCTCGTGTGTGTTCTGTGGAGACGTGGGGGCAGCGCTGTCTGTGGCGCTGGGAATGCTCATGGTTACCGTGGTGCCCATTCCTGGAACGGATTTAAATTCCAGAGCGCCACAGTGTTCCTTGAGAATGGATGTAGAGACAGACAGGCCAAGGCCCGTGCCGCCCCGTTCCCGTTTGGTCGTAAAAAAGGGATTCGTGATTTTGTCCATGTGCTCGTGGGGGATGCCGATTCCACCGTCAGAGACCAGCAGCACGACCGCTTCGCATTCTGCATCATAGTGGGTGCTGAGAGTGATTCCCTGCTCTGTGTTTTCCAGTGCCTGACAAGCGTTGAGCAGCAGGTTCACAATGACTTGCTGGATGCGCTGGGCACTTGCCATGACTGGTGGAAGGTCTGGAGCAAGGGCAACGGTAAAGCGCCGGGTGGACTTCTTAATCATGCTGCGGACCAGCCGGGTGGAGGCCATTGCCAGCCGGTTCACGTCCTGTATTTCCATGTCTTCAGGATCGCCTTTTCGGGAAAATGCCTTGAGGTCGCGCACAATATTTTTGATGTGCTTTGCACCACTCAGCATGTCTCCAAGCATCTGGGGAATTTCATTCCGCATTCGTGAGTAGGGCAGTCCGCCCAGCAAAAAATCTCCGTGTGTTTCATAGCAGTCATCAAGGACTTCCAGCGCATCGTTGTAGCTGTCCTGGAGTATGGGAATGTTCATTAGGGTCATCCCGTTGGGATTGTTGACTTCGTGCGCAATGCCAGAGGCCATGATCCCGAGGGTTGTCATGCGGTCAGAGTGGACAATGAGCTTCTGCTTTGTTTCCAGCTCCTTTTGCACCTTGAGGTGTTCCTGAATCTCCCGCTGGAGTTCTTCGGTACGTTCTTCGACCTTGCGGTGGAGCATTTTGCTCCAGAGCACGCTGAGCACAAAGAGCGTGAAGAGTGGGGCAACAACAAGAGACCCATATTTAATGACCTCTGCGGTACTCAGCCCAAGCTGCGGTTCCGAGAGCCATTTGTCGCAGAGGCGCTGGTACGTGCCGTTGTTTTTGAGAATTTCCAGCCCTCTGTTGATTTCGGGCAGGAGCTCAGGGTGGTGCACTGTGGCATAGCAGTAGCGCTCAAGGGAAATCGGGGTGCCCATTGCCCGGATGCCTTCGAGTTTGGCTTTGCGAATCATGTATTGCCCGGCAACCTTGGACACCAGCGCAAAGTCTCCTGCTCCAGAGGCGAGCTTACGCAGGGCGTTTTCGTGGTTGTAGGCAGAGATAACGGTAATGTGCGGATATTCACTGCGGATGAGGTCATACATGGCCCCGCCAGACTCAACGATGACAGAGCGGCCATTCATTTCTTCCAGAGTTGTGACGGCTCCTGAGTTTTCTCGCGTAAAGATGGCGTATTCAACGGAGGAATAGGGTTCGGAAAAACTGACGGAGCGGGCACGCTGCGTGGAATACGAGACGCCCTGCAAGAGGTCTATTTTTCCGTTGTGGAGCGCATCACGCATGTCTTTCCAGAGGCCCAGCTTGATGTGAATGTCGAGGTCTGTGACTTCGGAAATGGCTCGGCTGAGGTCAACGTTAAAGCCGCTTGGCTCGCCGTATTTGTCGAGGAATTCATAGGGTGGATAGTGGAAGTCGCCCCCGATGATGACGAGTGTTTTGCGGACCGTGGGCTGGTGCATTGCGCTGATTGGATCAAGCTTTTGGGTCTGTTCCTGAGGCAGGGGGCGAGCATGTGCGCTGTGAAGTGAGCAGAGCAGGGACAAAACGCAGAAGAGAAAAAAAGAGGAAAGTTTTTTTTGAAAAGGAATTCTGGAGGTTTCCATAGGAGAAGCTACGTTGCTGTTAGAGGTGCTGGAGGGCGGGAGTATTCTCCGGGAGTCTATTCTTGGAGATATAGGAAGAAAAAAACAGCTTGGCAACTCATGGGAAGCTTTGGAAAAAAGCTGCTCTTCGCGGAGACGCCCGTGAGGGCTTGGAATCAAAGGAAATATGCGGAAAGGGTAAAGATGTTGACCAGTATTTGATTTTATATATAGAACAGTATGCAAAAAGAGAAGGAAAGTGAATAGTGGAGGCGGGTTATGTGTAGGCTCTCTCGATTCCTGTTTGGAATGGCTGTTTTGAGCTGTTTCTTTGTTTTGCAGGGATGCAATGAAGAATGGCCAGAAGAGCGGAGGAGTGTCTTAGTTCAAGAGCAGGTTCCAAGTCATGAGACTCCTGGAGACAAAATCACCGATCCTGTGGAAAAGAAAGGTTCTGTTTACGGTGGGGCCAACGGCTCTGTGTTTCGTGACTCAAAGGTCGTGATTTTTTTGCCAGAGACAGGGGAACTGTTAGGGAGCACCTCAACCAATCAGGATGGAATGTTTCTTTTGGAAGCCCTTCCTTTGGGAGGTCCATACATTCTTCGTCTTTCTGGCGGGTTTGAGTGTTCTCATGATGGTCGGATTATTCCTCTTCAAACGTATCTTTTTTCTATTGTCCCAGAGGTAAGGGGCAAAACCCCCTGTCAAATAACGCCGCTTACTGAGCTGATGTACTGGCTTGCTCGTGCCATTCAGGGAGACCATTTTATTGAGCCAAAAAGCGTCTATTATGCCATCGAAATTCTCCGCCACTATTTTGGGGTAGATGTTGTAAAAGTTGGCGCATCGCAGAAGGGAAGTATCGAAGATGTGAAAGCTTCCATACGGATTCGTACAGTGATCCTTCAGCTTGAAAAAAGTGTTTGTGAAGCCGCAGAGGATGAGTCCTTACTCCCTGCGTATGAACAATTCTCACGTTTTTTAGCTTTCCTTGCCTATGACATGGTGGATGGTCGTGTTGATGGAAGTCTGCAGGCTGGGGCATGTGAGGCTCTTGTCGAAGATCTTGGATTGCCTGAAGAGGATGCCATGAAGCTTTCTCTGAACGGTAAAGCGCAGGGGCAGGCCCTTGCTACTGCTTTTGCTCATAACGTTACGAATGCGAAGCGCGAGGAGTATTTGAGTTTCCTTGAACAGGCGGCAACGTCTTTTGCGACAGAAACGAACTATGAGTGGAGAGGCGACGAGTTTCGGGATGAAACGCTGAAAACTCTCGCAGACGAAAAATTTCCTGTCGTGGAGAAGCCCGTGGACCCCAATGAAGACGATCAGGGGGGAGATGATACGGGGAAAAAGGACGATCCCGGGGACACTGGAAGTTCTGGTGAAGATGAAAATCAGGGCGGGGATAAGCCAGAAAATCCTGAGGAACCGGCGAAGACGGTAGAGCTTCCTGCCACGATGTCTGCAAAATGGAATGCTGGGGAGTTGCCCAAAATTTCTTGTTTGGAAACTTCCGAAATGGCTCAGGCTCGCGTTTTTGAGTGTTCATGTTTTTTCCAGAAGCTGGATGGCACGCCCTTTGTTGTCCCCGAAAAAGAGGTGACATGGAAGTTTGTGGGGGAGCAGGCTGAGTTTTTTCAGTTTCAGTGGAAAGACGAGCCAGGAGAGAATGGCATGCTACTGGGTGAAGTGCGTCATTCTGTTCCTGAAGAAGGGTTTTCTCCGGAAAAAGTGGTTCTGGAATTTGAGTGCATAAAAGGCGGGGTGAAGTTTACGCAAGATCTGGAAATATGCATTGATGCTGATCCGGTTTCTATTCGAGCAATAAATATTGGAGGGGATTTTTGGGAGCGAAAGGTCCCCAGTCTGAGTTTGAGGGACAGAGAGCTGGAGCGTGTTCAAGGAGAGTCTGGCGAGATGCTTCAGAGCTGTTCGCCTGTTTTGTTTGAAGTGACATGTTGGTTGAGTCGAACTGTGAGCGAAAAGTCGCAGCTTGTTTCAATGGAACTGAGTTCTCAAGATGTCGAGTTTTCCCGGTGGCCGGACAAGCAGTTTTCATCGACCTGTATGCTTGATGGCGTGGCACGGCCCGGTGAGGAGAACGTGAGTGTACCTCTGTCCCTGTACATGCGCAGTTCGGCCTCTGGGGTTAAGGATGGCGTCAAATCAGTAGAGATACATGTTGCAGACCAGAAGGACCCCACAAATCAGATAACGAGAACTGTTCAGTTTTTGAGTGAGGATTCCTCGGTGACGGGCGTGCAGTGCCTGATGTCTCAGCTCAAAATTGTTTTGGGCGAGGAGGAGCAGGAAGAGGTGAAGGGGCTGGATGTTCTGGAGTGCTTTGGGACCTATGATATTCAGGTGCCTGTGATGGTAACAGAGACGATTCCTCACTCTGGGCAGGTGGATTTGGAAGAGTGGACGGTTTCCCTTGGGGCCTCATCTCTTGCTGAGTTTGGTTCAGAGATTGAACTGCTGAGTCAGGAGCGGGAGCCGCTTCTCGGAAAGGATTCAAACTGTCTTTTGCTCAAAATGAAATACACAATGGGCTTTTTCAGGATTGGTGAAAAGGAGGGAGACTCCGTCGTTTATACACCGAAGGCAGACAGCATCACCGTGACGCTCTCGCGTAGGACCACAGACGATGACCCGGTGTCATTTTCGACAGAGCTTGTCTTGCCCTTTCTCCAAAAGCAGGAAGAGCTGTAAAAGGACCGTGAAGGGAGAACATCATGTCCAGAGTTTCGGCACACAAAGAGCACAGGGGGGCACACTGCTATGAGTATGTTGCCGTGGATGCTCAGGGCGCTGGGTGTCGGGCACTGGTTCATGCTGATACCCAAAAAGCTGCCATTGCACAGCTGCGGGATCAGAATCTTATTCCCCTTGAGTTGCGTGAGTATCAGGAAAAATCATCATGGGACCGCTTTCGGGCACCTGCGTTTTCGCCCTGTTCCATGAATCGTCATGAGCGCCTTGTTTTTTTGGAACGTCTTGGGACGCTGGTTGATGCCGGACTGTCTTTGGATGAAGTGCTGGGCGCAATGGAAAATGAAGAAAAGCTTGGGCGCAGACGGCGAGTTGTTCATACGCTTCGGGATGATTTGCGCTCTGGATCGAGCTTTGCGCAGGCCTTGGCAAAGTATCCCCGCATTTTTCCGCCGCTGTGGATAAGCATGCTTGAGGCTGGAGAACGGGCCGGGCAGCTTGCCGCCGCCATTACCCGGCTGGCGCGCTTTGCCGAAGATGAGCAGTCATTGCGCCATGATGTGCAGGGTGCGCTTGCATACCCCCTTTTTTTGCTCCTGACCGGGCTTGGCGTCTGCATGTTTTTGCTGGTCCGTGTTGTCCCTGAGTTACGGGGGCTGTTCATGGATATGCGGATGGAGCTTCCTCTCCCCACACAGCTTCTCGTGACGTTTTCTACGGGTATGGAGAAACATGGACTGGCGGTATTGGGCGGCGTGTGTCTGTGTGGCTTTGGGCTGTGGTGCTTTTTTCAGAGCCGTACAGGTCGGCCCGTGTGGGATGCCCTGTGTCTCCGGCTTCCTATATGGGGAGTGGTGAACAGGCAGCAGCATCAGGCGCAGATTTGCGGAGCCTTGAGTGCTCTTTTGCAGAGTGGCGTTCCGCTGAGTGAAGCGCTGGGCGCCCTGTGTTCCCTGACGCAGAATGTGAAATTTTCCAAAGGACTGCACCGGGTGCAAGAGGCTGTTGTCGCGGGCACTTCTCTTGCTTCGGCTTTTCGGGATGAGCGGATTTTACGCCCCTTTGATGTGCAGATGCTGGAGGCTGGGGAGCGGGGCGGTCGCCTCGTGTCCATGCTCCAGACCATGCAAAAACTGGCTCTGCGTGAAGTCAAAATTCGTCAGAAAGTGATGCTGTCTCTTGTTGAGCCTGTGCTGATTTTGGCCCTTGGCTCTGGCGTTGGTTTTTTGGTCCTTGCGGTTTTGCTGCCCCTGTTCCGCATGAGTGAGCTGGTGGGGTGAGCATGGTGTACGGACCTTTTTTGTACATGGCGTATTTCCTATGCATTGCCGGGACCATTGGGGGCTGTGTTTTTGGCTATTTGGGGGCCAGAACTCTCCAGTTTCCGCAGCGTTGTGTTTTGAGTCGACCTGCCCTGCCTGTTGTGAAAGCGCAATCCAGTGATGACAAGGCGTTTCGTCGCTGTGTGTCTTTGTGTCAGCGCTCCGGGCTGTGGCGAACGCAGCGGACCGCAGCAGGGCACAAGGCTCCTGTTCAAATGGTGCAGAGTGCTCAGAATGAACTGGATGGAATCCGGCTCAAGGGGACGGTGGTGTCCTCTACCCCGGGCATGAGTTGTGCGGTGCTTATCTGGCGCGGCACGCAGCAGCTCGTTTGGGAAAATGAGGTTTTCCATGGGCATGTTCTGGAGCAGGTGAGCCGCTGCTTTGTGGTTTTGGGCGGTCAGGCGAAAACTCCAGTTTGCCTTGCCATGCGTCAGAAAAATGCAGGAAATTCGCAGCTCGCCCTTGTACCAGAGCGAGAGGACAGGGCTTCGACGATTCCGGCGGCCTATCCTTCACAGGGGCAGCCCCGTGCCCCGCATCGCTCGCACTGGCAGGGGACGGAACATGACTGAGCACCGGCCTTTTTCTGTGACTGGAGCGGTAAGAGTGCGGCTCTTTTTGCGCCATGCCGTGGAATCTCTGTGGCGCATAGTGGGCTGTTTTGCGCTGTGCCTTGCGCTGTGGGCATGGGCTGTACCGTGCCCGCAGGCCTGTGCCGCCAGACTCGCTCAAGAGGGCACGCCGCAGCGCGTGCGCATGGACTTTGATAATGCGGATATCCGTTTGCTCATCAAGGTGATGAGTCGCCTGACCGGGACCAACTACGTTGTGGACCAGCGGGTTAAAGGTAAGGTTACGGTTTTTTCGCCGCATGAGCTGAATGCGGCAGATGCCTGCAATGTTTTTGAGTCCGTCTTGCAGGGACATGGTTTTTCTGTGGTGCGGGAAGGCTCCGTGAGTCGGATTGTGCCATCTGCTGAGGCGCGCAGCATGAACATGCAGCCACTCCAGACTGGAAAGGGGGCAGGGAAGCACTCTGGCATTGTGACGCGAATTATCCCTCTAAAACGGGCCTCGGCTCCTGAGCTGCGAAAAAACCTCAAGGCGCTGGTGTCGCGAATTGGCATTATCACGGCGAGTAGCAGCGGAAACCTGTTGGTCATTACTGACTTTGCCCCAAATGTTGAACGGATTCGGGAGATAGTTGCGCAGGCTGACCGGGAGAATGTCCCTCGCTCGGTGCAGGTCTTTCAGCTTCGCTATGCCTCGGCCGAAGAGCTGGCCCAGAGCATTGAACGACTTTTGCCCCGTGATGCTGCTCAGGGGAAAAAGGCACAGGTACAGGCCCAGAGCGTCATGGGAGAATCCCGGACAAATCGGCTTCTGTTCCTTGGCAGTGCCGAAGAGCTGCGGCTGGTCACGGAGCTGGTCCGGATGCTGGATACAGCGGCTCCGCTTGGCTGTAGTGATGTGCATACGGTGTATCTTGAAAACGCAGATGCCACTGGTGCAGCCAAGGTTTTGCAAGCGCTTGTGGATGCGCAGGAGCACGAGACTCAGGGCGCAAGAGACTCGCATACCCTGAGTCAGCGAAAAATAAGTGTGGTTGCAGATCCCGCGACCAATTCGCTGCTTGTTGCGGCCCGGCCAGATGCCTTTCGCAATTTGCGGCAAACCATTGCCCAGCTCGATATTCCTCGGCGGCAGGTTTATGTTGAAGCTCTGATTATGGAAGTCTCTGCCGATCAGGGCATTTCCTTTGGTGTGAAGTGGGGGCTTGGAGACCAGTTCGATATCGATGGGACTCCGGGGCTTATTTATAGTGGCTCCAATCCGGGAGGGCCTCCCGGAGTCGTTAATACGGAAAAAAAGAGCTTTACCATGCCCGGAGGGCTTTCTGCTGGGCTGGTCTTTTTTCCGTTCAAGATTGGTGATGAGCTGTTTAACTCGGTGGAGTCCCTGATTTCTGCCTCACGGGTGGATTCCAATTTTCGGATTTTGGCAACGCCGCAGCTTTTGACGCTGGATAACCAGCAGGCGCGTGTGGATGTGGTGGACACAATCCCCTACGTGGAAAAGGTGACGTCTGGCACGGAAAACACAGATGAAAGCCAGACTATTCGGTATCGGGATGTGGGCGTGAAGCTCGAAGTGACCCCCCAGATTGGGCGCAAGAATCTTTTGCGGCTCAAGCTGCATCAGGAAGTCAGCCGGCTGGTGAACTCCACGGTTTCCGTTGGCGAGGGGGAGCCGCTTTTGCTGGCTCCAACGACCAAGAAGCGGCAGGTCGACACCACGGTACAGGTTCGTAATGGGCAGACCATTGTGCTGGCAGGTTTGATAAGCCGGGATGAGGGGCAGGACGAAAACAAGGTGCCGGGGCTGGCTGATGTTCCCGGTCTGGGCTGGCTCTTTAAGCAGCGGAGCAACACGCGGGTTGATACAAATCTTTTGCTTTTTTTGACGCCACGCATTCTGGACACCGTGGAGAGTGCCCGTTTGCTGACCCGTGAAAAGCGTGGGCTTTTGGAGTTTGATGTCCTGAGTGGGGCCAGTGACAGCATAGGTGTGCCGCATCCTCTTGCCATGCCGTGGGTCACGTCCCACATGAGGATATTGAGGTAGCTATGCGGCATCATTTTCATGCCCTGTTTTCTTTTCCTCAGCTCCGGGCAAAAAAGCCCACCCGGTCCATACCTGAACTTTTTGTCACCCTTCGAGCTCAGGGCTGCATCCGTGAAGCACAGTGGAACACGCTGGTGCACAAGTGGGAGTCCTTTCGGGGGAGCGCTGAAGAATTTTTATATCGCTCTGGAATTCTTGCGAGTCGGGACAAAGAGGAGGCCATGCTGGGCATTCTTGCGGAACAGCTGGGGCTTACGCGGTGCCGAGAGCCAGAGCTTTATCGTGTGCACCCCGCGGCCCAGAACTGTCCGCAGGACTACTGGCTTCGCCATGCGTGCATCCTTGCCCTGCGGCCGGATGATGCGCCTGTGTTTTTATGTAGCGAACAGGCTGGACTCCAGTGCCTTGCAGATGTGTTTACGCTTTGCGGGGTGCAGGCTCGTCCTCTGCTTGCCTCTCGCCGGGAGATTTCCCGTCTTGTTCAGCAGAGTCAGGACCGCAGGAATCCGGAGGCAGAAAACCTTGAGTCGGAGTTTGACGCGGATTTTTTGGAGGAGCTGCAAAGCTCGGCAGAGATGCCGCAGTCTGAGTTGCTGGATGCAACAAGCGAAGCGCCCTTTGTGCGGCTGGTCAATGGAATCCTGTCGTGTGCCGTTCGGGAAAATGCCAGTGATGTGCACTTTGACCCTGGAGAGGAGCACTGTGTCGTGCGCTTTCGTCTGGATGGCGTGTTGACGGAACGCTTTACCCTGCCAAGAGCGGTGCATCCGCCCACAGTTTCTCGCATCAAGATACTTTCCCGGCTTGATATTTCTGAACGGCGATTGCCGCAGGATGGGCGTTTTAGCATGACCCTCGCCGGGCAGGTTTGTGATGTTCGTGTGTCCTGCCTGCCTACGGCCTATGGAGAGAGGGTGACGCTGCGCCTTTTGGCCAAGGAGGAAAAAGTCCCGGATCTCGAAGAGCTGGGCATGTTTCCCGAAGATCTGCGTCTGCTTGAGGAACTGGTTCATATCTCACACGGTATTGTGCTGGTGACAGGCCCAACGGGGAGTGGAAAAACCACAACGCTGTATAGCATTTTGCGCCAGATTCAGGGGCCAGACAAAAACATTCTGACCATTGAAGATCCTGTCGAATACCGTCTGGATGGGGTGGGGCAGATGCAGGTGCAGGAGAAAATTGGGCTGAGTTTTGCGCAGGGACTTCGTTCCATTGTTCGGCAAGACCCGGACGTTATTCTGATTGGTGAAATCCGTGATAGCCAGACCGCCCAGATTGCAGTTCAGGCGGCGCTCACCGGGCACCTTGTCTTTTCTACCCTGCATACGAATGACGCCCCCTCGGCCGTGACCCGCTTGGTTGATATGGGGGTGGAGCCGTATCTGGTGGCCTCTGTACTCCGGGGGGTAGTGGCGCAGCGTCTTGTTCGGCGACTTTGTACGCAGTGCCGCGAGGCTGCTGTGCCCACGGCGCAGATGCAGGCTGTGCTTGGGCTGAGTCCTGAGCAGAGTCGCAGTGCATACCGGGCGGTGGGCTGCGTACAGTGTCGGCAGACGGGATATCACGGGCGGCGGGCGCTGGTGGAAATTATGCCTGTGGACGCTGAGCTGCAACGCTGCATTTCCCGAACCCCAGATGCAACAGCACTTCGGGAACACGCCGTGCGGGCGGGAATGCGAAGTTTGCGGGATGCGGGACGGCGGGCACTTGCTGCTGGCCTGACCAGTCCGGATGAGGTGTTTCGGGTCACGCGAAATCTGGAAGACCTGCGCTGTCTGACCGCTGTGAGCGCAGAGCTGTGAAAGCTGTATGCAAAAGGGCGAGCGCTGGCGTTGCACTTATCGAAATATGCGTGGTGCTGGCCGTGGTGAGCCTTGCTGGAGTCTTTGCCATGGAACACCTTGTTCAGCAGGGGCGGCAGCAGATTCGGCAGCATCAGGAAGCAGAAGCCATGGCCCTTGTGCATGAGCTTCATCAGATGCTGCACATTCGGTGCGCACAGAAGGCATCCTTTCCCTTGCGGGGCGACTGTTCTGACCGTTTGCCCCGGGGAGAATGGAGGCTGACTGTGCTGAGTGGAGAGACGTGGCCCGGCTACGTCACAATTCAAATTGTATGGGGACAGGAGCACGAGATGGACTGGACAGGAAATGTCCCGCTTTAGGGCCGCTTCGAGCGGGATGACGCTTATTGAACTTGTGGTGGCCGTGAGCATTGCTTCGCTTTTGCTGACAGGGTTGTTCGGAGCATATGTTTCTTTGGAAAAATCCCGGCGGGAAAACCGGGAACGTCAGTATGCAGAAATGCAGGCGTGGGGTATTCAGCTCCAGATTGCCAGGGACTTGCAGTCGCTTGCTGTTCACAACAGCTCTGGAGATTTTCGGGCGACAAAGGCCCTGCGTTTTTTGGGAAAAAATGCCAACGGCATTGCCTCTGAGCACTACAGCACTGCAGATCGCACGCTTGTCCTGTCCTTTGCCAGCCGAAACAGTGAACTGTGGCCTGCGACAGATTCCCTGTGCTCCCGGTGCAGTCAGATCGAGGGCGTGCAAAAGATTCGCTATGAGCTGACAGGGCCAGACCTGAATCAAAATTGCAGACTGATTCGTACTGAGTGCCCATATGCGTTTTTGCCAGACGCAGGGCATGGAACAGAGACGCTGTACTCAAAGAAGATTCGTTCGTTTTCTCTCAGCTTTTTTGATGCCAGCGGCATTGAGTGGGAAAGCTGGGACAGCCTCTGTGCCAAGGAAAAATGTACAGCGCTTTTGCCCCAGTGCCTCCGGCTTTCTTTTTCACTGGGATTATCCAATGAAAAAGTTTTGGAATTTTCGTACCTTGTGGAGCTGCCAAACTATGACGTGGCAGAAATGGTCCGCGAGTAGACAACGGGGAGCAGTTCTTCCTCTGGTTTTGTGTATTCTGGCATTTTCTGCGCTTGTTCTGCTTCGGCAGGAACGCCTTGCACAGGTCAGGCAGGGGGCGTGGCAGCATGTCAAAGACACAGAACAGGCTCGCTGGCTTGCCCGTATTGGAGAAACGCGTCTTCGTTATGCCCTTGCCGGAAAGGGGGGCACAGTGATGCGTGCCGAAGAACTGAGCGCCTTGTGTTCTCGAGCGCTCAGGGAGATTCAGCCAGCGTGTGGCTCCCTGCTGTGTACGGTGGAGGATGAAACCGGAAAGTTTCCTTTGGCTCAGCTCCGTGTTGTGCCAGAGCAGCAGTTTTGGAACGGGACCGGATTTGCTGGCGTCGGCGTTCGTCTTGTGCAGGAGATTGGCGCCAGACAGGGATTCCCGGTGGAGCGTCGCGTTGCTGTACGAGCCATTCGAGGCCTTCGGGACTGGACAGACCTTGATACAAGCGAGGCGGAAGTCAGGCAGGGTCCAGAATCAGACTGGATCACCGCACAGGGAGAAAAGCGTCCCCGGCCGAATGCGAACCTGCGCGCGCTGAATGAACTGCAACTTGTCCCAGAGCTGTCTCCTGTACGGGGGCTTTGGACGCACGCAGAGGCAGCAGCTCTTTTGTCTTCTCTTGTGACGCTGAGTCCCACCGGAGGACGGATAAACGTCCAGACCGCGCCTGACGCTGTGCTGGTCGCACTCTTTCGGGGGAAGAACGGGCGGGAGTATGGAAAAAAGCTGTGTTCAGCACGACGGCAGTCGCAGAATTCCGCCTGGTATTCAGATTTTTTTGAGGCGCACCCAGACGCCCGGACGCGTTGGCCTTCCGGTTTTGTGCGGGAAGACCTGCGCTGTGTTCGGGTCAGGGTGACAGCAGAGTATCGGACCGTAAGCTATTGTTTGACGGCATGTTACAGATTGAATTCTCTTTCGAATATGTGCCCTGAGCTTTTAGAAATATATGGCGTGGCACAGGCCACGCAGGAAAAGAGATGGAGCAGTTTACACAAGAAAAGCAGAGAACGCGTCACATCCCGCTCCAGCTTGGGCTTTCGCTAGGCACGGCGCACACGGGTCCTTCCTGTTTGTGTCTGTGCGACATTGCAGGAAATACCGTACTCCAAAAGGCTTTGGAGATTCGACAGCTTCCCAGAAGTGAACCTGAGCTGACCGAGTGGGAAGATGCGCTTGTCCGAGAGCTTCGCAGACTTTGTGCTCCATATCTCCATCAGATTCAGTCCTGTCGGATTGGTATTTCTCCCGGTGATGTGGTGTATCGGGAACTGAGCTTTCCGTTTCGTGATGATGAAAAAGTGTCGCAGGCAATCCGCCTTGGGCTGGAAGATGAGTTCCCGGTGCCCGTGTCTCAGCTGAGTCTGGTGTACTGGCCCGTGTGG
Source organism: Desulfobaculum bizertense DSM 18034 (assembly GCF_900167065.1). NCBI lineage: Bacteria > Pseudomonadati > Thermodesulfobacteriota > Desulfovibrionia > Desulfovibrionales > Desulfovibrionaceae > Desulfobaculum > Desulfobaculum bizertense. Next base: position 64,031 of record NZ_FUYA01000008.1, read on the forward strand.
GAGCAGTGTGGACAGCACATGTTTTCGGTCTGTGGTGTGGACCGCTCGCGGCTGGAAAGCATGGAGCGGGCGTGTGAGAGAGCTGGCTTCCCGCATGCGTCTTGCCAGCCTTCGCTGTGCGCCATGTGTGGCAGGGGTGAAGATATTTGGATTGTGACTACGGAGTGTGGACTTCTGGCGTGCTGGGGCGAGAAGGGGGTTGCCAAGCATGTCCTGCGTGGATATGCGCCGCTGGCCATGATTCAGGATGTGCGGTCCCGTGCACAGGCGCGGGGAGATGTGCTTCCTGTCCGGGTGTGGATCTGCATTCCCGAAATGCTGGAAGAGGATCGTGAAGAGCTGACGGAGCAGCTTGAAGATATGGGTGTGGAGCTGCACTGTGCCGGGCCAGAACTTTCTGTCACCTCGCAGCTGGCACAGGCCCAGTTCACTATTGCTTCAAGTTTGGCCAAGTCTGTTTCCCAGACCTGTGTTTTTAGTGATGCGATGGCACATAAGCCGAAATCCAGTCCATTTTCGCGTGCGCTGACCGCGGCGGCCTGCTCCGTGTGTTTTTGTCTTCTTGCACTGTGCTTTTGGCTCGGTGCACTTCGCTATGAGCAGCAGCAAAACTATCGGGAGCTACAGCGGAGCGTGCGGCAGGAACTCCAGCAGGTTTTACCTGATCTTCCATCGGATTTTCATGTTGCCCAGTACCGGAGCGTTCTTGAAAGTCGCTTGCAGGCTGAGCAGCTTTCTCCGGGGCGGCTTCCTGTGGTGCCTGTTTTGGAATTCCTTTCTGAGTTTGGCTGTGCGCATCCCTCGGCACGGGTTCAGCGTCTTGTGCTTGGGGCAAAAGAACTTCGGGCAGAGGTCATTGTTCCGCAGCGTGAAGTGCCTGAGTGCACACTGCATTTGCAGCGTATGTCGCATAAGGCTCGTGGATTGAACGAGCTGCGGGTTGAGCCGCGAGGTGGCGCCTCTGATCTTTCAGAGGCTGTGCTGAACCTGCGAATTTTTTTTAAGGACAAGAAACTGTGAGAAAATATCGTGTGGCTCGCAGGACTGGCTGCATCATTTTGGGCTTTTCTCTTGTGGTCTGTGCGCTGTCTGTTGCGGCCCTGTGGCTCTACAAAGAAAATACCCGTCTGGAAAAGCGCATCGCTCATGAGCAGCACTGTGCCGCTGGGATTTTGCAGGATATTCAGGCGTACAAAGTCCTGCATCTTCAGCGTTCACCAGCAAATGACGCCCAGTCGAGTCGTGAACTTTTTGAAACACTGGAGCTTATGGCCCAGCGTTCAGAATGGATTGAGTTTTCAGCAGGGGAGGAGCGCGTTGGCACTCCTCGGCAGGCGATGCTCAGTATGCGGGTGCTGGGAACTCGTGAAGAAGTCGTCAGTGCTGACGCAGGGGGTGCTGATGTTTCTGCCGGGGGCAGTGATGGGGCCGCCCCATTTCAGGGCATGCTCTATCTTGTCCGGCATGTGATTGACTCTGGTGCTCTGCTGACGAATTTTGAAGTGCTTCGTGACTCTGGTGATTTTCTTGTGCGGCTCTCTCTTCAAAGTGCGCAGGAGGCATACGAAAAATGAAACAGCGCGACCTTTCACAGCGTGGGCATCAAAACGGGTTCACGCTGATTGAACTGATGGTTGTCATTGTGATTTTGGGGATTTTGGCGGGGCTTGTTGTGCCAAAGCTCATGGATGAACCTGACCGGGCACGCGCGGTAAAAGCCCGGCTCCAGATTGAAAGCCTTGGAACGGCGCTCCAGCGTTACTGTCTGGACAACGGACAGTTTCCGAGCACAGAACAGGGGCTGGAGGCCTTGGTTGAATGTCCTGTAACAGGGCGCATTCCACAGCAGTATCCGCGAACAGGCTACATGGACCGGATTCCGCAGGACCCGTGGGGAAACCGGTATGTGTATGTGAGTCCCGGACAGTACGGAGATTACGATCTGGCCTGCTATGGTGCAGATGGTATGCCCGGAGGAGATGGTCGAGATGCAGACATTGCAAGCTGGCAGGAGAGCTGAGGGGTTTACACTTCTTGAATTGATGCTTGTCTTGTGTCTGGTCAGCATTCTTGTTGGCTGGTCCTGTTTGTCTTTGCGTCAGATATGGCGCGGCAGGGGGCTGTCTGGCTGTGAGGAACATTTTTCTACTCTGTGCGAGCACGCGCGGAACAGGGCGATTCTTTCCGGGTTTCCCTGTGTGCTGGAATACAGCTTTCAGCGCCACTGCTGGCGGACTCGGCTTTTGCCACCGCAGAGCATTTCTTTGGACAATGCGGTTGGCGAACAGTGGGCCTTGGGCGCTGGGCTTCGGGTTCGGGAAATCCTTCTGGAGCAGGGAAAGCACATTCGGGGAGGTGTGGGAAAACTCTTTTTTTCTACGCGGGGCAGAACGCACCGGGCTGTTGTTGTTTTTGAGGATGCAGAAGGCGAGCAGCTTCCTCTTGCTGTTCGTTCTGTGATTCCCGGTTGTGAGCGCTGTCCTCTTCCTCAACAATTTTTGCAGGCAAAGGCCGTACAATGAAGAAAAAAACTCTGGGCCATGTGCTGGCGGCACTGGCCTTTTTTTGTTTCCTGAGCGCCTGTTCCCGTGGCCCCGCAGAGTTGAATTCCGGTCAGAAGGCCCGTGCAGAAACAATACGGCAGGAGGCTCTTTCTGCCCTTGAGCGTGAAGACTATTCCCGGGCCGTGAAGCTGTACACCGAGATGGAAGAGCGAAAGCTTGTGACCTGCAAGGACCGGGGCAACAGGGGCACGGCGTTTTTTCATCTTCGGGAGTATGGCAAGGCCAGAAAAGACATTGAATGGGCGCTGAAGTTCACAAAAGACAATGCGACGCTTTGGTTTAATCGTGCTGTGCTGGATTTTCATGACGGGAAATACAAGGACTGTGAAGCGGCCTGTCGCAAGGCCGAGTCTTTGGACGAGTCTTTTGGTGCCGCAGCAAGTTTACGAGGGGTGGCTCTGGAAGCGCAGGATTATCCCGATCAGGCCATGGTGGCTATGAACAAGGCCATTCGTGTGGATGACATGCGGGCTGAGAGCTATGCGAATCGCGCCAAGCTCTGGCTCATGTGGGGGCTGTATGATGACGCGATCGCTGATCTCAATGAGGCCGTGTATCTGAGTCCGGAGAATCCCGCATTTCGCAATGACCGGGGCGGGTGTTATGTCATGCGCCACCAGTATGAAAAAGCCTTGAAGGATTTGAATCGCGCAGTGGAAATTGACGGTGAGGAGCCTGCGTTTTTTTACAACCGGGCTGTGTGTTATGAACGGATGCATGACTATGAACTGGCAATCAGGGACTACACCCGCGTGATGGTGTATCAGCCTGATTCGGCCGACATGCTTGTGTATCGGGGGCGTCTGTACATTAAGCTTGGGCGTCCTGCGCAGGGGAGGGCTGATCTTGAGGCGGCAAGCAAAAAAGGTCTCGATGGTCCCCTTGAGCGCTACGAGCAGTGGGTCAAGGCACATGGGACAATTGAGGATTTAGACGCCTTTTTGAGTCAGGTGCTGGTGAATTAGCCGGAATATTTGACTCTTTTTGTGAAGCCGGATAGCTGTCTGATACTGGAATTCACAGAAACACACGGCACTGGAGAAAAAAATGGCGTCCAGATGGACGGGAAAAGGCGGCATTCGGGAAGTTCTTTCCGTGGGTTTGCCGCTGGTTGCGAGTATGGCCTCAAGCACGGTCATGCAGTTCACAGACAGGGTTTTTTTGGGGCATTATTCCCTTGAGACGCTTGCGGCGTCTATTTCCGGCAGCATGAGCAACTTTGTGTTCATGTGTTTTTTTGTTGGCGTCGCGAGTTACGCCAATGTCTTTGTTGCCCAGTACATGGGCGCATCGCAGCCACGCAAGGTTGGGGCGGTTGTGTGGCAAAGCATATGGTTTGCCCTGCTTGCCTGGATTTTTATGTGTCTGCTGGCCCTTGGAGCACCTGCCATTTTTGCCTTGGCCGGGCACAGCCCAGAAGTTCAAAATTTGGAAGTGATATATTTTCGTTTTTTGAATATCTTCTCTGGAGCAAACATTCTTGCGGTGGGACTCTCCACGTTTTTCTCCGGTCGAGGCCGGACCCGCATTGTCATGCTGGTGAGCCTTTTTACTGCCTGCATTAATATCCCGTTGGATTATGCCCTGATTTTTGGCGCTGGCCCGTTCCCGCGTCTTGGTATTGCAGGTGCGGGGCTTGCGACAGGCATTGGATGGGGTTTGAGCGCGGTTCTCTATGCTGTGCTCATTTTCCGCCCCAGGAATGACGCCCTCTATGGCGTGTTCCGTTCGTGTCGCCTTGATGGTGCCCTTTTCATGCGCTTGATGCGTTTCGGAATCCCCAGCGGCGTTCAGTTTTTTTTGGACATGTTCGGCGTTGCCTTTTTTATCATGCTCGTCGGACGCATGGGTGATGAAGCCTTGGCTGTGACAAATATGATTTTTTCGCTCGACAACTTTAGCTCGCTTCCGCTCTATGGTTTGCACGTCGCTTCCGAAATTCTTGTCGGGCGCGCCTTGGGTTCAAACAACACGGAACAGGCTGTTTTTGCTGCAAAAAATGCTGTTTTGACCTGCCTTGGATGGGCCGTGTGCATTGCTGCGGTTTTTGTGTTAGCTCCCGGTCCTCTTTTGGAAATGTTTCGGCCTGCTGGATATGACGCAGCTGCTTTTGCTCAGATGCGACATACAGGTGAAATCTTGCTTTTGTATGTGGCCGCATGGGCCATCTGCGAAGCCGTTGCAGTTGGATTTCTCGGCGCCCTCAAAGGCGCTGGTGATACGCGTTTCGTAATGTTTTTGATGGGATGGAGTTCTATGCTGACGCTCGTTATTCCGCCATTTTTGCTCATAGAATTTTTCGACGCTGGAGTTTTTACGGTGTGGCTCTGTGTCGTTCTTAATGTCTTTGTGCTTATGGCCGCTGCGAGCCTTCGATTTCGGCGTGGAAAATGGAAGGACCTCCGTGTTATTGCCCAAGCTTCGCAATAAATACAACGCTCAGCGGTCCGCGCCCCTTGCGGACCGTTTTTTGTTTGTGGAGCCTGTGGTGGGTGAAAGGGATAAATTGGGGGCGCTGCCCCAGCCCGCAAGGGCTGGATGGGTGGGAGGGATAAATTGGGGGCGCTGCCCCCAAACCCCCGCGTAAGGGAATGATTCCCTTACGTATCCTCATCGAGTTTGAATTCCCTCCACGCTTCGCGTGAATGAAATTCAAACTTGGGTGAGAAGGCCTAAAGAACGCACTGGGTGCCCACTAGCTGGAATATGGGGTTGATGGAGAGGAGAGCGTAGCTCTCATCCCATTCAACCCCATATTCCAGCGAAAGCGGGATTCCCAAGGGCCTCGTCCTTGGGCAGGGTCAAGGGACAGCGTCCCTTGCAGGGTTTTAGGGGCAGCGCCCCTAACAACAAACAGCCCATGCACATATGTACATAATACATGTAGCACCCACACGGAGGGTGTCTGAATACTCAAAGAGATGAAGGTGTGACGTGAAATCTCGCTGGAAAGCCAAGAATGGCTATCGGGATGTACTGACAATTGGCCTGCCGCTTGCTGCGAGCATGGCATCTGCAACGATTACCCAGGTTACTGACCGGGTATTCCTTGGAAAATATTCACTTGAAGCACTTGGCGCGTCGCTCTCGGCAAGTGTGACCAACTTTGTGCTGATTGCGTTTTTTGGTGGCCTTGCCAGTTACGTCAATGTTTTTATCGCACAGTACGTAGGAGCAAAGCGCCCCGATGAAGTCGGGACGAGCCTGTGGCAGGGCATTTGGTTTGCGCTTTTTTCTTCTGTGATGATTGCGGCGTTTTCGCTTCTTGGCCCTGTGGTGTTCACAGCGTCAGGACATAGCCCTGAGATTCAGGTTCTGGAGATCCCGTATTTCCAGATTCTGTGCCTTGGCAGTGGCTTTAATGTGATGGCGATGACCTTGAGCCAGTTCTTTACAGGCCGGGGCATTACCCGCCCGGTGCTGCTGGTGAACATCTTTGGTGTGTTCATCAATATCCCTCTGGACTACCTGATGATCTTTGGTCCGGGACCATTCCCGGAGCTGGGTATCCGGGGCGCTGGTATCGCAACGATTATCTCGTGGGCTGTTGCTGCGGCAATGTTCGCACTGATGATCTTTACCGAGCGCAACGAAGCGCTGTATAAAGTTCGCTCCAACTGGCGCTTACAGTGGAAGCGCTTTAAGGCGCTGCTGTACTTTGGCCTGCCGAGCGGTGTGGAATTCTTCCTCGACGTGTTTGGGTTTGCCGTGTTTATCTTTTTGATCGGACGACTTGGCAATGCTGAGCTGGCCGCAACCAACATGGCATTCACGCTGAACCAGTTCAGTTATATGCCGATGGTGGGTATGCACATCGCAACGCAGATCATGATGGGGCAGGCCATTGGTGGCAAAAAGCCAGACGAAGGTGCAGAAGCCGCAAAAAGTGCTCTGCACATTTGCCTGTGCTGGGGCTGCCTGATGTCCACGCTGTTTATTCTGTTCCCGGGAATCTTTACTGAGATGTTCCGGCCGAATGGCTACACAGATGCCCAGTTTGCCAACGTGCATGAGATGGGTCGTATCCTGCTGCTCTACGTTGCCGGCTACACCATGCTCGACGCGTTCTCCATTATTTTCATTGGAGCACTCAAGGGCGCTGGCGACACTCGCTTTGTGATGCGACTGATCGGCTTTTCGTCCATGTGTGTGCTGGTTCTCCCTGTGTATTTTGTTTTGGAAGTCTTCCACCTTGGGCTGTATAGCGCATGGTTCCTGGTTGACTTCTACGTGTTTACACTCGTGACCTTCTCGTACCTGCGCTACAAAAAGGGCGCATGGCGAAGCATGAGCGTTATTCGCGACGCATAATTCGCAAAGAATAAAACGATTTCATTAAGAAATACGCGGCAGAATGGTAGTTCACTGTTCTGCCGCGTTTTTTACTCTTGTCAGAGTTTTGCGGATGCTTACACTAGACAAAATGCACGTGGCGCAATGCCACTCCAAGCCCTGTTCCGACTCTGCCAGAGCGGACAGCGGAGCGCCGGGTTCTCCGGTGCCAGCATCTTTCGTCAACCTGTTCCCGAAGGAAAAGCATGAGCAGCAACGAATGCATTCATATAAAGGGCGCGCGTCAGCATAACCTGAAAAATCTGACGCTGGACATCCCAAGAAACAAGCTTGTTGTCGTGTGCGGTCCCAGTGGTTCTGGCAAATCGACACTGGCCTTTGATATTGTCTACGCCGAAGGGCAGCGACGCTATGTTGAGTCGCTCTCGGCCTACGCCCGCCAGTTTCTTCCCCAGATGGACAAGCCTGATATTGATAACATTGAGGGCCTGACTCCTGCCATTTCCCTTGAACAGCAGACCACGTCGAAAAATCCACGTTCTACGGTCGGAACCGTGACTGAGGTCTATGATTTCCTGCGTGTGTTTTATGCACGGCTTGGCACCATGTACTGCCCCAAGTGCGGACGGCCTATCGTGGCCCAGAGCATGGACGAAATCATTGAAAAGATCGCGGCTATGCCAGAGAAGACGCGCTTTTTGCTGCTGGCTCCTCAGGTGGAGCAGAAAAAGGGTACCCACGCCAAGCTTTTTAAGTCCTTGCTTGGTGAGGGCTTTGTGCGTGTGCGGGTGAACGGAGACGTCTTTCCGCTGGAAACCCCGCCGGAGCTGGATAAAAAAAAGAAACACACCATTGAGCTGGTTGTGGACAGACTGGTAGTGAAAGAGGGGATGCGCAAGCGCCTTGCGGATTCCGTGGAACTCGCACTCAAGTTTGGCTCTGGACGGCTGAGTGTGGTGCAGGTTGGCGGTGAGCATGATGGCGAATCCACCCTGTATTCTTCTGACGCAGTGTGCCCGGAATGCAACATCAGCCTGCCGCCGCTGACACCGCAGCTCTTTTCGTTCAATAGTCCGCAGGGCGCCTGCCCAAAATGCTCTGGCATCGGAAGTGTTGAGTATTTTGAGCCTGCGTTAATTGCCCCTAATCAGGGGCTGTCTCTGGAACAGGGGGCAGTGATTCCGTGGAAGAATCCGAAAATTTTTTCGCGTTATAAAGCCGGGCTGACGACCCTTGGTGAAAAGTATGGATTCACCGTGTCCACGCCGCTCAAGGATATGAGCGAAGAAGCCCGGCGAGTGCTGTTTGAGGGGGACAAGGACCTCAAGTGGAAGGGCGTACTTAAAATATTGGGGACCGGAATGCAGTTTGGCTCCATCTGGAGAGACGAACTGTCCCGCTTCCGTCAGAGCCGTCCCTGCCCAGCGTGTCAGGGGGCACGACTTCGCCCTGAATCTTTGGCCGCGCGCGTGGCCGACAAGAATATTGATGAATTTACGCGGATGTCTATCCGCAAGTCCCTTGAGTGGCTGTCGGCACTGGAGTTTGAGGCGCACCAGAAGCTTATTGCTGGGCCTCTGCTCAAGGAGCTGACGCACCGTTTACATTTTCTCGTGAATGTCGGACTGGATTACCTGAGCCTTGCCCGAAACATGTCGACCTTGTCTGGCGGTGAAGCCCAGCGTATTCGCCTTGCCGGACAGCTTGGCTCTGGGCTTGTGGGCGTGACCTATGTCTTGGACGAGCCGAGTATTGGTCTGCACCCCAGAGACAATGATCGCCTGCTCAAAACCTTGCGGGATTTGCAGGGGCGCGGCAACACCGTGCTGGTGGTTGAGCACGACGACAAGACCATTGAGAATGCGGACCATGTGCTGGAGCTTGGGCCGGGGTCGGGCTGGCTTGGTGGCGAGTTGGTCTATGAGGGTGACGTGCCGGGGCTGCTCAAGGCAAAAGACAGTCTCACGGGCAAGTACCTGCGCGGTGATCTGAAGATAGATCAGCCAGAAACCCGGCGCGAGGCACAGGGGCACATCACTTTGCGCAATGTCAGGACCAATAATTTGCAGGGGCTTGATTTGGCCCTGCCGCTTGGATGTCTGTCAGTTGTGACTGGCGTATCTGGCTCTGGCAAGAGTTCGCTTGTTGTGGATTCGCTCTACAAGCACATTGCTCTGGCTCGTGGCACAAAGGTGGACAATCCCGGACAGCTGGACGGTATTGATGGCATTGATGCCATTGAGCGGGTTGTGTCCATTGACCAGACACCGATTGGGCGGACGCCGCGATCTAACCCTGCGACCTACACCAAAATTTTTGACGAGATCAGAAAGATCTTTTCGACGACAAAAGAAGCGCGTGCCAGAGGCTACAAGCCGGGACGCTTTAGCTTCAACGTCAAGGGCGGGCGCTGTGAGTCCTGCCGTGGTGACGGGTACAAGCGGGTGGAAATGCACTTTTTGCCCGACGTCTTTGTGAAGTGCGATGTCTGCAAAGGCAAGCGTTATAATCATGAGACGCTTGAGGTGAAGTACAAGGGCAAGAATATTCACGAAGTGCTCGACATGACAGTGCGGGAGGCCGCGCTGTTCTTTGAGAATTACCCCGTATTGAAGCGCCGTTTGGCTATTCTTGAGGACGTGGGTCTTGGGTATTTGCGCCTTGGGCAGCCTGCAACAACGCTGTCTGGTGGTGAGGCTCAGCGTATTAAGATTTCTCGTGAACTGGGCAAAAGAAGTCTGCCCGGAACGCTGTATATCCTTGACGAACCCACCACGGGCCTGCATATGCACGAGGTCGGGAAGCTGATTGCTGTTTTACAGCGTCTGGTGGACCGTGGTGCTTCTGTGCTGGTGATTGAACACAACACGGATGTGGTGCGCTCTGCGGACTGGGTGATTGACCTTGGTCCCGGTGGTGGTGAGCACGGTGGTCGTATCGTTGCACAGGGCACGCCAGAGCAGATTGCGGCAAACCCTGATTCTGTGACGGGTTCCTTTCTGTAGACCACGGGAAAAAAGATGATAAAAGCGGCCCTGCCTGTGATGAGGTGGGGCCGAACTGTTTGGACCGCCTGCCGCTTTTCGTGGGCTGGTGGCTATGCTAGAGAGGGCACATGCAAAAAAACAGACATGGTGGGAACATTTGGGATTTGGCACGGGGCGCGGAGTGTGCTCCGGAAGAGATTGTCGACTTTTCGGCAAACATCAATCCTCTTGGACCGCCTGCGTGGTTCCGGGCAGAGATGAGTGCCCGGATTTCTGCACAGGTGCATTATCCTGAGCCGTATTGTGACACGCTGTGTGCGCGTGCCGCTGAGAAATGGGACATTGCTTCGGAAGAAGTTCTGGCAGGCAATGGCTCAACAGAAATTTTGCACGCAGCACTGGCCTTTTGGAAGCCAGAAAAAGCACTGATTCCGGTGCCGTCCTATGCGGACTACCGTCATGCCTGCGCTATGGCTCAGATTCCCGTTGAGAATTTTGCCCTCAGGGAAGACGCTGGGTTCAGGCTTGATTTTCCTGCGCTGTCTGCCGCACTCGACGCCTGTGCTAACTCGCGCACCGTGGTGTTTTTGGGACAGCCCAACAATCCTACGGGATTAAGCAATGCGCCAGACTCTGTGCGGGACATGGCGCTGCGGCATGCCGATACGCTGTTCATCGTCGATGAAGCATTTGCAGACTTTCTTCCAGAGCAGGATCGCCTTGCTGCTGCCCGTCCGCAGAATGTTCTTGTTTTGCATTCCCTGACGAAATTTTATGCCATTCCGGGCCTGCGTCTTGGTCTTGGCTATGCCTGCGAAGAGCTGGCTCGCGGCATTCGCGGCCGCATGCCCATGTGGTCGGTGAATGGGCTGTCTCAGGCTTTTGGCATTCGTGCTCTTTCTGACACTGAATATGCCGAGCGCACTGTTGCAGAAGTTAAAGAGCTTCGGGCGCAGCTTCTGGAAGGCCTTTCCCGTTTTGACGAGCTGACGGTTTTCCCCGGTGAAGTAAATTTTGTGCTGTGTCGCATTGATCGCGAAGGTGTGGACGCCTCCCGTCTTGCAGAGCTGCTTCTCAGGGAGCGCATCGCCATTCGCGTGTGCTACAACTTTGAGGGGCTTGGCGAGCAGTGGTTCCGGCTTGCTGTTCGTACCCGCAAGCAGAACGCACAGCTTCTTGAGGCCTTGGCCAAGGTTTTGGGCTATCCCGTGTCGTCCAGCATCCTTTTGCCCCGAAAGAGGCCTGCGCTCATGTTACAGGGCACCAGCTCCAACGCAGGCAAGAGCATGCTTGCTGCTGCGTTATGTCGCATGTTTTTGCAGGACGGCTATGACGTTGCGCCGTTTAAGTCGCAGAACATGTCGCTCAATTCTTACGTAACTCGCGACGGTGGCGAGATGGGACGCGCTCAGGTGACACAGGCACAGGCATGCCGTCTTGACCCTGATGTGAGAATGAATCCCGTTCTTTTAAAACCGTCCTCTGATACAGGTTCACAGGTTGTTGTTTTAGGGAAAGCTGTATCCAATATGGACATTGGGCAATATATCAAGTATAAGCCCCAAGCCTTTGACGCGGCAAAAGACGCGTATGACTCCCTTGCCTCTGAGCATCAGGTAATGATTCTTGAGGGTGCAGGCAGTCCCGCTGAGATAAATCTCAAACGGCACGACATTGTAAATATGAACATGGCCCGTTATGCAGAGGCCAAAGTCTTGCTTGTTGGTGATATTGATCGCGGTGGTATATTTGCTTCTTTTGTTGGCACAATGGAACTGCTTGAAGAGTGGGAACGCGAGCTTGTTGCTGGCTATGTTGTCAATATGTTCCGAGGGGATGCGTCCCTTTTGAACGACGCTCTGGATTACGTTACCGGACGGACTGGGAAGCCTTTTATGGGCGTTGTTCCGTACATGAGCCGTCACGGTATTCCAGAAGAAGACTCCGTATCCTTTAAGCGCGGAAGCCTGGATTCTGCCCGGACTGACGGGCAGCTTGTGGACATCGCCTGCATTGATGTCCCCCATATTTCCAATTTTACGGACATTGAACCGTTCTTTAATGAGCCTGATGTTCATGTTCGCGTTGTGCGTTCCCCAGAAGAGTTGGGCGCTCCCGATGCCGTGATCCTTCCCGGAAGCAAGAATGTCGTTCACGACATGAACTGGCTTAGGGAACAGGGTTTTATTTCGGAACTGGATCGCCTGCTGCACAGTGAGCAGGCCGTTGTCGTGGGTATTTGTGGTGGCTTCCAGATGCTTGGACGCACCATTAGTGACGAGCATCAGGTTGAATCCGTTGCCGGTGGGATGAAAGGTCTCGACTTTTTGCCTCTCGCAACCAGCCTCGCACCACAAAAAACACTCACCGCAACTGGTGCGCGCTATTTGCCCTCGGATATGCAGATTCGCGGATATGAAATTCATCATGGCGTGACGAAAACCGATGCCCCCGATGAAATATCGGTTTGCATGGAAAGAAGCGACGGGAAACCGATAGGCTATTCCAGAAAGGATGGAAAAGTCTGGGGAACATATCTCCACGGTCTCTTTGATGACGATGTCTTTAGGCGCGATTTCATTGACTCTTTGCGGAAAAAGAAAGGCCTTGAGCCTGTCTCCCGTATACTGGCTCAATACGATATAGAATCCGCGTTGGATCGACTTGCTGACGTTGTACGCGCAAGTATTAACGCAGAACCACTTTACAAAATGCTGGGGCTCAAGTAACGGGTTCTCCCTCAGCTGTTTCTCTAGCAAAATACGGGTGCGTTCCTGGAGAAAGCACCCTCTTGTGCAAAGAATATAAATATTACGGCGGACTGATTGATATATGCGATCAGTCCGCCGCTCTCTGTTTTTATTTTTGGCGCAAATCATGGGCAAAAAAAGAAAGAAAGGCACAGCTCAGCCGTTCTTGTAGAGAGACTTTCTTTGCCCTACCATGACTGCAAGACTTTTGACGGACCAAACTGGGGTATTTAGTTTGTAAGTTAAAAACTTGTTTCAAAAAAGTATTGCATTCATGAATCTGATGATATAGAGAGACGCCCAGCTTTCACTTTGGAGGAATAGAAATGGACGATTATTTGAAAGAAGCACTTGAGATTGTAAAAGCACAGGCTAGCGTGCGAAATATGACCGAAGAGGACATCCTCTCCATGGTCGATAAACTCGCTCGCGGCATTGCTGATATCCACCACAGCGCTGAAGAAGGTGAAGTTGAACATCCTTCTATCGAGCCTAAAAAGGCTATCCGCGAAAAATCCATCATTTGCCTCGAGTGCGGCAAAAGCTTTAAGGTCCTGACCAAGCGTCACCTCGCTACCCATGACCTTACCCCCGCTGAGTACAAAGAAAAGTACGGCTACACCAAAAAGACCTCCCTGGTCTGCAAAAGCCTCGCTCGTGAACGCCGTAAGAAAATGGCCGACATGCGCCTTTGGGAACGCCGCGGTCAGAGCAAATAGTTCACTACCCGCTGTTCCGATTTTTCCAAGCCCGATCCTCGATCGGGCTTTTTTTGTGCCTATTAGGCTGTGGATGGGTGTGGGAGAAGGATGTTGGGGGCCAGCCCCAGCGCGCTAGCGCTGGATGGGTGGGAGGGAGAAGTTGGGGGCCAGCCCCCAAACCCCCGCGTAAGGGAATGATTCCCTTACGTATCCTCATCGAGTTTAAAAGCCGTTCAAGCTTCGCTTGGACGGCTTTTAAACTTGTTGGGGCTGCCTAAAGCGGCTTCTTTCTCTTTCCCGTGCGTTGCCACCATTTTCTTTCTGAACGCTTGCGTTCAAAAAGAAAATAAGTGCGGCAGAAAAGGCAGAAGAACACGCGTTCGGGAAATGCCCACTAGGCCAAAATTAAGGGCCGGATGTAAGGGAAAGCCAACGGCTTTCACACATCCGGCCCTTAATTTTGGGCGATAGCGGGATTCCCAAGGGCCTCGTCCTTGGGCGGGGCAAGGGGCAGCGCCCCTTGCAGGGTTTGGGGCAGCGCCCCAATACCCCCCCCGCCGACCCACGTGTTCCTTGCACCCACATGCAACAGCTTGCTCTTGAGGGGTGTGGCGAGTAATTTGTGGGCTTGAATTTATAGACGTGGGACGAAGGAATGAAAGAGAACATACAGTTTCGATTTGAAGATGTGTCGTTTGCATTTCCAGAGAGCCACCCGACACTGCTTCACGCCTCTCTTGAGCTGGAGCGTGGGAGCTTTGTACTGATAGGTGGCCCGTCGGGTTCTGGCAAATCAACAATGCTTCGGCTGTTCAACAGACTGCTGGAGCCGCAGTACGGTGCGATATACTACGAGGGCAAAGCGCTTGGCGAATATAGCCCGACGACACTCCGCCGGGAGGTTGTGACGGTTGGGCAAATACCGGCGCTGGTTCCTGGTACAGTGCGGGACAATTTGCTGTTGCCGTTTGCATTCCGGGCGAATTCCGGATTGGCGAAACCTGATGATGCGAAGCTGCTGCACTGGATGGAGCGCTTGCTTCTCCGGGGTGTGAAGCTGACAGATAAGGCGTCGAGCCTGTCCGTGGGGCAGCGCCAGAGGCTGTGCCTGATTCGAACACTGCTGCTTGAGCCAAAGGTGATGCTGATGGACGAGCCGACGAGCGCGCTTGATCCAGAGAGCCGACAGATCGTGGAGAAGACAGCTGAGGGGCTGTGTAGAGAGCAGGGAACGACCGTTGTTATGGTGACGCATTTGCTGTTTGAACTGGAAAAAATCCGACCGATGCTGCTGCACCTTGAGGGCGGAAAACTGGAGTGCCGATCATGAATGAAGTGATAGCCGGACCTCATGTTATTGGGCCGATGCAGCTGGCGATATCTCTTGTTTTTGTGTGTATCGCAGGGGGAATTTCCATTGCATACCAGCTGGGGCTGTCCAAGACCCTGTTTGTAGGTACAGTGCGAACATTCGCCCAGCTTTTCCTGATGGGCTATGCCCTGAAATACATTTTTCAGCTTGATATGGGGCTGCCTGTTGTGGGTGTGCTGGCGCTGATGATCGCGGCAGCCGCACATATTGTCCACGGGCGAGTTCCGGAAAAAGATGTTGCTTATGGCCTGCCTGTCTTTGGGGCGATGCTGGGAAGCTACATCGTTGTGACCGTTGGAGTGACGAGCTTTGTGGTAGGGGCAAAACCGTGGTGGGAACCGCAATACTTCCTGACGCTGGGCGGCATGATTGCGGGGAACTCTATGAATGCTCTGGCAATTTCTCTGGAACGACTTTTTTCGAATTTGCGACAGCGAAGAGAAGAAGTCGAGATGAAGCTTACATTGGGGGCAGATTACCGCGAGGCGAGTAATGATATTGCCCGTGAGGCCATCCGGGCTGGCATGATCCCCTCAATCAACGCGATGATGGGCGTGGGGCTGGTGTCGATTCCAGGCATGATGACAGGCCAGATCATAGCGGGGGCGGACCCGGCAGAAGCGTGTAAATATCAGATTGTGGTGATGCTGATGCTGACGGCGTCAACAGCAATATCGTCAATTCTGGTGGTGTTTCTGGCGAGAAAGATGTGCTTTGGAAAAGCGCAGCAACTGGTGCTGAAACCAGAACATGACTAATTTTGTGGTTAAAAATGGCCCGGGGCAGAGCGCTCCGGGCCTTTGTTTTTTTAGGGAAGGACAATCGGGAAGTCGGGGGTAAAGGTGGTCATGGTCTTTAAGAATTCGGCAAACTTCCCTTGCGCTCCTTCAACTGTGAGCGTGCCGTTCTTGATCTCTTCGGCAATCTTGCTTTCGCCAAGAACAAGCCTGTCGAGGGCTTCGCGATCAATGGCAATGCTGCTGTCAAATTCAGCGTCGGGCTTTTTGGCGACCTGAAGGTGATTCAGAACATTGTTCTTGGCGTCAAGAATGAAGTTTTCGTCTTTAAGTTCTGAGTTCTCCGGATGCCGAATCGTGACGTAGAAACTGTAGGCAGAGTCTCCGAATTTCTCGGGATTGATGCGAATGCTGGTGAAATCAAACAGCATGGACGGAGTCATGGCTCGAATGATGTCTGGGCTTGCTGTTTCCGGGGCTGCTTCCTGAATCTGCTTGTCACTGCGCAGGTCTTGCGCGCCAGAGAGATAGAAGTTGCGCCACGGGCCGGATTCGGCCTGATAGCCAAGCTGCTCAAGAGCGTCTGCGGCAAGGTTGCGGGCGTCCATGTTTTTAGGTTCGGCAAAAATGACGTGCTTGAGCACCTGCGCAACCCAGCGATAGTGCCCTGCGTCAAAGTCCTGCTTTGCCTGTTCAATGATCTTGGCTGCACCGCCCATGTACTTGACGTAAAGCGGGTCTGCGTCTTTTTGCTGCAAGATGTGCAGGGTGCATGGGTTGCCGTCAAACCAGCCGAGATGAAGGACGTAGGTCGCTTTGACGTTGTGATACAGCGTTCCATAATAGCCACGCATGGCCCAAAAATGCTCAAGCTCTTTGGGAAAATGCACCATTTCCGGAATTTCGTTGAGCGTGTAGCCCATGTTTGCAAAATGCAAGGTCTGGTCGTTGATAAAGCGGTAGCCATCACGGGTGAGACGCAGGGTGCGAAGAATGTCTTCCTTGCCCCAGTCCGGCCAGTGATGCATGCCATACAGCACGTCTGCCTTGTCGGCCCAAAGCTGAATGGTCTGGTTCATGTACTTTGACCAGGCCAGAGGATCGCGAATCTTTGCGCCGCGCAGAGAGTAGGTGTTGTGCATGGTGTGCGAGCAGTTCTCGGCTGCGGTCAGGGCGCGAAGCTCGGAAATGTACCAGTGCATTTCTGCAGGGGCTTCGGTGTGCGGGGTGAGGAGAAATTCAAAATGCAGGCCGTCAATGACCTCTTTTTGAATGTCTTTGGTGATGACGTTGGTCGGAGCAATGAGTCCTACGTGCCCGGTGGATGTGGTCATGCCAAGGCCCGCACCAATCTGTCCCTTTGGTCCGGGAGGAAGCAGGTTGCCATACATGTAGCCTGCACGGCGGGACATGGCGTTGCCTGCGTAGACGTTTTCGGAAACTGCGGCTTCCATGAAGCCAGCCGGGGCGTAAATCTTAATTTTGCCGTCGATGACGTCTTTTTCGTCGATGATGCCGCGAACGCCACCAAAGTGGTCAACGTGGCTGTGCGAGTAGATGACGGCGACGATTTTCTTGGCCCCGTCCGGATTACGCTCGGAATTGTACAGGTCCATGGCGTAGCGGGCTGTTTCTTCGCAGATAAGCGGGTCTGCGACGATAAGCCCGGTGTCACCCTCGTAAATAGTCATGTTCGACAGGTCAGCATTTCGTACCTGATAGAGACGGTCCGTAACCTTGAACAGGCCGCCAATCATCACGAGCTGAGACTGCCGCCACAGGGAGGGATTCACTGTGCGCGGAGGCGCCATTTTGTTGTTGATGAAGGCATATTTCTTCATGTCCCAGACAAGTCCGTGCTCTCCCTGAACCTGTCCGCCTTCGGGCAAGGCCCTGATGAATCCCTTTTGGGCGTTCTCAAAGTCCTTGGTGTCCCCAAAGTTGAGGAGCTGTTTTACTGCGTCGTTGGCTTTGACGGTGACTTCTGTTGCATCCTTTGCTCCGGGAGGGTCCTGTGCGGCCATGCCCGTGAGTGGGGCAAGAAACAGGCCGCAGCAGACGAGCCAAAGGGTGATGCGGCGATAGAGCATTCCTTTTCTCCTGCTACAAGGTTGTGGACGAAACGTGGTGCGCAAGATGACTTGGGGACGGGATGCGAAATGGCCGAAGGGCAGCAGAGCCAGTGGAGAAGAATGGGGCGAAAAAAGCGCACAGAGAATTCTAGCACAGATATGTGGATTGCAAAATCGCGAGACGTGGTGCTGTTGGCCATAAAAAAGCCCCCGCCTCAAAGTGAGACAGGGGCTGTATATGCTTGGGGGCAGGCGTTAGCCGTGGCGCTGTAGTTCTTTTGCAGCAAGCTCGACGCCTTCTTTAAAGTCTTCGCGGACTTCACGGAGCTTTTGCGCAAGCTCGGTGTCGTGCAGGGCGAGAATCTGGGCCGCCATCCATGCGGCGTTACGTGCGCCTGCGCGGTCCAGTGCAACGGTACCGACTGGGAATCCCGGAGGCATCTGCACGGTTGCGAGCAGGGCGTCCATGCCGCCAAGGGCGGATGCAGTCACCGGAATGCCGATGACGGGGCGAATGGTTTTTGCGGCAACAGCACCAGCAAGGTGTGCGGCCATGCCAGCAGCGCAGATAAAAACCTGGCAGCCGCTGTCTTCCATTTCCTGAATCAGACGGGCTGTGCGCTCTGGTGTACGGTGTGCACTGGTCACCGTAAAGGTGTAGTCAATGCCAAGGTCATCAAGCACATCCGCGCATGGGCGGACGGTTTCTTCATCGGACAGGCTGCCCATGAAAATTGCAACGGTACTCATCTAGTTCTGCCTCCTCAGGCCCTTGTCACCAATGTCGTGACGGAAGTAGGACTTGTCAAAGTGGACTTTCTCCACTCCCTCATACGCACGTTTCCGGGCTTCGCCCAGGTCAGCACCGAGAGCAGTTACACCCAGAATACGGCCGCCAGAGCTGAGGATTTTTCCGTCCTCGGCTTTGGTGCCTGCATGGAAAACGGTCACGGTGTCGAGTGCGTTTGCTTCTTCGAGTCCGGTGATTTCCATGCCTTTGGGGTAGGCTCCGGGGTATCCTTCTGCTGCCATGACAACACAGCATGCAGTTTCTTCTTTCCAGCGAATGTCGAGTGCATCGAGTTTGCCATCAAGGCAGGCCTGCATAATTTCTGCGAGGTCTGTATCCAGACGGGACAAAAGTGGCTGGCACTCTGGATCGCCAAAGCGGACATTGTACTCCAAAACCTTGGGGCCTTCATCCGTAAACATCAGGCCAGCGTAAAGGACGCCAACAAAGGGGCGGCCATTGGCTGCCATGTCTTCGATGATGGGACGGATAACCAGCTCTGTGGTTTTTTCGTAATCAGATGGGGGGAGGATGGGTGCAGGTGAGTATGCGCCCATGCCGCCGGTGTTCGGGCCTGTGTCGCCTTCACCGATGGCTTTGTGGTCCTGGGAGGAGGGCATGCACACAATGTGTTCGCCATCGCTAAAGGCCAGGAAAGAGGCTTCTTCGCCAATAAGTGCGTCTTCGATGACGACGCGCTCGCCAGCAGCACCAAAGACCTGCTTGATCATCATTTGATCAATGGCTTCGAGGGCTTCTGCTGGTTCTTTTGCCACCACAACACCCTTGCCAGCAGCAAGGCCATCAGCCTTGACTACGCAGGGGTAATCGCGATGTTTCAGGTAAATTTTGGCAGCTTCGGGGTCATCAAAGACTTTGAAGTCTGCTGTGGGAACGCCTGCACGCTGCATGACTGTCTTTGCAAACGCCTTGGAGCCTTCAAGCTGGGCTGCATAGGCATTGGGTCCAAAACAGGGAATGTTTGCGGTGGCAAGGGCCTCGCTCAGGCCAAGCACCAGCGGGAGTTCTGGACCGATGACGACGAGGTCAATCTCGTTATCACGGGCAAAGGAGGTAAGGCGGGGAAGGTCGTCGTCTTTGATGTCGACGTTTTCGCCAAGAGATGCTGTTCCACCATTGCCAGGGGCAATAAACAGTTTTTCGACGAGTGGGCTATTGGAAAGTTTCCAGGCCAGCGCATGTTCGCGGCCGCCGGATCCAACGATGAGTATCCGCAAGGTGTCCTCCTTTTGGGCATTGGTAGTCGCTCTCTACCAAGAAGACGTACTTTGTCCCGAAACCGCGCTGCGAGGGAAACGGCCCGTCGCAACTGGATTCGGGCGTGAGATGGCTCCTCACTGCATAGCAGTGACGCGCGTTAAGTAGCCTACACCGACGCAGAAGGCAATCGCGGCAAGAGCTGAATCCGGGCCTGTGGTGCCTTTTTGATGTGCAAAAAAGAAGGGCGCAGGCCTCAAGATGCAAAGAAAAGAGCCTGTTTTGTGAACTCTGACATTTTTTTTTGAGGGGCAGTGTCTTTTTATAGTCTTTTTGAACCTGGGCCACGGCGTGGCGCAAGATAGTGTGCCAAAGCTGTAAAAAGAAGAATTGAACCGGAAAGGGCCGAGCACAGAAGCCAGAGTCGGCTTTCAAAGCTGGCGAGTACAAGGCCAATAACGATTCCAGAAACCAGAAGCGCCTGAAATCGTGTCCCAAGTGGGAAGGAACGGAAGTGAGGGACTCGAACAGGTGAAACGTGTTGCCTCATTCATTTCCTCCGGGCTGAAATGTGTGATGTTCTGGGATTTCGTGGGGCTGGCTTTCTCTGTTTTTTGACTCATAGCGTAACATGTTGAAAGAACATGCCTTTTCATAGAGCAAAATTTGAGAGCAGCGCAGAACACCCACTTCGGCGACAACAATACACCACGGGGAGCATGAGGAAAAGCCGGGAGAGCTTTTTTTTAGGCAGAACTTTTTTTTCGCACAGGAACACCAATAAACTGGGCAAGATCCTCGGCGATCGGTGGCGGCGGAAGCGTTATGCTGCAAAAGCTGGCTATGGGGCGCAATTCGCCTTTGATCTGCGCATAAAGTCCGTAATAGGGAGGGGAATACTCATAGACAATGGCCTGAACATCGGTGAGCAGGCATTTGGCCTGCCGTCCACAGCAGCTTGGGACGATGCGCTGGGACAGGCAGAGGCTGTTACGGTTTTTGTCACAGCGGAGCACTGTAAGGGTGAGACCTCGGACAAGACAATAGAGAGAGGCGAGGAAAGGGAGAAGCAGGCTTGCTCGAAAAACAGGGTGCGTTTCAACGTCGATCTGTGCTGGAGCAAAGAGCGTGACGACTCCCAAAATGGACGCAAAGAGCAGCATGCTTACCGGGCGCTCCATGAGCATAAACTCGTGCTCTGTCTGCTGATACGAAATCGGCGGAGAGGGCGGCATCGGAGGGGTAAACACGGTTTTCTCCTTTTTCTGGACCATAGGTCTCTCCAAAGGTGGAAAAGGTGAATCTATAATTTATCTGAGGCGAC
Source organism: Desulfobaculum bizertense DSM 18034 (assembly GCF_900167065.1). Classification (NCBI taxonomy): domain Bacteria; kingdom Pseudomonadati; phylum Thermodesulfobacteriota; class Desulfovibrionia; order Desulfovibrionales; family Desulfovibrionaceae; genus Desulfobaculum; species Desulfobaculum bizertense. Next base: position 84,839 of record NZ_FUYA01000008.1, read on the forward strand.
CTCTCTTGTGTATACTCTGTGTTTGGCGTGTGTGCAAACATGGAATTGTTTGTTTTGCAAAGGAGTTATTGCCTGAGGCGAGGGTCGAGCAAGTCTCGCAGGGCTTCCCCGGCCAGATTGTAACCAAGAACTGTGAGCAGAATGGCGAATCCGGGATAAAAAGAAATCCACGGTGCAAAGCGCAACACGTCCTTGCCTTCCATGAGGATATTTCCCCAGCTTGGCATGGGCGGCTGAACGCCAAGACCAAGAAAAGACAGAGAGGATTCTGTGAGGATGGCTCCGGCGACGCCAAGGGTAGCCGAGACCAGAACAGGGGCAAGAGTGTTGGGCAGGATATGCGTAAAGATGATGCGCACCGGGCCTGCTCCTGCGGCGCGTGCTGCCAGCACATAGTCGCGCTTTCGCAGGGCGAGAGCCTCAGCCCGGACCAGTCGGGCGACGCCCATCCATGAGGTCAGGCCGATAACGATCATGATATTGACGAGGCTCGGTTCCAGAAAGGCGATAACCGCAAGGATCAGAAAGAAGGACGGGAAGCAGAGCATGACGTCCACGCCGCGCATGATGACTTCGTCTGTGAGTCCGCCAAAGTAGCCAGCAACGAGGCCAAGGACAAGGCCGATGCTTACGGAGAGGCCGACAGCAACAAATCCGACCCAGAGTGAGACTCTGCCACCATAGAGCATGCGGGACAGGATGTCGCGGCCAAGGGCGTCTGTCCCAAGGAGATGGACCGTAGAGGGGGGCTGGAGGATGTTGTTGACGTCAATAGCTGTGGGGTCAAAAGGCGCGATGAGCGGGGCAAGGATTGCCCCCAGTGACATGACAAGAACAATGCTCAGTCCGATGCTGAGCATGCCGTAGCGGTTCCAGAAGTGGGAAAAAGAGCGTGCGTTTGTCATTATCGGGAGTTCCTTGTTGCGCGGATTCTGGGGTCAGCAAGGCCATAGGCTATGTCGGCAAGCAGATTGCCTGCGAGTGTGAGCAGGGCACCAAGTACGAGGTTGCCCATGATGAGCGGGTAGTCTCGGGCCATGACGCCTTGGTAAAAAAGCTGTCCGAGTCCGGGCAGGGCAAAGATGGATTCGATGATAACGCTTCCGCCAATGAGACCGGGTACGGAAAGTCCCAGAATGGTGATGACCGGGAGCAGGGCGTTTCTGAGGGCGTGCTTGAACACGACGGTGTGCAGGGGGAGACCCTTTGCCCGTGCTGTCAGAATGTAGTCCTGACGAAGGACTTCGAGCATGCTTGAGCGCATAAAGCGGGACATGCCAGCAAGGCTGCCAAAGGTATAGATAAAGATGGGCAGCGCAAGGTGCTCGACAACATCCATGAATTTTCCCAAAGGCGTGAGTGAGACAAAGTTCATGGAGGTGACACCGGAAATAGGCAGGATGGGCCAGTAGATGCCCAGGGCATACATGAGGAGCAGTGCCAGCCAGAAGCCCGGCATGGCAAAGCCAATAAAGACAAGGACTGTGCTGGCTCGGTCAAACCATCGTCCTTGCCACCATGCCGAGGCAACGCCAATGGGAATGGCAATGCACAGGGTCAGAATGATGGAAATAAGGTTCATCCCAACGGTGAGGGGGAGTCGTTCCCGGATTTTGTCCCAGACGGGGCGATGGTCGCCACTCATGGAATTTCCGAAGTCGAACTGCACCAGCCGGGAGAGCCAGGTGAAATACTGTTCGTGCAAAGGCTTGTCGAGTCCATACAGGGCTTCGAGCTGTTGCCTGGCCTGAGCAGAGACTTCTGGGTTGAGCGTGGTTTGCAGGTCCGTTGGAGAGCCGGGAGCAAGATGGATAACTGTGAAACTGATGACAGTTATTCCAAGGAAAATGACGATGACCCAAAGGGTTTTTGTGAGCAGTCGCTTTAAGAGTGCTGGCATGTGTTTTTTGTATGGCATGTTGCGCGTTGAATCAATGCAGGAGTGATGCAGACCAGAAGAGACACATGCCTCGGGACGCGCCCGACTGTTTGGAAAAAATGAAAAACTCATGAATTTTTCTTTGACAATGGTTTAGATTTGTTGCAATTAAGAACCCGCATCTGGGGCTGTAGCTCAGTTGGGAGAGCGCTTGAATGGCATTCAAGAGGTCAGGAGTTCAATTCTCCTCAGCTCCACCAGAGAAATCACAGGGTTTAGACTTTTTGGTCTAAACCCTTTTTTGTGGGCTTTAGCCTGTTGAAGGCGCGAAGCTCACCAATAGGGAACCATCTGCTGTGTGGGTGGTTCTTTTTTTATGTCCTGATTTTGTGCAAAGAATCTGCATCCTTTCCGTATCTTTCCTCCTTGTTGAAAGTCTTGCCTCTCTCTTTTCTGTACCTCTTTTTAAAAAAAGACCGAGAGAATCCTATTGAGCGTATTGTTCGAGTGATAATGCTATGTTACTTTGTGCGCAATTTATGGAGGTCTTGTCTATGAGGTCATTTGCTGCATTGGGATTTGCTGTTGCTGCGTTTTTTTGCGCGGCGCTTGTGGGGACTGGAGAGTGCTTTTCTCAGGAAACAGCAGAGGAACAGTCTATGATTCTTCTTCAGAATGTACGAGTTTTTGATGGCAAGAGTGATGCGTTGCGTCCTGATCTGGATGTACTCGTAAAGGGAAATCACATTGAAAAGATTGGGAAAAAGCTTTCGGCACCAGACGGCGCGCGCGTGCTTGATGGTGGGGGACGGACTCTGACTCCGGGGTTCATTGATGCGCATACGCATTTGCAGTGGAATCTTGGAGTGTTTGAGCAGTTTGCTGCGCCGATTGATTATCAGGCTGCGCTGTCTTTGCTGGAGGCAAAAAATACGCTGATGCGTGGCTTTACCACTATTCGTGATGTTGCTGGTTCTGTTTTTGGCGTGAAGCGGTCTATTGATGAGGGCATATTCCCTGGACCTCGCATTTATTCTGGTGGTGCCGCGCTGACAATGACCGCGGGGCATGGTGATATGCGAACAGTGAATTCTTTGCCCCGACTTTTTGGTGGTGTCGAGTCTGAGGTGGAACGCATCGGGATGTGCATTTTTGCAGATGGCGTTCCTGAGGTTCTGACAGCCTGTCGAGTGCAGTTCCGAAATGGTGCTGATTTTATCAAGGTTTTTGCTGGTGGTGCGGTGTCTGGCATGTATGACCCCGTGGACATCGGGGAATATTCCAAGGAGGAACTTGAGGCCGCGGTTGGCGAGGCAAAACGCTGGAACACGTATGTTGCTGTGCATGCGTATACCGACAAGTCTGTTCGGGACGCGCTTGAAGCTGGAGCCATGACCATTGAGCACGCGAATTTGGTCAGTGAGGACACGATAAAACTCGCCGTGAAAAAAGGTGCGTACATAAGCGCGCAGACAGGTGTGTTTTTAAGCCCGCCGCCCGAAAGCTTCACTCCTGCCCAGAAGGCACGGCAAAAGCTGGTGGCAGACGGTTTGGATCATATGATGAAGATGGCGAAAAAGCATAAGGCCAAGATTGGTTTCGGTTCAGATATGATTGGCTCTATTGAACTGAAAAAGATGCAGAGCACGGAGTTCACGAATCGAACAAAGTGGTTCTCAAATGCGGAGATTTTGCGCCAGGCTACTTCTGTGAATGGTGAAATTCTTGCTCTGAGTGGCCCTCGTAACCCGTATCCGGGAAAGCTCGGAGTCATTGAAGAGGGAGCACTTGCTGATCTCCTGCTCATTCAGGGGAATCCTCTTGAAGACATCAAACTTCTTCTCAATCCAGAAGAAAATATTGATCTCATCATGAAGGATGGAACGATTTACAAGAATACCCTGAGCGAGAACTAGAGCACACTCTCGCGCTGTATTCCAAACAAAAAAGAAGGGCGTGGAGGCATAAGTCTCCACGCCCTTTTGTGTCGGATCTGAGGAAAGAGGGGCGAGATTGGTTGATGTGTTAAATACAACAAATGAAGCATTATATTAAACAGCACGCTTCGTTTTATTTAACAGAATGAGACTGCCGTCATCGAAATAAATTTTTAACTTATCGATTTTAATGAATATTTTATCTGGCACGCATTTTGGAATAGTGGGAGCAAAGAATGAGCGCCATTGTGGTGCGTTTGACCACGCGTTGAGTGAGTTGTCCTCTCGCGCAACAGAGGAAAGGTGAAATTATGAAGCATACATATCGTGTCGCCTTGAAGGAGCTGGCTTTGTCCCAGAAAGGAGCTGGCAGGTCTCTTCAGTTCGAGTTCGGAAGCCATGACGATGTCTTTGCGATTCTGGAACGTCTGAGTGGAAATGACGCCCTTGACGAGGACACCCGCGCCGCCCTGATTGTGGGTGTGAAGACCCTTGGCAGCGCTCTTCTTTCCAACCCAAAGTCCCCGGAAATGTCTCAACTCCTGCCGCATTTCAAGGGACTCATGATGGAGCTTAAAGCCGTTTTCACAGAGAATCCATAGCCATTCTTACTTGAGCTTTTCATCGTATAAGGACGGGCCTGGGGCACAGTGTGCTCTGGGCCTGTCTTGTTTTGGTCGCATCTGCCCTCCGCCCATATTTTCACTCTCTTCTGAAATGTGTATTCTTTGAGATGATCGTGTCTCATTGAGCAATTTTGTCCAAGTTTTTGCTTTGGCGTTATGCGATACAAAGAAAAAGGAGAAGTGAGGTCACGGTATGGCAGCAGCACAGTCTAATTCATTTCGCTTTATGCAAAGCACAAGTGATGTCCACATGACTGTCTTGCGCGCTGTTATGTCTGACTTCTCCTACGTCAAACATGCGCACGATGAGCTGGCTCTTGGCGTCACCCTTCATGGTATTCAGGAATTTTCCTGCAATGGTCAGCTGTTTCGTAGTGCTTCTGGTGACATTATTTGCTTCAATCCCGGTGAGGTTCATAACGGCAACCCCGGGGATTGTGACCCTTTGAAATACGTGATGCTCTATCTTGAGCCTGAGGACATTCGGAATTTTATGGGAAGCGTTGCAACTCATCATGTTTCGGATGTCTGGGTCCCTGAGACACATTTTCATGACGCGTTTTTACGCTTCCTTATTCTGGAGGCATCGCAGCTTGCTCCCAATGCTGAGCGCTTTCCCCTAGAATATGAACACGCTGTGTTCAAAATTGCAGAGCGTTTGGCGTGGCGGCAGGGGCTGGTCCGCCCGGAACTCTGGCTGCGACGAAAGGATTCGCTTTTCGTCAAAGTGATGGACTATGTGCACGAGATGCTTGGCGAGGATATCTCTGTTGAAGAGTTGAGCTCCCTTGTGCACATGTCGAAGTTTCATTTCATTCGCCTCTTCCGAACGCAGTTTGGTCTGACTCCTCATCAGTTTATTCTGAACCAGCGGGTGAACAGGGCGAGGGAAGCGTTGACCAAAGGCGGACGTCCGTCAGATGTCGCTCAGGATTTTGGTTTTTTTGACGGAAGCCATTTGAACAGGCATTTCAAGCGTATTTATGGGATCACACCGAAGCAGTATCAAATTCAGCTGTTAAAGTGAGGTCAGGAAGATGCTTGGAATTTTGCTCTACAGTCTTGGCATTATGTACACCCCCGGCCCCGTGAATATCCTGAGCCTGAACCGTGGTGTGCAGGCCCGGTACACTCTGCATATACCCTTTTGCTGTGGTGTGGGCGTTGCCCTGTTTTTTTGGTTTCTTTTGATTGGCTATGCGGGCAGTGCCCTTTTGGGCAGGACTGCAATGCCTGTGATCTCTGCCTTTGGTGCTGGCTTTATTGTATATCTGGCCTGTAAGGTCTTGGCTTCCGCACAGCTGGAGTTCAAGGGCGAGGGCAAGGCCTATGTCTTGAGCTTTCGAGATGGGCTTGTGATGCAGCTTCTGAACCCTAAATCGTTTCTTGCGGTTCTCCCGGTGACGGCTGTCCAGTTCCCTGCTGCGGGCATAGATGGAACAGGAATAGCCCTGTGGTCTTTGGGCCTCGCCTGTCTTGGCTTTGGTGCTCCACTTCTTTACGCCTACCTTGGTTCAAATCTCTCCCAGTTTGTTGAGAAACCAGTCTATTTTTTATGGTTCAACAGGGCTATGGGGATTGCCCTTGTTTGGGTCGCAGTCGACATGGTCTATACGCATATTTTTCAGGTTCTCTGGTCACACCAGCTTTCGGCAGCTTTCCCCTAAGCTTTGCGACAGCGTAAAAAAAGAGAACAAAAAAAGGCCCCGGCAGAGTTTGTCCTCTGTCTGGGCCTTTTGGATATTGAGTGAAGTGGAATTAGCGGCGTCGGCGTTTTAGATCTTTGATACGCAGAGCCACATCTTTCCAGCGTTCTTTTTCTATTCGGTCAGCACTCTTGGTACTTCGGCTTTCGAGGTAATCCAGCTCTCGTTGCATCTTATGGTAGCTTTCCAGCCGTTCGGCTGGCAGTTCTCCATTTTGAACAGCTCGGAGTACTGCGCATCCCGGTTCGGTCTGGTGTGTGCAGTCTGCAAAGCGGCAGTATTCTGCCAGTTGTTCGATGTCTTCGAAGCTTCGCTGGATGCCTTCCCCGCCTTCCGAAAATGCGATTTCGCGAATGCCGGGATTATCTATGAGCATTCCCCCCTGTGGCATTTTGAGGAGTTCGCGGTGTGTTGTTGCATGACGGCCTTTGCCAACGCTTTCACTCACGTGAGCTGTTATCTGGATGTCTTTTCCATACAGCATATTTGCCAGTGTAGACTTACCCGCTCCAGAAGAGCCGATCATGGCAACGGTTTGTCCCCTTTGGATGTACTGTTCCACCTCTTCTTTTCCCTGCATGTTTTTTGCCGAGCAGAGGATGACTGGAACTCCAAACGCGATGCTTTCGACCTCCATCTGGAAGTTTTCTGGGGCATTTTGCAAATCTGCTTTGGTCAGGATTATGACGGGATTTATCCCGCAGTTATAGACCAGCGTCAGGTAGCGCTCCAGACGGCGAAGATTAAAGTCGCGGTCCAGACCGCTGACAATAAAAACCGTGTCCAGATTTGCTGCGATGGGCTGCGTTTTTTGCGCAATGCCAGAGTGCCTGTCATGAGATCCTGCCTCACCTCGTGACAGCATGTTTTGCCGGGGCAGTACTGCTGTAATATGTTTGTCGTGGGTCAGGACCCAGTCGCCCGTGACAGGAAAATCAGCGTTTTTGGCGTGTAGGAGTTTTCCCGCTGCCGAGCACAGCCATTCCTCTTGTGCATTCGAAACGAGGAAAAGGTTTCTTTGAACACTGATGACTCGGGCCACACAATGTGGCTCCGTGGCCATGTCTTCAAGGAAAAGGACTGTATTTTTTTTCCAGCCAAGCTGAAAAAGGTGGTCGAGAGGATTTCGGCGCTGTGGATGTGTTGCACAGGGATTGGTCATGGTTCATCACCGTTATGTATGGGCTGCAGTGTGCAGCAAAGAATGCAAAACTCCGTGATTTTTCACGGATAGGCGTCAATCGGGATGAATGTGGTGCAGAAAGAAGGGTACACCAAAAGACCAGCATTATTTATAATGCCAAACGCACAGGCAAAGACGCCGGAATGTTTTCCGCAGGATGCAGAAAAGAGAGGTCTATGCCTGGTGGCGGCCCTTCAGTTCGGCACGCACGAGCACAAGATCCATAAACCGTGTTGATGACATAAAATCTCCTGAATAAATGATGCCCAAACCCTCTATGTTTTTTGAGACTTGGTCAAGGGGTGCCATTATGAATGAGTGGGAGGGAGAAATTGGGGGCCAGCCCCAGCGCGGTAGCGCTGGATGGGTGGGTGGGAGAAGTTGGGGGCCAGCCCCCAACCCCCCGCGTAAGGGAATGATTCCCTTACGTATCCTCATCGAGTTTGAATTCCCTCCACGCTTCGCGTGAATGAAATTCAAACTTGGGTGAGAAGGTGTAAAGAGCTTCTTCCTCTTTCCTGTGCGTTGTCACCATTTTCTTTTTGAACGCGAGCGTTCAAAAAGAAAATAAGTGCGGCAAAAAAGGGAAAAGAACACGCAATCGGGAAATGCCACTAGCTGTTTTGAACAGGTTGGCGGAGAGGAGAGCAAAGCTCTCATCCCGCCAACCTGTTCAAAACAGCGAAAGCGGGATTCCCAAGGGCCTCGTCCTTGGGCGGGGTCAAGGGGCAGCGCCCCTTGCAGAGTTTGGGACAGCGTCCCAATACCCCCCCCATCCAAAGCCCTTGCAGAGCAGGCAGAGATTTCCTTTCTGAGTCGAAATCATGTATTGGCTAGCGAGAATTTGCACGAGTTGCAGACGAGTAACGAGAAGAGAAAAAGAGTGTATTTACGAATAAAAAAGAGGCAAATGCAAAGTCTTTGCAGGGGCTTCCTGATGGCTCTGATGCTGCTGATGGTCCTTGTGCTACCATACAAGGCCGAAGCTGCGGCAAGACTGTGTATCAATGAATTTTTCTGTGAAGGCGCGTCTAACTTCCCGGACTGGATAGAAATCTATAACGGGGGGGACGAGGCGGCGTCGCTGCAGGGCTACTTCCTCTCGGACGACCTGGATTATCCACGTTGGGAGATAAAGCCGAACTTCGTGCTTGGTCCGGGCGAGATGCGCGTCTTTGTGTGCGACAAAAAAGACTCCTACGACCACACGAATTTCCGCTTAAGCTCTGGCGGTGGAGATGTGTGCCTGTTTGCACCGGACGGAACGCTCGTGGATTTCTTGACCTACGCCAAAACTAAACGACTGCATTCTATTGGGCGCTACCCTGACGGCGGAGAGAGCTGGTTCTACTTTGATGAGCCAAGCTATGGTCGACCGAATGGTGGTATCCGTACCCCATTTGGACTTGAGTCGCAGACCGTTGCCGCTCCTGCGCTGAACCTTGAGGCTGGCCGATATGATAAGGCCGTAGAACTCCGGCTTGCAGGGGGGGAGAGAGAAGAGGTGCACTTTACGCGTGATGGCTCAATCCCAACGCTTAAGTCCCCATTGTTTCCAAAGTACCTGAAGCTCGATGAAACCACAGTGCTTCGCCTGCGCCGAATTCGTCCTGATGGAACTCAAAGCGCGGTTGCAAGCTATTCATACGTGATGAATCCTCAGACTGATTTGGCGATTGTTTCGCTGATTTCAGATCCTGAAAATTTGTGGAACGCTGAAACCGGAATTCTGGTCAATGGTGAAGGATTTGAAAGCGGCAAAAGCTTGCGGCCAAACTGGAGCTATAACTGGCGCAGACCTGTGCATGTGGATTTCTTTGAAAGTCCGGAAAGAGGAAAGAAGGGCTTTTCGGTTGATGGTGAATTCCGTGTTTATGGTGGAGCGTCACGAAAACGCGTCCAAAAATCCATGTCGTTTTATATGGGGACAAAGGAAAATCCATATCCCATTGTGCATCAGCTCTATCCTAGAGAGCCGCAACTGACACATTTCTCTGGTTTTGGCCTAAGAAATGGTGGCGACTGGTGGCTTAAAAATCAGGTCATTGACGGCATCGGGCATAGTCTCGCAGCGGGTCAGATGAAAACGGGGCGCATGGCGTATCGGCCTGTGCGTGTGTACCTGAACGGAAATTATTGGGGATTGATGGGCTTGCGGAATCGGTTTAACCGCCGAAATGTCCTCTGGGAATATGGCCTGCCCTTGCAGAAAATTGACGACATAGAAAATACTCAAATTTCACGCGATAAAAATGGACCATGGAAGGGCGTGACGGAGCAGTTCCGAAAGACTGGCTCCTACAAGCAGGCTTTGGCCCACTGGGATATTGAAAGCTATTTGGATTACCTTTGCCTTGAGCTGTTCGTAAACAACACAGACTGGGTGGGGAACAATATTAAGGCATGGCGGCCCCGCGTTGACGACAGGAAGTGGCGGTGGTTTGCCTATGATCTGGATTACGGTCTGAGTGGAAAACGCTCGCCAGATTTTGATACACTGGCATGGCTCAAGGGGCACCCGTGGAGACAAAATTTGCGTTTGGGCATGCTGTCGACTGACCCTGAATTTGTGCGCGACTTTGTGACACGGATGAATGCGCATATGCTGACGACATTCACCGTTGAGCGCATGCTTGAGATTACAGATTCCATTGTGGATCAGATTACGCCAGAAATGCCGCTACACATTGCCCGATGGAAGTGGAAACGCCCCCGGATGAATATGGAACGCTGGAAAGATTCCATCGACCCAATCCGGGACTTCTGTCGAAAACGGCCAAAGGCAATGTACGGGCTTTTGCAAAAGCATTTCGGGTATGGGCCTTCTGTTGAGACAGAAGTTCATATTGGCGCTGTTTCTGGTGGCCATGTAGAGCTTTCTGGAGTGCCCGTTCCGACAGAAGAGATTAAAGGGGGCGTGCTCAAGGGAATTACACTGACGCTGCGCGCCGTGCCCCAAAAGGGGTACCGTTTTGTGCGCTGGGAAGGTGGAGAAAATTCTCCGGCACAGAATCAGTTCATTCAGGCTGGAATGCACACAGCGCTGCATCCAGTTTTTGAAAAAAAGATGAATAAGGAATGAAGAATATGAAAGACCAGACCAAGCTTGTCCGCTTCTTTGGGGCGAGCTGTGCTGTTGCGTGTATGAGTGCCGCTACGGTCTATGTTGTGCTCAAGGCCCTGTACCGCTCCGACATCAGCCCGCTCATGACGCAGGTGCCAGTTGCGCTTGCTGCGGGCCTTGTGGCTGGACTTGTTTACTGCTTTGTCATGCGCCGCTTGCTGCCTGCTGCTGGTGGACGAAATAGCCAGGAACTCAGTCGTGGACTGATGTGGTTTAACTGGAGTGTGCTTGGCATTTTTGCACTGCTTTTGCCTGTAGAAGCGCAATACAGCAACTTTGTCGTGGGACTGGTGCTTGCGGCAGGATGCGCGCGACTCATTGGGGCTATTTATACAGTCTTTGGCGCTTCGCTCTCCAACCGCCGTCGATTTGCGGGAAATTTTGTGATGCTTGCCGTCACGACCATGATGGTCATTAGCGTGGTGAAATCCTCACTGGCTCTGTCTCTTGGTCTTGTTGGTGCATTGTCTATCGTTCGTTTTCGTACCGCAGTGAAGGAACCGGAAGAGCTGGCTTTTCTGTTTTTTACCATCGCCATTGGCCTTGGTTTTGGCGCGGCCCGTTTTGATTACACCCTGATTGGGTTCTGGACCGTAAGCCTTGGCTACATTGCTTTCCGTCGTTTGACTCCGGCTCAGAAAATGGACAACGCCTATCTGTTGAGTTTTTGGGGAAGTGGCGACACGAATGCAGGTGACTTTGAAGCCTTCATGCAAAAGGAACTGGGTGAGTATGAGCTGACCCGTTTTGAGCGCAGTGGAGAATCTTTGCATGTGAGCCTTTTGGCTGAGCTGGAGAGCGTGGCTGTGTGCGCGGGTTTTGGTGAGCGCTTTAAGGCACAGTTCCCGGATATGGATATGAACATTGTTCAGACCCGGGGCCTGAGCTAGGTGCTGATATGAGCAGTTGTACTGATGGACGCGATTCATATCGCTATGAGCGAAAGTTTTTGGTTTCGCGACATTTGCAGCCTCGGCTTGCGGATGTGATCCTGAGTGCCCCGCAGGGTTTTCGGGAAATCTATCACGGCCGAGTCGTGAACAACGTCTATTTTGATACGCCGGGTTTTCGGTTTTTTCAGGAGAATCGGCAAGGCTATCCGTACCGGGAAAAGGTGCGGGTGCGCTGGTACGGCGAGGACGGTATTCAGTCCCCACGCCTTGAACTGAAACATCGGAATGGGCTGGTTGGAACAAAGGATGTGTTGCCTTTGCATGAGGCAAAGGCTCTGTGGGAGCCGCGCAGCTTTGACCTGCTTGCACAAGAGGCTCCAGAGATTCGCGAAATGGTCCCTCAGCTTGTGCAGCCAGTGCTCTATAATCGGTACTATCGAAAGTATTACCTTTCGGGTGATGGCCTGTTTCGCGTGACCGTTGATACACGGCTCTGCTACGAGCACCCTCGAGAGCTTCGGAAGGGTTGCGGCCCGCTAGGGCAGGGGAACCCGCTTGCTGACTCTGTGGTCGAGCTGAAATATGCAGGAGAGCACGACAGCGAGGCGGACAGCATTTCCCGGTTCTGGCCCTTTCGGCTTGCCAAGAAATCGAAATACGTTTCTGGCGTATGCCAACTCTTTTCTCTCCCTGAATAAAAAAAAGCCCCCGACCTTTGGCCGGGGGCTTTGTGTTTGTATGGCTGCTGTTATGGCTCCACAGTCAGTGTGTAGGCTTTGTCCCAGACCAGATACTTTTCTGCGAGCTTTTTGAGGTCGGCAGGAGTGATCTCCTTGGCCTTTTCAATCAGTTCGCGGTTGTAGTTCAGGTCCCGGTTGCGCAGCTGGAGAGAGGCGGCTTCTACCGCACGGGAAGCCAGAGACTGGTGTCCGCGATAGTATTCGCCAACCAGCAGGCTCTTGGAACGCTCCACGATTTCGTCGGGAAGCTGCTCGCTTCGCAGGCGTTTGACCATGTCTTCAAAGCCCTTGAGAGCTTCGGGAACACGATCAGGGTAGGTGCCGATGTAGAAGCTCAGGAATCCACTGTTGGGCACCTGCCAGTCAAAGGCTGTTACGGTGTAGCCCAGTCCCTGCTTGTCGCGCAGTTCGCGGAAAAGCAGTCCGCCCTGACCCGCGAGGCTCTGACGCAGAAGGTAGAGTCCCGGGGTGTCTGGATCATCAGAACCCGGAATAGGGAAGACGACCATCAGGTGAGACTGGTTCCTGTCTTCGAGCTTGAGTTTAAGCTCTTTTTTGCTGTTCCACTTTGGTTTGGCGTCTTCAAGGGCAGAGGACTTGTCTGCCTTGGCGATGCGCTTTGCCATGTCCACGATTGCGTCACGGTCATAGGTACCGCATACGGCCATGACCCACGGCTGTTTTTTCTGCTTGGCAAGGAAGCTTTTCATGTCGCCGGCATTGAAATCATCAATGCGGCTTTCCATGCCCAGATGGTAGTAACCAAAGCTGCTGTCCGCGTAGAGGAACGGGAAGATGTGACGGAAAGCAAGCCCAAGAGGCTGATCTTCCGCACGTTTAATGTCTGTTTTCTGGTCCGTGATCGCTCTGGAAATTTCTTCACTCTTGAACGCTGGAGTTTCCAGGATGTCCATGAAAACAGGAAGAATGTCTTTCTCAAAGCGAATCGGATAGCGGGCCGAGATGGAGAAACTTGTGCGCCCGGAGTTGACGTTGATGCTTGAGGCGCGGTCGGCAACGTAGTCCTGCAATTCCGTGGAGGACATTTCTGCGGTGCCGCGAGCCATTGCATTTGCCGTCAGAGTCGCCAGACCCTGTTCCTTGGGTGAAAGCAGGGTGTCGCCACCCTTGTAGACCAGATTGACCGAGGCATAGGGCAGGGTGTGGTCAGGAAGCAGGATGAGCGTTTGGTTGTCACCAAGCTTGATGCTTTCTGGCTTTTTTGCCTTTTCTGCCTTGGCCGCAGCTTTTTTCTGCTCGGCTGTTGCCACTGGCCATGCTTTTTTTACGGAGTCCTTGATTTCTTTTGCGACCTTGTCCGCGTTTTTCATGTCGTCAGGAAGCTGCACGGAGACGCTCAGCGAGTCTGGCGTGAAGTACTTGTCCTGAAGCTTTTGCATCTCGTCCGGTGTGACCGTATTGATGCGGGACACGTAATGCTTTTCAGCATCGAGACCATTTTCGAAGAACTGGAAATACCCCAGCTTGGAGGTCAGGCCGCCAATGGTTTCCTTGCTGGCGTACAGGCCGTCTTCCGTGTTGACGATTGCTCGGTCAAGTTCCGCCTTGGTGAAGGAGCTTGCCTTGAATGTCGTGAGGTATTTTTGGAATTTGGGCCAGAATTCATCGAATTTGGCCGGGTCCACGACTGCGGAGATGTAGAGTATGCCAACCTGAGCCAGAGGCATAACGGCGGTGCCAATGCTGTCGACAAGTCCTGATTCGTACTTGAACTTGCGGTAGAGTCGGGAGCTACTCCCTCCACCCAGAATCTCTGTGAGGAGTTCAAGGCCCGGAACATCATCGGAATGACGATCTGAGACAGGAAGAGCCATCAGCACATAGATTTTATTCCATGGGCCTTGTTCCACATCGACCTGCGGGCCGCCATGCGATGGCAGAGGCAGAGGTTTCTTGGGCGTGAGGACTCGATCATTTTTCAGATCACCAAAATATTTTTCGCTCAGTTCCAGTGCGTTATCCGGGGAGATATTGCCGCAGAGGACGAGCAGCATGGACTGAGGCTGATAAAAGGTCGCGATGTAGTCCTTGATGTCCTCGCTGGTAAACGCATTAATCCTCTCGCGGTAGCCAATGGGAGACCACTGGTAGGAGGTCCCGTTGTACATGTGGTTGAGGATGGACTTGAACTGGCGACCTGTGGGGCTGTCTTCGCCTCGCTCCAGCTCTGCAATGATGACTTTTTTTTCGCTCTCCAGCTCCTTGGGGTCGATCTTTGCCCCAAAAATCATGTCCTGAAGAACATCCATGCCCAGTTCCAGTTTGTCGGCGGGCAGGTCCAGTTTATACACGGTGCTGTCGAAACTCGTGGATGCATTAAGGTAGCCGCCTGCGCTTTCGATGTCTTTTGCAACATCACCGGGCTGGCGCTTCTTTGTCCCCTTAAAGACCATATGCTCCAAAACATGGCTGATGCCAGCCTGCTTTGGGGTTTCGTATGCAGAACCTGCACGGACGTACAAACGCAGTGACACAAGCGGAAAACGTTCGTCCTGCTGAATGAGTACGTGGAGACCGTTCGGGAGGGTCTTGAGTATTGGTGCGTGTTCTGCCGCTGCCGCACCACTAAGGCTAATGCTGGCACTCATACAGAGCGCCCCCAAAAAAAACAGTAGTTTGCGAAACATGCTTCACTCCTTCGCTCTCCTTTTTCCTCGTAATAGAAATTCCTTAGTGGGGCAGTGTTGCCCTGTGCAACAAGAGATACCTGTAAGGGCAGGAAAAGGCACGCTCAAAAGCATGCCCTTTTTGCGGTGGAAAAAGGAAGAGGAGTTGCCCGGTTAGACGATGCAGGAGCCGCCACCGAGGCAATAGTTTTTGATGAATGTCCCAATCTGCATTCCAAGATGCACACACTTTTTGCCTTCAAGACAGTCCGTTGCTTCCTGGTCGCTGATGTGTGTCCGAAGCTCGTCAGCATCTTTTCTGATGGTTACGAGCCAGTCACCCCCATCTACCTCTTGCTCTACGTGAAGCGTAACACCATGTGACTCAGCTTCGGGGTAAAGGCTTTGTATCATTTTAAGGAGTTGGGCCTGTTTCTCTTCCATGTGCTGCCTCCAGTCTGCTGAAATGTTAAGACTTAGATGGAAAAAGAAGTTTAGCACACCGATACAAATGCGGCAATCAGGATGGCTGTCTTTAGTGCTGCGTTGGAGCACATGCGAAAAGACTGCAAATGTACAGAATTTGCACAAGTTTACTTTGAAAGAAAAGTGTGTGGATGAGTATGGAAAAGGAAGGAAGATGGACAATGCTCCCCCCGCCAAAGCGGGGGGACATTTTCTCTCTTTCCCGTGGAGGGGAGTCAAGTCCGTACACAGTTGCACCAAATGATGCCCGTGTATGAAAAAAATCGATGAAAAAAATGGACTCGACTTGCCCCCTTATAGAGGCATTCTAGCGGCTTGTAAATCAGAAGCACGGAGAAATTCCCCTCTCTCTCTGTGTCTCTTTTCACCTTGTTTTGTGTTGTGTGTCTTATGAGTATCTTTTCCTGATAGTCCGAGAAGCCTTGTCGCATAATGAATTGCGCTAAAAATTTGTCTTTCTTATTTAAAGACGCTGATTATGCAGTTGTTGTCACTGTTAAATGTTTATTTCGTCTGTAGTGAGCGGGCGCTTTTCTTTTGAAAGTGCCTTGATTAGATAATCTAAATATGAGACATATACGTAATCATTGGTGAGGTATGGTGTTTATGTGGTGATGTGGGAACGGTCTTCTTCGCAATGTGGGTTTTTTGCGAAGCAGACGAAAAAGGAGACGTTATATGGACGATTATCTGAAAGAAGCGCTAGAGATTGTCAAAGCTCAGGCTAGTGTGAGAACCCTGACAGAAGATGAAATTACATCGATGGTGAGGAAACTCTCCGAAGGTATTCGGCAGTTCGCAGAAGGAAAGCCTGAACCAGAGGAAGCTCCCGTTCCGCCTGTTGACCCCAAAAAGGCCATCCGTGAAAAATCCATTATCAATCTCGAAGACGGCAAGCCATATAAGATTTTGACGAAAAAAAACCTTGCTAAATACGGCATTACTCCAGATGAGTATCGTGAAAAGTGGGGCTACAAGAAAGGTACTCCCCTTATCTGCAAGGCCCTTCAGAGAGAACGCCGTAAGAAAATGAAAGACATGAAGCTTTGGGAAAAACGCAAGGAAGCACGAAAGAAAAAAGCAGAGAAATAATTCTCTCTTTGTTTGAATGGGGATTGAGGTGCGGGCATGGTCTTTTTTTGGGGGCCAGCCCCCAAACCCCCGCGTAAGGGAATGATTCCCTTACGTATCCTCATCGAGTTTAAAAGCCGTGCAAGCTTCGCTTGCACGGCTTTTAAACTTGGGGGAGAAGCCGAAAACAAAGTCTTCCTCCTCTGCGAGTTGCCACCATTTTCTTTCTGAACGCGAGCGTTCAGAAAGAAAGGGGTGAGGCGCAAAGAAAAGAACACACGCCCAGTTAATTAGGCCGAAAAAAAGGGGGCCGGATGAAGGGGAAAGCCAAAGGCATTCACTCATCCGGCCCCCTTTTTTTTCGGGCGAAATCGGGATTCCCAAGGGCCTCGTCCTTGGGCGGGGTCAAGGGGCAGCGCCCCTTGCAGAGCACGAGACAGAGTCTCGTAACCCACCCTCCCGGCGCCCCTTGCAGAGGTGCGGGGACAGAGTCCCCGCCCACCCTAGCGCCCCTTGCAGAGTACGAGACGGAGTCTCGTACCCCACCCACCCCAAAAAACTTGCAGCTAGAGTTCGTGCTGGCGCAAGAGCTGAGGTGAAACGGCGTCCTTAGCGAGTTGGCAAAGGCGCTGATGATGGGTGAAAAAGATGACCTGCGTTTTTTCCGCGAGCTTGGCGAGTTCCTTGAGTGTTGCCTGCGAGCGCTGGTCGTCAAAGTGGACGAGAATATCGTCAACGATGAGTGGGACGGGCGGGTTCTGCTCAAGATAGTGCCAGAGCGCGGCGAGGCGCAGACTGAGAAAGAGCTGATCGCGAGTGCCGTCACTCATGGCGCTGACGTCGAGCAGATCGCCGGAGGCTCGGCGACCGGTGATAACGGGATCGCCGTCGGCGTTGATGTCCGCCTGAACTCCAGAAAATGCAGAGAGGGTGAGGCTCGCAAAAATTTCACTTGCCTTGTTGAGAACAGGTCCCTGATGCGTGCGGCGATATTCTTCGATTTCGTGTTGCAGGATGGACGAGGCGAGACTGAGCTTGATGTAGCGCTCAGCCTGTGCCTGAATCCGGGCGCGAGCCTGCTCAGCTTGCTCGGCAAGCTCGGCAGCCTGCGAGCCACCGTCAAAGGCGCGGCGTTTTTCTTTAAGTCCACCGAGTTCCTGCTCGCAATTGCTGCGCTGTGCTTCAAGCTCGGTGAGCTGATGCCCCAGCTCCAAAAGCTCTGTGTGAAGCTCGTCGTTGTTGGCGGAGAGCACGGCCGCAGTGAATTCGGCGGGA
The DNA here is from genome assembly GCF_900167065.1 of Desulfobaculum bizertense DSM 18034. NCBI lineage: Bacteria > Pseudomonadati > Thermodesulfobacteriota > Desulfovibrionia > Desulfovibrionales > Desulfovibrionaceae > Desulfobaculum > Desulfobaculum bizertense. The sequence goes on from NZ_FUYA01000008.1 coordinate 102,386, forward strand.
TCGTCCGTTCCGCATTTTTCGGAGAACTGCTCTTCGACACCCTTGAGTTCAAGGGTGAGCTGTGCCTTTTGCAGACCTTTTTCAAGCGCCCCCTGGAGCTGCTCGGGCGAATCGACGCGGGCTTCTTCGCAAAATGCAGCTCGCTCGTCTCTCAGCTTCTGCACAGATTCATGACGCTCCTGCATGCTTAGCCCAAGCACTTTGAGCTGCTGAGAGGCATCTTCAATGGTCCGAAGCTGGTGCACAAGCTTCCCAAAATCCTTGAGGACGGCGTCAAAGCCGTTCCCCATATGCTGTGGCTCAGGGAAAAAACGCCGACAAAGCGCGCCAGCGGTGGCCACAAATTCCTTGCGTTGCTCATCCTGAGCAGAAAGCTTTGCCTTTGCATCCTGTAACTCGGCAAGTCGCCGCTCCAGATCTGTGTAATCCTCAAGCGCGGCAATGGCCTGCGCAGGCGTGCTGACAGGAGAAAGCCCAAGATGCGTGAGCGCGTCACTCCACTGTGCCGCGAGCGCCTCGCGCTGCGACTGATCCTCTTTGAGAAGACGCGTCACCTTGCTCTGCTCCTGCTCAAGTTGCTGTATGCTGAGCTGAACGTGTTGCTGCTGATGCTCCCGTTCTTTGTTCTCGTTTAGGAGATTGTGGGCGAGGGAAAGGAGCGTGTCGAGATTGTCTGTGCTTCCCGGCTGAGAGCAGGACTCTACAGAGGAAAAACAGGCGCGAATTTCTTCTTTGAAGCGCGTGGCACGCTCAGAAATGCTTTGCTGAATGCGCAGCTGTTCCTGCACATCAGCATAAAGCTGCGAGAGGTTGCCAAGATGCTTGAGCCAGTCCTGCATCTCTGCGGGAGAGAGCGGGGTAAAGGGGCAGTGCTCCCAGAGGGCATTCCAGGCACGGGCTTCAAGAATCTGCTGATCCTGCTGCTGGGTAAGACGGGCAAGAATTTCTTCTTCCTGCTTGGTCAGCAGGGTGATTTCGCGATCAAGCGCGGCTTTTTGAGACACAAGATCTGCATGCTCAAAGCGGCGGTCTGCCATCTCGTCCGTGCGCAAAAGCTGCTGCTCAAATCCCGAGGCGAGAGGTGTGCTTTCTTCGGGAGAGAGTGGTGCGCTGTGATCGAGCGCAGAGCGGATACGCTGCCAGCTTTGGTCTCGCTCGGTGCGGGCCTGCTGAAGATCGGCACTATCTGGAGTTTTACCTTCCCCCTGTAACTCAGCCAGACGATGCTTCTTGTTGGTAATATTCTCGGTCACCTGATGGAGACGGTCGTTGAGCTTGTCCGATTCTGTGCTGTGCTGCTCCTGAATCTTGTGATGCTGCTGAATCTGCTCCGGGAGTGGAAGGGTGAGCTGGAATAGCTCGGCGGGGTCGCTCCCAGCCCAGAGGGGCAGGCGCTGTAATTCTTCTTCAAAACGCTGCTCTTTGCTTTTCAGGCGAAGCGTGGCGTCCTGATACTGCTGAACCAGATTGCCCTGACAGCTTGCGGCCTCAACACTTGCGGCCAAGGCACCAAGAGAGAAGGGCTGGGGCAGAGCTTTTGCAGACTGGAGCGCCGCATCCCGACGCATGGTGATTTCGTTCAGGTCGCTTTGGGTCTTTTCGATGCGGGCATCAAGCTCGGTAAGCTTTCCTCCCAGCTCGTGAATGCGTACCCGGTCCTGACGATTGGGGCAGAGGGCGCGTGCTTCATCCAGCGATGCAGAACTGCCAAGACGGGAAAGCATCTCCTGCGCACTGCGAGTGCTGTGCTCCTGCTGTGCCGCGAGGCGGGGGCGCTCTTCTTCGGCGGCAACAAGGCGCTGCCTGCGCTCATCAAGATTCAAAATATATTGCGATTCAGCCAAAAGCTCATCCGGAGTATTCACGGCAGAACGCAGAGCGAGAAGCCTGTCCTGTTCTTTGTGCTGCTCGGCAAGGCTCCGTTCCTCGGAGGCGAGGGCAATGCGATTGGTGGCAAGGTTTTCCCGAAAGGCTTCGGAAAGCGAAGGAACTTCGGCAAGAGGCGCAAGCTCAGCGTGCAGGCGCTGGCGGTCCTGTACGGTCTTGAGGGCGGAGCTGATGCGTTCAAGACGATTGCGGTTTTTGCGCAACTCCCGGAGCTTCTCCGTGACACGCTCTTTCTGGGTGCTGATGTCCTGAATCTGCCGCTCAATGTCGAGCACGTCCTGCGGTTTTGTGGACTGCTCCCGAAGCTGTTTCTTCAGGTCGCGGAGAGCCTTGAGCGAGCTGTTGAGCTGTGGGTTTTTGCCGTTGCGCTTGTAGAGGTCTTCCTGATCGTTTTTGAGCTTTTCCACGATGTTTCGCAGGCCAGAAATGCCTGAACCTGCGGCAAAAAGGCTTTGGCCAAGTCCACCACCAGAAAGCAGAAGTTCTTCGCCGCCCTCGGAAAGAGTTTTGAAGTCGAGACCAAACAGCGCACGGAAAGTCTCTGGCGTCAGCCCGCCGAGCATCTCTGCAAAGCGCTCGTCCTGAACTGGAGAGTTTTCTTCATCCAGCAGGCTGTTTTTGCGAGCCTTTTTTCTGGAAAAAATATGGTTCGCTCCGGTTTCGTCCGTAAGCGTCGCCTCAATACGTAGCTTTGTGTTGGGGTGCAGAAAGTTGTCCGTGGTGATGTGCGGAAAGCCAAAAAGGAAATTTTCAATGGCTCGAAGCGCAGAGCTTTTGCCTGCTTCGTTCGGGCCGTATACAACGTGCAGGCCAAAGCTGTCGTGGCTCAGGTCAAGTGCGTGGTCCGTGAAGGGACCGTATGCGAGGAGGTTCAGTTTCTGAAATTTCATGCCTCGGACTCCTTGGCAGAAGCGATGAAGGGAACAAGCAGGTCTTGGACGTCAGCAAGCAGTGCGGCGCGTTCGGCTGGGTCTTCTATGTCTGGGACGGGAATACCTTCGGCCTTGAGCTTGTCGAGCAGGTTTTGCACATCCGGGTTGAGTTCGGGGAGCTGGTCAGCATCCTCGCGCGCGGCTTCAAGCGTTCTGAGCAGTGCGCCTTGCGGGGTTGGAGCATCGCGCAGGGCATCAAGATCAACCGGGGCGTGGGTTTTGAGTTTGACCTTTTCCAGCCAGACCTGCTCAAAGGCCGTGTCCATGACTTTTGCACGCAGGGCATTGAGCAGCGCGTGTTCATCGCGCATGAGTTCGGCATGGGCCGGGCAGGTGCCGGTGATGAAGACACGGACCGCAAGAAGGCGGTCTTCGGCATTGTCGATTTCCGGAAGCAGCATGTCTCCGAGGCGTTCGCAAATTTCGTCACTGTTGGCGGCGTCTGTGGCATCGAGTTCGACCTGTGCCCAGCGCATGACATCCAGCGGGATAAAGCTGTGCGAAACCTCTCCGCTTTCGTCGACGTCGACGCGAACGCAGCCTTTGGCTCCTGTTTCGTGAATGTGGCGTCCCTGTAGGGTGCCGCAAAAAAGCACCGGAGGTTCGGCGTTCAGTTCCTTGTAGTCATGGACGTGACCCAAGGCCCAGTACTGGTAGCCCATGCTTTTGAGATCATGCAGAGTACAGGGCGCGTAGTTGGCGTGACCTTCTGCACCACCAAGAGCAGTATGCAGCAGACCAATGTTGAAGCGGCCGGGAATGGCAGGGGGGTAGTTGCGGACAATGTTTTCCGTAACGGCCTGCTTGGGGAAGCTTTGGCCGTGGACCGTGACGCCCAGCTCCCCAATGTCAAAGGACTCTGGTTTTCGCGATGACAGAACCCGAACATTGTCTGGCAGGTGGAGTTTTTTACTGATGATGCTCTGGGCATCGTGATTGCCGTGGATCATGACCACGCGCGTCCCCGCGTCGCGGAGCCTGACCATCTGTTTCGCAAAAAAGAGTCCTGTCTGGTAGTCCTTCCATTCGCCATCGTACACATCACCAGAGATGACAAGAAGCGGAATGGCTTCGCTAATACTATAGTCGACAAGGTTTTCGAGTGCGCGGCGTGATGCGTTGCGGATAGCGTCCACAGGAGCGCCTTCGTAGCGCTCAAGACCTCGAAGCGGGCTGTCGAGGTGAATGTCTGCGGCGTGAATAAAGCTGAGCATTATGTTTTCCCGGTTTCCGTTGCAGAGACGTGTCCTTGAAATGTGGTACACGAAAAGCGGGCCAGAATCCACATGGAGCCTGCGCCCTTCGTGGCTGGACGCGTGTGCCGGGCGTGAATTTTGGGCAAAAAAAAACAGCGAATCATCGCTGTCTACAGAACAAAAAAGAACCCGCCGTTTCATGCGCTATGCTGGTGCTCCAGCGGTCCTCGGACCAGTCACATGCTGTCAGTCCGGCGGGTAACCTTGCGCGGCAGGGTTCCGAAAGGGCGTCTCAGTACGCCTGTTATGGGCTTTGTCCTCGTGTCGCACATACCCTCCGGTGAAGTTCTTGGTCCTTGTATGCTATCAGGATTGCTCCTGTCGTACATCTATAACTAAGACCTCTTTTCCCGATGTCAATTATTCCCTGCAAAAAAAGATGCTGGACGAAAAAAAGACGGGAACTCCCTGGAGAGTCCCCGTCCGAACGTGCTTAGTGTACATGTTTTTTTCTGAGGCTTCGGAACACAAGAGCTAGAAGTACAACAACGCAGACAATACTGAATGGCGTGACTTCATCGATATGTGTTTCGCGCACCCACGAGGTTATGTCCATTCCCAGTGATGCGTAAATTTTGTTGGTGAGCCAGCCAAGTCCCAGTGAGCATATGGCAATGGACCCAAGGTAAATACTGACGGCTTTTTTGCCGAGCACTCGCGAGACAACAGCGATAGTTGCGGCATTTGTTGCAGGCCCCGCCAGCAGGAAGACGAGTGCTGCTCCCGGTGACAGGCCTTTGAGTGCAAGTGACGCTGCGATGGGAGTGGACGCAGTGGCGCAGACATAGAGTGGAACGCCAAAGACGAGCATGACAAGCAGAGATGTCCATTCGCCGCCGAGCATTTCTGTAAAGAAGCCATCAGGAATAAGTGCTCCAATCAGGCCCGCGACGAGGATGCCGCCCAGCAGCCAAACGCCGATATCAGAGAGCATTTCGCCAAATGCGAATTCCATTCCCCCCTTAAAGCGTTTGGCGAGCGGTGTGCTTTTCATCTCTTCGGTGGTGCTATGGCAGCCGCAGCCAGAGCTGCATCCGCATCCTGCGTCAGAATCGGAGCACGAGCAGTTGTCGTGGCTGTCATGGGTATGGGGCGCAGGCTTTTCCGCCATTGGGAAAATAGTTTCAAAGGCTGGCGCCTCGCTCTTTTTTTCCGGGATGACATTCGCAAGCAGGCCTGCGACAGAGGCTGTCACAAAGGCTGCCAGCGGACGCATAATGGTCATGACAGGGTCAAGCAGTGCCCATGTTACCGCGATGGAATCGGCCCCGGTTTCTGGCGTTGAAATCAGGAACGCCGTTGTTGCACCTCGGCTTGCACCCTGTTTTCTGAGTCCCGTTGCTGCGGGGATAACACCACAGGAGCACAGCGGAAGCGGAACGCCAAGTATCGAAGCCTTGAACACTGAACTCCAGGATTCTTTGCCAAGGTGGCGCACAACAAAGTCGTCAGGGACAAAGGTCTTTACCAGCGCCGCAACAAAGAATCCGAGCAGGACGTATGGCGCGGATTCGTTCAGTATTACCCAGGTGTCATGAGCAAATGTTGTTAGAAAAGCCATTCAGAGTCATTCCTCCGTGTCGTGCTGTTGCGCTCTTCCATGACATGGGACAGGCCCTGGTCAAAGAGGTGGCGTACGTGGTTATCATCAAGTGTATAGAAAACGGATTTACCCGCCCTTCTGTTTTTTATGAGCTTGGCGTGTCGCAGCAGGCGGAGCTGGTGAGATACCGCCGACGAACTCATTTCAAGGATGTTTGCGATGTCGCACACGCACAGCTCCTGCACTGAAAGTGCGTACAGGATTCGAGCACGCGTTGGATCGCCCAGTGCCTTGAACAGGTTCGCTAGCCCTTCAAACGTCTCCGCTTCAGGCATTTTTTTCGCGACGTGCGCCACGACGTCATCGTGTACACAGAATACTTCGCATTCGTCTTTCGACATGTGTTTGTCCTTTGATGAACATGTGAACAGTTGTTCATATGTTCATTATGGAGGGTTTTCTGAACTGTCAAGTCGTGGCTGGCAGGTGAGGAAAATGAGGACTGGATGAGTGGAGATAATTGGGGGCCTGCCCAGCCCGTGAGGGCTGGATGGGTGGGAGAGGGAAGTTGGGGGCCAGCCCCCAAACCCCCGCGTAAGGGAATGATTCCCTTACGTATCCTCATCGAGTTTGAATTCCATCCACGCTTCGCGTGAATGAAATTCAAACTTGGGTGAGAATGGCGTAAAGAAGCTCTTTCTCTTTCCCGTGCGTTGCCACCATTTTCTTTCTGAACGCGAGCGTTCAGAAAGAAAGGGCTGGAGCGCAAAGAAAAAGAACATACGTGCAGTTAATTAGGCCGAAAAAAAGGGGCCGGATGAAGGGGAAAGCCAACGGCTTTCACTCATCCGGCCCCTTTTATTTCGGGCGAAATCGGGATTCCCAAGGGCCTCGTCCTTGGGCGGGGTCAAGGGGCAGCGCCCCTTGCAGGGTTTGGGACGGAGTCCCAATAAAACAACATCACCCGCCCCGCGCCCCTTGCAGAGCTTGGGACCGCGTCCCAATAGTTCTTACTTCTTCATGTTCTTCTGAATGCGAGCCCAGGAGTCACGAAGGCTGGAGGTGCGGTTAAACACGAGGTGATCGGGAGTAGATTCCTTGATGTCGGCGCAGAAGTAGCCTTTGCGTTCGAACTGGCAAACCATACCGGGAGTAAATTCTTTAACGGCAGGCTCGACGCGGCAGTCTGTGAGGACGGTGAGGGAGTCTGGGTTCAGGTTCGAGGTGAAGTCCTGACCTTCTTCGACTTTCATGGGGTCCTCAGCGCTAAAGAGGTGGTCATAAAGGCGGACTTCTGCTGGCAGGGAATGCTTGACGCTGACCCAGTGCAGAGTGCCTTTGACCTTGCGGCCGTCGTTGGACCAGCCGCCCTTTGTTGCGGGGTCGTAGGAGCAGTGAAGCTCAATAACTTCGCCGTTTTCGTCCTTAATGACCTCGTCGCAGGTGATGTAATAGGCAAAACGCAGACGAACTTCCTTGCCGGGTGCAAGACGGAAGAACTTTTTGGGAGCGTCTTCCATGAAGTCGTCACGTTCGATGTAAATTTCGCGAGAGAAGGGGACCTTTCTGGTGCCCATTTCTTCGTTGTCAGGCATGAACGGCATCTCAAAGACGTCTTCCTGATCCTCGGGGTAGTTGGTGATAACGACCTTGAGGGGATTGAGGACGCCGAGAACGCGGGGCGCAGTCTCATTGAGGCTTTCGCGGACGCAGTGCTCCAAAAGGGCGATGTCGACAGTGCTGTCAGCTTTTGAAACGCTGATGCGTTCGCAGAATTCGCGAACTGCTGCGGCGGGATAGCCACGACGGCGGATGCCGCTAATGGTTGGCATGCGCGGGTCGTCCCAGCCAGAGACGTGCTTGTCCTGCACGAGCTGGATGAGCTTGCGCTTGGAGAGCACGGTGTAGTTCAGGTTGAGGCGGGCGAACTCGTACTGATGCGGGCGGGGGGCCAGCTCCAGAGTATCGAGAACCCAGTCATACAGCGGGCGGTTGTTCACGAATTCGAGGGTGCAGACAGAATGCGTAATGCCTTCGATGGCGTCGGAGAGGCAGTGCGCAAAGTCATACATGGGATAAATGCACCATGCATCACCAGTGCGGTGATGGTTGACTTTTCGAATGCGATACAGGGTTGGGTCGCGGAGGACGAGATTGGGGTTCTCCATGTCGATTTTTGCGCGGAGAACGTGGGAACCTTCCTCGAATTCACCAGCACGCATGCGCTCAAAGAGGTCGAGATTTTCTTCGACAGAGCGGTCGCGGTACGGGCTGTTCTTGCCGGGTTTGGTGAGGGTGCCGCGATACTCGCGAATCTCCTCGGCAGACAGCTCGTCTACGTAGGCTTTTCCTTTTTTAATCAGCTCAACAGCAAAGGCGTAGAGCTTCTCGAAATAGTCAGAAGCAAAGAACTGGCGATCAGCCCAGTCGAAGCCGAGCCAGTGGACATCCTGCTTGATGGATTCGACGTATTCGACATCCTCTTTGACGGGGTTTGTGTCGTCAAAGCGCAGGTTGCAGGTGCCATTGTATTCTTGGGCGAGGCCGAAGTTGAGGCAAATGGATTTTGCATGTCCAAGGTGCAGGTAGCCGTTAGGCTCCGGAGGAAAACGTGTTGCGATGTGCTTCACTTTTCCTGCTGCAAGGTCCTCGTCAATGATAGCCCGGATAAAATGCTTAACGCGTCCGGTTTCGTTGTTTTCTGGCTCTGCCATGTTCTTTCCTCTGTATATACAATTCGTTGGCGGGGTTCATACCCCGAAATTTTTATAAAAAGAGTCGCAGGAGCCACGGCATAGCGTGAAAAGAACGTGGCATACTCTGCGAGTAGCTCGTGATACGGAAAATTCAGGAACTGGTCAAACGTGCACGGGGCTGAACGCCTTGTGTACTGGGCTTTTTACCCTGTTTTTTTGCAGGATGAAAAGCCCTTTGATTTTGTGCGATGTCCCGTCATGGTAGCTGAAAAAAGCGACCTGTGCGAGGTGTTAACGTGCCTTGTCTGCTTTTGGCCAAAGCTGGGCAATGAGCATACCTGCGAGCATAAGTGAACAACCGAGAAGTGCTCTGGAGGACAGGGTTTCGCCAAGAATAAGCCAGCCGCCGACGGCAGCAAATACCGCTTCCATGCTGAGGATTGTCGCGGCGTGTGCGGGCGGGGAATCTTTCTGGGCGATGACCTGAAGTGTGAAGGCGACACCCACGGGCATGACACCACCGTAGACAATGGGGAACCAGCCATCGAGAATGCCCTGGATGGGGAGAGTCTCAAAGGCGAGAGCGCAGAAAAGACTGAGCACCGAGCACACCAGAAATTGCCCAAAGGCAAGGCGGATTCCGTCGATTTTTGGGGAAAGCCAGCCGAGTAGCAGAACCTGAATAGCCCAGGCAAAGGCGCTGATAATAATCAGGGCGTCGCTGGTCGCGAGAGTAAAGTCTTTGGTGACAGAAATAAAATAGAGTCCTGCGGCACAGATGAGTGGTCCAAAAAGGCCACCAAAACCGGGGCGAAGACCTACAAAAAGGCCGAGGATGGGGACGAGTGCGACATACAGACCTGTAATAAAGCCTGCTTTTCCTGCGGTGGTGTGGAGCAGACCAATCTGCTGGAGACTGATACCAACAAAAAGGGCCAGCCCCGTGAGGCATGGCGCGAGGAAGATGAATTTTTTATCAACACCCTGACTCAGGACAGGAATGCCTTTTCGGGAGTTGAGCCACAAAAGTGGAGTGAGGGACAAGGCCCCAATGCCAAAGCGCAATGCGCTGTAGGTCATTGGGCCGACGTAATCCATACCGGAGCGCTGGGCAACAAAACCAGAACCCCAGATGGCTGCTGTAAGCAGAAGCAGTATATTGGCTTTCAGAATACGGGTTTGCATGACCGGAGTTGTGTAAGCCGCTTTGTTTCGGAAGGCAATCCCGATTACTGCATTCAGGGGCTATTCCACAACAATCATTCCGTCCTGAAAAATGTGAATAGAATAGCGGCTGGAGCAGCTCAAGCAGATGTCTGAGTAGCGCTTGCAGGCAACAAATGGAACCGCAAGCTTTTCTCCACAGACAGGGCAGCGAACCTCAATGCTGTCTCCACTGGACTGGTAGTTTTCTGGTGTCATAATCGTCATGTTTTTTTCTCCTTTATTTTCGTTAAAGAAGGTATGCCCGGCCTGTATTGTCGGCTGAGGGCGTTCTGGTGACGATTTCGAGTCAGCGTGCAAACGAGGTGCGTGCGAGGCTTTTTTGGTGGTCTACTCGAGAAAATTCAAAATTTGCGAGTGCCTGGGTCAGTTGCATCAGGCTGTCAAAAGGCAATGTGAGTGATGTAATGCCGTCTGAGAGGCGGCATGTGTCTCCTCGGCGGTCTATGAAATACGCTCGGTAGCTTTTGTCTTTTGCTCCGATGGAAAGGATGGAAATAGCATGAGCACCACCGCTGGTGCGAAAGATTTTCTGGGAAGTGAAGGTCTGGGTCTTTTCATCGTATGACGATGCCTTGGCAAAGAGGATGCCAGAGAAACTCAGGTCGGGACCGACTGAGCTTTTGAGTGTGATGTGACTCTGCTTTGCGGTGTGCTCCTTTGAGTGCACAAGTTTGAGTGGCATAAAACCTCAACGGGGCAGGGTGAACTGCTCCTGTCCTGTTTTTTTGACCTGTTGGGAAAATTCCCTGTCGACAAGCTCAATAAAGTATTCCGTCATGTTCATGTCGCTCAGAGCTGCGAGAATACGCATTTTTTTGTGTATTTCGTGAGGGATGCGCAAGGTGAGCTGTTTTTTGTCGTGCTGTGTCATATCTCTCCCGTGTAAGCCTCTGCTCGCTGTCATCTCTGTGTGCATATAAAGCTGAGTATAAAATATCACAGTATAAATATTTGTGTAAAGTGACAGCTAAGCTGTCTCAAGGCAGAGGGAACTTCACGCAATATCATGACAAATTATATGGAATATGTAGGCGAGAGAGGAGTAAGCCGTTGACTTTTAAAAGAGCGAAGTTCATCCTTTAAAACAGGGGTTCCGTTTTTTTTATTGTAAATGCAGCAGGGTTGGGGTTCTCTATGACTGACTCCCATCAAAAAAAAGATACAGCACAAGATCAAGACCACGGGCCATTCACGTTGCTGGTCGAGCATTACCCGTGGCTTTTTGTCCTCATGGGAGTTCTGCTCGTTGTTGCGACGCTGATTCTTGGCTGGGTCGATGTGTCGCTCATGAAGCAGCAAATTCACGACCGGGAAACTGCCCGGCTTGAAGACGCTGCGGATGGTGTGACTGCTCAGATTAATGATACTGTTTCTGATGTGCTTTTTTTGAAGTACGTTGCCCAGACTGCTCTCGTAAGAGATCAGTCCGGAGCGCTGGCGTTTAATTATGAGCCGCTTCTTAGGCACTTCCTCGACTTTTCTCGTGTGAATACCCGCTACGATCAAATTCGTATTTTGAGCCTCACAGGGCAGGAAGTCATTCGGGTGAATTCTGCGAAAGGTATTTCGCGTGCTGTTCCGCCTCACGAGTTACAGGACAAAAGCTCCCGCTATTATTTCCAGTATTCAAAGCTCTTGAAGAATAACGGACTCTTTTTCTCCCCAGTAGATTTTAACGTTGAGTTTGGAGGAATTGAGGTCCCGTTTAAGCCTGTTTTTCGGCTCATTGTTCCCATTGTCGGCAAGAACGGTACTCGTGCGGGCTATCTCGCGGTAAACGTTTTTGCTTCGGAGATTTACAAAGAAATTTCTGCAAGAAGTGGGAACTATCTCGGCGAACTCTGCATGCTCAATGACAAGGGCGACTGGCTCTATGGAGCTGGGCATTCGCACCAGTGGATGGCTCATGCTCAGGATCCGGGGAAGTCTCATCAGACTTTTGCGCAGCAGTATCCCGAGGTCTGGGAGCACATTCAGGACCGCAAGGCCGGGCACTTCATTGGAGCTGATGCGTTTATCACGTTTCAGACAATTGACCCCAGAAAAGATATTTTGATGCAGCTTGAGAAGGTCGCAACTGCCCGCAACATCGAAGTGCTCGGCGTCAAAGGGCATCAGCATCGTTGGTATCTTCTCTCTGTCCTTTCCGAGAATGAAGAAAATTCTCTCTTACGGAAAGTTCACAGGTCTTACGTCCTTGCCGTTATTATGGTGATTGTCATTGTTGGAATCGCATCTCTCGTCACCGCTCAGGTGAACCGGAAGCGTATCGCTTTTCGGGAGCGTTTGCGTGATTCCAACAAAGTGCTTCAGGATACGTTGGACACCCTCAACACGCGTGTTGCCGCCACTGAGCGTTTAGCTAATTTCATGGATTCGCTTCGCGTCGTCGAGCACGAGCATCAGGTTTTTGAGCATATCCCAAAGATTGCCAAGGATCTTTTCCCAGGCACCTCCGGCTGTGTGCATCTCCTGAACCCTTCGTCTCAGCTTTTTGAGTGTGTGAGCGTCTGGGGAGAAGAGAAATGTCAGCAGGATTTGTATGAGAAAGATTCCTGCCGCGCTATACAGAGTGGCTCGCCTTATGTGGTTTCTCGGCTTGCCACTCCGTCCGGGATTTGCAGCCATTTTCAGCGTGCACCCAAGTATGGGTACATCTGTTTGCCGCTCATTGCCTCGGGGGAGACCCTTGGGGGGGTGACTATTGAATTGAGTCCCCGCACAGAGCTGATGTCAGATTTGGAGTTACAGCGATACATTGACGAAGTGCGCATTCGATTCACTATTGTTGCCCGTCATACCGCCCTCACTGTGTCCAACTTACGCATGGCAGACTCTCTGCGGGAGCAGGCCATTCGGGACCCTTTGACAGGTCTTTTCAACCGTCGGCACATGGAAGCGTCTCTTATCCGTGAGTTTAGCCGCGCACAGCGGCATGGCGACCCCCTCGGCATTATGCTTCTCGATGTCGACCATTTTAAGTTTTTTAACGATACCTATGGGCATGAGCTTGGGGATGAGGTGCTTCGGAAGCTCGGCGAAACGCTTCGTACCTTTTGTCGGCGCGAAGATATTGCCTGCCGATTTGGCGGTGAGGAATTTGTCCTGATCCTCCCCGGTGCCTCTCTTGATGCTACCGCTCGGCGCGCTGAAGAATTGCGCGGTCTCGTCGAGCATCGGATGCATGTTCGCAGTGCCAATCAGCGGCTTCAAGTGAAAATTTCCATTGGCGTCAGTGGCTACCCCTGTTGTGCCCACGACGAAGAGCATCTTATCGCTACTGCCGACGCTGCCCTCTATGAAGCAAAGCAGAATGGTCGCAATCGCGTCGAGATTGCTGTGTCTGTGGCTGAGGCAGAGGAAGAGGAATAAGTTGAGGCCGGTGGGTGGAGAAGATTGGGGGCCAGCCCCAGCGCTGTAGCGCTGGATGGATGGATGGGGGGGGAAGATTGGGGGCCAGCCCCCAAACCCCCGCGTAAGGGAATGATTCCCTTACGTATCCTCAGCGAGTTTGAATTCCCTCCACGCTTCGCGTGAATGAAATTCAAACTTGGGTGAGAAAACGAAAAGAAAGTCGTTCTCTTTCCCGTGCGTTGCCACCATTTTCTTTCTGAACGCGAGCGTTCAGAAAGAAAAGAAGTGCGCTCTGGGAAAGGCAAAAGAACACGCAATCGGGAAACGCCACTAGGCCAAAATTAAGGGCCGGATGTAAGGGAAAGCCAACGGCTTTCACACATCCGGCCCTTAATTTTGGGCGATAGCGGGATTCCCAAGGGCCTCGTCCTTGGGCGGGGTCAAGGGGCAGCGCCCCTTGCAGAGCACGAGACAGAGTCTCGTAACCCACCCTCCCGGCGCCCTTGCCGGGTTTGAGGCAGCGCCCCAATAAAAAAAAGCCCCCCGAAGCGGGGGGCTTGAAGCCTAGTGATTGTCGGCGGGGTTCTGAAGAACCCTGGAGCCGGGAGCGACGTCTCTGGTGAGCCAGACGTTACCGCCGATGACGGCGTCCTTACCGATGGTGACGCGTCCGAGGATGGTTGCGCCAGAGTAGATAATGACGTTGTCTTCGACGATGGGGTGCCGGGCGATGCCTTTAACGAGGACGCCTTCTTCGTCTTTGGGGAAGCTTTTTGCACCGAGTGTAACGCCCTGATAGAGGCGGACGTTGTTTCCGATGATGCAGGTTTCTCCGATGACGGTACCGGTACCGTGGTCGATAAAGAAGTGCTCGCCGATGGTTGCACCGGGGTGAATATCGATACCTGTGACGGAGTGTGCCATTTCTGTGATGATTCTGGGAATCAGTTTAACGCCAAGATTCTGGAGCTGGTGAGCAATGCGATAATTGGTCACAGCGGTAATGCTTGGGTAGCAGAAAATGGTTTCACCGGGACCGACGGCAGCGGGGTCGCCTTCGAAGGCGGCCATAACGTCAGTCACGAGCAGGCGACGAAGTTCTGGGAGGGAATCGATGAAGCGTCGACAGATGTCTTGGGCTTCCTGTTCACAGGCATCACAGTCCATGTCATCGAGCGTACAGAGAAAACAGTGTCCTCTGTTGATCTGCTCGGTAAGAAGTCGGTGAATTTTGTCCAAGTTGGTGCCGATGTGATAGCGCATGGTTCCGGGTTCGATTTCGGCGTGGCCGAAATAGCCGGGAAAGAGGACAGCGCGGAGTCGGCTGACAATCTCGGACAGGGTCTCGACCGAAGGCATGGGGGCGTGACGCTTTGAGCTGTGATATACGCCCTCATAGGAGCTCGGTATGCAGAGCTGGTCAATGACATTGTCCATGAAGCCCATGAATTCCTCTCTTTTCACCTAGCTGTCCTGAGTGAACAGCGCGGTGCTCAGATACCGTTCACCGGTATCGGGGATAATAGTGACAATAAGTTTGTCGGCGTTTTCTGGCCGACGGGCCTGTTCCACGGAGGCAGCAACGGCTGCACCCGCGGATATTCCACATAAGATGCCTTCTTGGTGCATGAGTTTTCGGGCCATGGCAAGTGCGTCCTCAGTCTCGATTTTTGTGACTTCGTCAATGATGTCGACATCGAGGTTTTTGGGGACAAAGCCAGCACCGATGCCCTGAATGCCGTGAGGGCCTGCGGCTCCGCCACTTATGACGGGAGAGTCGGAGGGTTCAACGGCAACGATGCGCACAGAAGGGATGTGCTTTTTCAAAGTTTTCCCGGTTCCGGAGAGCGTGCCTCCGGTGCCGACGCCAGCCACGAAAATGTCGACGGACTCGTCGGTATCCGCAAGGATTTCGTGAGCCGTAGTGCATTCATGAATGGCTGGGTTAGCCGGGTTATCAAACTGAAGCGGAATGAACGAGCCGGGAATTTCTGCGGCGAGGCGGTGCGCTTCTTCAATAGCGCTGCTCATACCACCAGAGGCCTTGGTGAGCACGATTTCTGCGCCAAAGCCTGCGAGAAGCTTCCGACGTTCAATGCTCATGCTTTCTGGCATGGTGAGAATGAGTTTGTAGCCACGAACGGCACACATGCAGGCAAGACCGATTCCGGTGTTGCCGCTTGTTGGCTCAATAATGGTGGCACCGGGGCCAATTTTCCCCTGCTGTTCGGCAGTCAAAATCATATTGACCCCGATTCGGTCTTTGACCGAGCCGCAGGGGTTGAAAAATTCCAGCTTTGCAGCAACCCGCGCAACACAGCCCTCTGTCACCTTGTTGAGAAAGACGAGAGGGGTGTTGCCCACGAGTTCTGTCACGTCATTCGCGATCTTCATGAGCTGAGTACCTTTTTAGCAAGTGCAGGGCGGCAGCAGCGTGTCGTCGTCGCTCTTGAATGGGCTAAGTTTTCTAAGGCGTTCAATGATGGCGGGCATCTCACGCAGAACCGTGTCGACCTCTTCCTCTGTTGTGTAGCGGGAGAGAGAAAAACGGATGGAGCCGTGCGCAAAGGTGAACGGAACACCGAGTGCGCGGAGGACGTGAGAAGGCTCAAGGCTGCCGGAGGTACATGCGGAGCCGGAGCTGGCGCAGATACCGAGGCGGTCCATGAGCAGAAGGATAGCTTCACCTTCAACATACTTGAACGAAATGTTCGCAGTGTTGGGCAGACGGTTTTCCGGGTCGCCGTTCAGACGGGAGTCAGGAATGCTCTCAAGCAGACCATTGGCGAGTTTGTCGCGCAGAGCCTTTACTCGAGTATTTTCAAGCTCGATGTTGTCCTTGGCAATCTGAAGCGCCTTGCCCAGACCGATGATGCTGGCGGCGTTTTCTGTACCAGCGCGACGACCGCGTTCCTGATGGCCTCCAAGCATGAAGGGGCGGAACGGGGTCCCACGGCGGACAAACAGGACACCAATACCCTTGGGAGCATGGACCTTGTGGCCGGAAAGCACGAGAAAATCGACGGGGATTTTTTTGAGGTCGATGTCGACCTTGCCAATAGCCTGAACGGCGTCAGTGTGCATGAGGGAGCCGTTGGCTTTGACGATCTCAGCGATTTCCTGAATGGGGTAAATGTTGCCAGTCTCGTTGTTGGCAAACATAACGGAAACAAGGGCGGTGTCTGGGCGCAGGCTGGCCTTGAGTTCGTCAAGGTCAAGACGGCCATACTCGTCGACGCCAAGATAGGTGACGTCGTAGCCCTTTTTCTCGTAGTGCTGAGCCACGTTCAGAACTGCGGGATGCTCAACACGGGTCGTGATGATGTGGCGCTTGTCTGGATTGGCTTCCAGTGCGGAATAGATGGCGGTGTTATCGCCTTCTGTGCCGCAGGCATTAAAAATAATTTCACCGGGTTCGCAGCCCAGAGCGTCAGCTACACGCTGGCGAGCTTCGTCGAGCTTGCTGCCGACCTGTCCACCAAAGTGGTGCATGGAGGAGGGGTTGCCGTAGAACTCGGAGAAGTACGGAAGCATTTCTTCGAGGACTTCGGGAGCGACCTGAGATGTTGCATTGTTGTCGAGGTAAATGGTTTTTGGGGCACTCATGCGGAGACCTCCTCAACGGTAATTTCAGAATCAACCTGATCGCGCAGAGTGCGCTCAACAAAATCGCTCAGGGTCAGCTTGCTGGCAGGGCAGTTGCTGCATGCGCCGCGAAGGGAAACTTTGACCACAGAACCAACAATGTCAACGAGCTGAATATCGCCGCCGTCCTGCTTGAGGCTGGGGCGAATTTCTTCTTCGATGACCATGAGCACACGCTGCATGCGTTCCACGTTGCTCAGAGCTTTTGGCTCGTCGCTTGCGGGCATTGTGCAGGCTGCCATGTCGCCGCGGACTTCCTGAAGAATTTCAGCAAGACGGCCCTGGCATTCGCCACAGCCACCACCAGCCTTGGTAAAGTTGGTGATGTCTTCAACTGTCTTGATGTCATTTTCCATGATGGCGCGACGGATTGTTACGTCTGTAACACCGAAACAGTGACAGACGATTTCGCCTTCGTTTTCTTTTTCTGGGGCTTTTTCGCCACGATAGTTGGCGAGGGCGGCCTGAAGGGCTTCTTCACCCATGACAGAACAGTGCATTTTTTCCTTGGGCAGGCCGCCGAGGAATTCTGCAATGTCTTTGTTGGTCAGGTGTTCGACTTCCGCAACGGTTTTGCCTTTGAGCAGCTCGGTCAGAGCGGAGCTGGATGCAATGGCACTTGCGCAACCAAAAGTCTGGAAAGAGGCGTCTTCGATGACACCTTCGTCATTTATTTTGAGGTAAAGCTTGAGAGCATCGCCGCAAGCGAGACTCCCCACTTCACCAATAGCATTCGCGTCTTCAAGAGCCCCAGCGTTCTTGGGCTCCAGGAAGTATTCTTTCACTTTATCGGTGTAATCCCACATGGGAGTACCTCCCGGATGAGCTTGGTTCTGAGGTTGATTCCTCAGCAACAAAAATATTTCCGATATTATAAGTCCGAAATGGTTCAGAGGGAAGAGACGGAGGTCAATTTTTTTTATCTTTTGTCGAAAAAGAGCAGAAGATCAAGAACTGGTGCGCACTTTCGGCCGTTAAAGATCAAAAAAAAGTCCCCAGATATGATGCTGGGGACTCTTTTGTATGCATTATAGAGAACTTAGAGGTGCTTGATTTCGGTGTACCAGTCGCTCGACTTTTCCAGAATCTCATTCATTCTGGATACCAGAGCATGTGGGTCACTCAGGTAGCCTTCCTGCAGAAGTGCAGACTCAAAAAGCTGCTCAACTGTTTTTTGCAGGAAGTCGTCAGAGCTGTTGCCCTTGAAAATCTTCAGCAGGTTGCGGCACAGCGGGTGGTCACGGTTGATTTCAAAGTCCTTGACCGGCGGAGTGCTGTCCTGCGCCATGTACTGCATCATTTTCTGCATCTGGGAGCTGATGGAACCGTCTGGGCTGACAAGGCAGGCCGGGCTATCGTTCAGGCGCTCGGAGACGCGGACGTCCTTGACGCGTTCACCGAGAATATCCTTGATGGCTTTCAGCAGATCATCAAAGTTCTTGGCGTCGTCGTCAGACAGAGCCTCTGGTGCGCTCTCTGCCGTTTCTGCGTCAGCAAATTCACCCAGCTTTTTCAGGTCTGCCTGTTCTGCGCAGACAAGTTTGCATTCCTTGAACTCTCGCAGTGAATCCATGATGAACTCATCGGTCGGCTCGTACAGGTACAGCACTTCGATGCCCTTGCGGCGGAAAATTTCGCCGTGCGGGTTCAGGCGGATTGCTTCGCGGCTGTTGCCAGAGAGATAATAAATCTCTTTCTGGCCTTCCTTCATGCGGGAAATGTACTCTTCCAGGGAGCACAGGCCCTCAGCATCTTCATGCACGGAAGAATTGAAGCGCAGCAGGCCTGCAAAGCGGTCGCGGTTCATAAAGTCGCTGTAGCCCAGCTTAAAGACTCGGTGATGGTTCTTCCACAGAGTGGTGTACTTCTCTGCCTCGTCCTTGGCCATCTTTTCGAGGCGGGAAAGAATCTGCTTCGTGATGGTGGTTCTGATTTTTCCGATGAGCAGATTTTCCTGCAAGGTCTCGCGGGAGATGTTCAGCGGAAGGTCTTCGGTGTCTACAACGCCTCGGATGAATCCGAGGTACTGTGGCAGAAGTTCGCGGTGACGGCGGTCAATCAGTACACGGCGAGAGTACAGGTCCAGACCGTAGGCTTCCGGATCATTAAAGAACATCTGTCCAGATTCGGAATCAGGGATGAACAGCAGAGCGTTGAACTGCACAGGTGCATCAACATTGATATGCAGGGTGTCCTGAGGCTCTTTGCTGTCATAGGTCAGGAACTTGTAGAAATCAGCATACTGTTCCTTAGTGATCTGGAATTTTGGCTCGCGCCACAGGGCAGGCTGGGTATTCACCTGCTCGCCGTCCACGTAGATCGGGAAGGATACAAAATTCGAATGTTCGCGGACGATGCTCTGGAGCCGTTCTGGATTGGCGAACTCAAAGGCGCTTTCCTTCAGTTCAATCTCAATCTTGGTGCCGCGGTCCATCTCATCTCCAGCATCGGTGATGGAATATTCACCCGTGCCCGTGGATTCCCAGACAATGGTCTTGGAACCGGGAGTCGCGGAGCGCGTTGTCAGCACAACATTTTTTGCCACCATGAACACAGAGTAGAAGCCGACACCAAAGCGGCCAATGATAGAGTCCGCCTGCTCGCCGCCCTCGGCTGCTTCCTTCATAAAGGCCGCAGAACCGGAGTGGGCGATGGTGCCAATATTTGCGACCAGCTCCTCGGCGTTCATGCCGATGCCGGAATCTGTAATGGTAATTTTGTGAGCGTCTTTGTCACAGGCAACATCGATCCGCAGCTCCTTTTCGGGAGCAAGCAGCTCGGTGCCCTTGGAGCTGAGAAAACGAACCTTATCCATTGCATCGGATGCGTTGGAAATGAGTTCCCGAAGGAAAATGTCGCGGTTCGTGTAAATAGAGTTGGTGATGATGTCGAGAAGCTGAGTGATTTCAGCTTTAAAGCTATGAGTTGTTTCCTGACTTGCCATTATCTCCTCCAAAAGCAACACAAATTTTGAAAACTAACTAATTCTCAAAGCGCTGCTGTCAAGAGAATGAAAAAAAATGAGGACCTTGGTGTAAAATATTAAGAATTTTTTTGAATGGTGAAGAATTTTTGAGCTTTTGAGTAACTCCTCAGTTCTCGTGTTTTTCTCTTCTTTTTCCTTTTCCCACCGCAGTATGACTTCATTTTATTGTATTGCCGTCTTTTTTGGGGCCTCTTCTAAATGAGAAGTGCTCTGCAAACACGGAATTTTTTTTTCCTACGTCTTCTTTTTTCTTTTTTGCCAATGGATACGTTGAAGCTATATCAGTTTACTAGAGATTTTTACTCTTTGTGAGCTAAGTATCTGTTTTGGTAGGACCTTATAAAGTATGTTTATTACAGTTGTTAGCGCAATAATTATTTGATAGAGAGACTTTCTTAGGAGAATTTGGGGATTTTTATTCTGCTCACAAGAACATATCTGTCGAGCATTCCACATTTTTTAAAGAAGAAAGAGTGCGCAAAGCTCCGCCAGAGCGTTGGAGCTTCTTCCGTTTCTGCACGGGAAACGGGTGAGCACTCACTGTAGGGGGCAAAGCTATGATGTCTGCCGATGAAAAATATTTTTTGGCGAATTATCCAGGGTATGTGATTGCCAGAACTGGAAAGGCAATCAAATTTGAGTTGCGACGCTATCTGCGCGAAGCTGGCATTGACGTGACAAGTGAGCAGTGGGCATTGCTCTGTCACCTCTGGGAGCAGGAGGGGCGCTCTCAGAAAGAACTTGCAGAACTTTCTTTTAAGGATACTGCCAACATTACCCGCATGATCGATGTGCTCGAAGGAAAGGGGATTGTCCATCGAGAAAAAGATCCCGCAGACCGCCGGACGTACAAAATCTTTTTGACGCCCAAAGGCCGCGCCCTTCGTGGCGAAATTATGCCCTTTGTCATGGACCTCGCAGATCGCGCTTTCTCGTGTCTTTCGGACGATGACCAGCGCGAACTCGTTCGCATGCTCAACACGTTGTGCAATCACATCCTCGAAATGAGAGAATCTAAAATCTAGCTCTCTCCTTTAGATCCGCTGCACCGGATTCCTTGACCTTAAATTTTCCTACGGCGCTTTGTGCTTCACAAAGCGCCTTTTTTTGTGTCGTGCGAACTGGTGATGAGAGCGGGAAATTGGGGGTCAGCCCCAGCACGTTAGTGCTGGATGGGTGGGAGGGGAGAGAACCGGGGCCAGCCCCGGACCCCGCGTAAGGGAATGATTCCCTTACGTATCCTCATCGAGTTTAAAAGCCGTGCAAGCTTCGCTTGCACGGCTTTTAAACTTGTTGGGGCTAGCGTCGAGAGCCTCTTTCTCTTCTGCGTGTTGCCACCATTTTCTTTCTGAACGCGAGCGTTCAGAAAGAAAGGGTTGAGGCGCAAAGAAAAAGAATACACACCCAGTTAATTAGGCCGAAAAAAAAGGGATTCCCAAGGGCCTCGTCCTTGGGCGGGGTCAAGGGGCAGCGCCCCTTGCAGGGTTTGGGGCAGCGCCCCAATAAAACAACACCCCGCCCACCCTCGCGCCCCTTGCAGAGCACGAGACGGAGTCTCGTAACCCATGACTTGTAAAACATAGAGTAAAGTTGATATGGAGCGGAGATACGAACAGATAGCGGGCCGATATTCGGAGCGCGGTGAATGGACGAAAAAGGGTGAGAGATGACAAAGGCTTCGAAGCTTGTTGAGCAGAATTTAAATCGTTGTCGGGTAGCGCTGCGCAAAAACGAAGTGCTGGCGGGGCTTTCTGCACTTGTTGCAGGTGTAAAAGTGATGATGCAGCATAAGATCCATTCTGTTGATATGCAGCGGATAGGGAACATGCTGCGCGAGAATTTAGCGACGCTGAACCGCCTAGGTGAAGTGAATACGATTCATCCTTCGCCGCTGACGTGGAGTGCGGGGCAAGAGAAGGAGCTGCTGATGGCGGTTCTTCCATTGCTCAAGACCTTGCGTGATGAGCGAGAGAAGGAAGATTTTGAAGCGACGCGAGAGCGTCGGTTGAAGATTGACCGGGCGCTTATAAACGGGAGCAACGCACTTGAGCACGGAAAGATTGCGGAGGCGCAGGAGCTGTTCCGTGAGGCGGTGAGCGTGCATGTTGATGAAGACGCGCTGTTTATGCTGATCGCGGAGCGCTTGCAGGGTGCTGGGTACTATTCAGAGTCCTTCGAACACCTGCGCAAGGCGTTTGAGGTTGATCCCAATAGCCGCCGAGCGAGTGAGTTGCTGTTTGATGCGGCAGTTCAGACAAAAGACGTGAAACGCGGTATGAAATACTTTGAACGCGTGCAGCGGGAGTCTGGAGATACGGCGCAGGTACTTCTTGGAGAGGCGCGACTTTACGCGGCGGCCAAGGATGAGGCCAGGGCGCGTGAATGCGCGGAAAAGGCGCTTGAGTGCGATGAGCACCTTGTGCTGGCAAAAAGGCTTCTGCACCAGCTTGCGGCAAAAGCGGAATAAACTGTCGCGCTTGCCGGGGCGAAAGGCAGAGCACTGGCAGTGATTCATTTCCTGCTCTTGACAGGGTAGGGGGCAGTCCCTACTTTCCACATGAAATTTCACCAAGGAGATATTCCCCATGGCATATGATATCCGACTTATGAAGATTATCAGCGGCGAGATGATTATCGGCAAATACGATGCCGAGGCAAACATTCTGAAAGACGCTGCTGTATTGCAGACCGTTCCTGCACAGCAGGGCGTTCAGATGATGCTTCTGCCGTTCGGTTATCCTTTTGATAACGAGATTGATGCAGAGATTTCTCTGGATCACGTCATTTACGAATACAAGAATTGCCCCGAAGATTTGAAGAACAAATACATTGAGGCAACTTCCAGCCTGACACTCGCAAAGCCCGGCGACCTGAATGGTCTGGGTGGCGGCAACGTCAGCGATCTTTCTCAGCTGCTGAAAAAGTAGCAGCCCTGAGCTGAAAGCATGTGGGGCGACCTTGAGGTCGCCCTTTTTCTTTTATATTTTATGTGGCAAAGCCACGAAATGCTGTCCTTGGCAGGTACTCTGCGGGGATGACGATTTCTTTGCCGGAGGCGCAATTCATGCGAGCTTTACTCCCACTGTTTAACGGCCCTAGCCGCTACCTTGGTTCCGAACCCGGTTCTGTTCATAAAAAGCCGGAGCTGGTCGAGGTGCGTATGGCGCTGGCATTCCCTGACCTTTATGAGGTTGGCATGTCTTACCTTGGACAGAAAATTCTGTACGGTATTATCAATGACCGTAAAGAGTTCTGGGCCGAGCGCGTCTTTACCCCGTCCGAGGACGTTGCACAGATCCTGCGCGATCACGACGAACCGCTGTGTACAATGGAGTCCGATACTCCTCTGAAAGACATGGACGTTGTTGGTTTTCACGTGACGCACGAGCTGTGCTACACCAATATCCTGTTCATGCTGGAGCTTGGAGGCATTCCGATTAAGGCTGCCGAGCGCGCAGAGCTGCCGCTTTCCGAGGCTCCGCTTGTTATGGCTGGTGGTGGCTGTACCTTCAATGCTGAGCCAATTGCAGATTTCATGGACTTCATGATCCTTGGTGATGGTGAAGAAGTGCAGATGTCTGTTCTGGACTTCGTGGGCAAAGCCAAGCGACAGGGCATGAGCCGTCGCGAAGTGCTGGAAGAAATGCGCCACATCCCGGGCGTGTACGTCCCTGCTTTCTTTGAAAGCCCGGGCGGAGACACTGAGCCAAAGCCTCTTTTTGAGGACTATACTTTTGTGGAGAAGGCTATCGTTGAGGATATGGAAAAAACACCATTCCCAACAAAGCACATTGTGCCTTTTGCTCAGCCTATCCATGACCGATTTGCTATTGAAATTGCTCGTGGCTGTACCCGTGGCTGCCGTTTCTGTCAGGCTGGTGTGCTGTACCGTCCCGCACGTGAGCGCGACCCGCACACTCTGGATGCCCTGATTCAGGAAGGCCTTGCCTCCACTGGTTTTGAAGATCTTTCTTTCCTGTCACTCTCTACTGGTGACTACTCTGCTCTTGAGCATTTGTTCGAGCAGAGTTTTAGCCGCTGTCGCCGTGAGCAGATCGCTATTTCCCTTCCGTCCCTACGCGTTGGTTCCGTGAGTGAGCGCATCATGGAGCTGATGGCAAGCATTCGCCGCACTGGTGCCACTGTTGCGCCAGAGGCAGGAAGCCAGCGCCTTCGTGACGTCATCAACAAGGGCGTTACCGAAGAGGGCCTTCTGACTCACGCCAAGAAACTTTTCGACAACGGCTGGCAGAACATCAAGCTGTACTTCATGCTTGGCCTTCCCACAGAAACCTTTGAAGATCTCGACGCGATTGTTGAGCTGTGTGAAAAGGTTCGTGACGTTGCAGGCAAGGATATGAAGCGCCTCCAGGTGACTGCCGCTGTTTCTCCGTTTGTGCCCAAGCCGCACACCGCGTTCCAGTGGGAACGGCAGCTGACTATGGACGAAGTCCGTGAGCGTGTGCAGTACCTGCGCGACAAGATCGCCAGCACCAAGCGCATCAAGCTGCGTTGGCACATGCCAGAAATGAGCTTCCTCGAAGGTATTTTCTCTCGTGGTGACCGTCGTCTCGCTCCGGTTGTTGAGGCTGCGTATCGCAAGGGTGCTCTGTTTGCGAGCTGGACGGACAAGCTCCGCCTTGAGCCGTGGCTTGAAGCAATGGAAGACGCAGGGCTTGAGCCTTTGGATTTCCTTGCTGCTCGCGACGAGAACGCTCCGCTTCCGTGGGATCATCTCCATTCCGGTGTACGCAAGAAGTATCTCCAGACTGAACTCAAGCGCGCCAGGGAAGTTCGCCTGACTCCTGACTGTCGCTATCACGCCTGCCGAAACTGTGGCGTCTGCAACATGGACGGCCGCAAGACTGAGCTGGAGCGTCAGGGCAAGCTGAAAGAAATTCACCCGCGCGTCGTGTTTAAGGATCGTGACCAGTGTGACGCTACTGCCGAGTCCAACACGCATGCGACAACGCAGGTTTCTCCTCATGGCGTTGAGCCGGTTCGCGACGAGGTGCCTGTGCAGCAGCAGTCCAAGAAGGGTGGCAAGCCCAAGCCGCCGTCTCTTGGAAAGCTCGCTGAAAAAGCAGCGCATTATCGCATCTGGCACACCAAGCTCGGACTTTCCCGTTTTGTTTCGCAGGTCGAAATGCAGCTCATGCTTGAGCGTGTGATGCGTCGTGCTCGTATTCCAGTGAGTTTTTCTGCTGGGTTCCATCCGCTTCCGCGTATGTCGTTTGGCATGGCGCTCCCCGTTGGCGTCGAGAGTGAGCAGGAGTGGTTCAACCTCTTCCTGCGTGAGCCTATGGAAGCTGGTGAGCTTGCTCGCCGTCTCTCTTCCGAGTTGCCCGCAGGCTTTGATGTTGTTCGTATTGAGCCGCTCTCTCTCGGCAAGAAGCAGCCTCAGCCCGTTGTCGAGGACTTTGTTTTGAATTTCCTCAATGCTGAGAAAGCCTCGCAGTGGATTCAGCAGTGGAACAAGGCTATGGAGCAGGACGAAATCTTGTGGACTCGCGAGACCAAGAAAGGCCCACGCACTGTCGACATCAGGAAGATCGTTGGCCGTTTTGAGTCACCAGCTCCGACAACCCTCGTTCTCCGTTTTGACTGGCGTGTGAAGTATGTTAACCCCATGCGTCTTATCCTCGCTATCCTCCCTGATTTGCAGCAGAATGAATTCCTGCTGCGCAAAGTGAATCAGTGGATGGAAGCTCCTACTGAGTAATTATAGAAGATTGTGGCCTGCCCCAGCCCGCGAGGGCTGGATTGGTGGGAGGGGAGAGAACCGGGACCAGCCTCAGCACGGAAGTGCTGGATGGATGGGAGGGAGAAAATTGGGGGCGCCGCCCCCAAACCCCCGCCCAAGGGAATGATTCCCTTACGTATCCTCATCGAGTTTAAAAGCCGTGCAAGCTTCGCTTGCACGGCTTTTAAACTTGTTGGGGCTGCCTAAAGCGGCTTCTTTCTCTTCTGCGTGTTGCCACCATTTTCTTTCTGAACGCGAGCGTTCAGAAAGAAAGGGTTGAGGCGCAAAGAAAAAGAACACACGGGACGCCCACTAGGCCAAAATTTAAGGGCCGGATGTAAGGGAAAGCCAGCGGCTTTCACACATCCGGCCCTTAAATTTTGGGCGATAGCGGGATTCCCAAGGGCCTCGTCCTTGGGCGGGGTCAAGGGGCAGCGCCCCTTGCAGGGTTTGGGGCAGCGCCCCAATAAAACAACACCCGCCCGCCCTCGCGCCCCTTGCAGAGCACGAGACGGAGTCTCGTAAGCCCTCTCTCCCCACTATCCAATAGCGCGAGCGCGTCCGAGAGCGACGTGAGCTTCTTCTGCTTTTCCTTGAGCGGTGAGTGCGCGGGCGAGTTCCTTCCAGAAGGCGGGCTGCTGCGGTGCGAGTGCAGCGGATTGCCGCGCGAGAGCCTCGGCGATCTGCGGGTCTTCGCCGTTGTCGAGATAGAGTCTGGCCATGAGATGGAGAGAGACGGCATCTTTGGGGTCGTGAATAAGAGCCTGATGTAAATGCTCGCGGGCCTCGTCGGGTTTTCCCTGAGCGAGGGCGAGGCGGGCGAGATAGCGCCGGGTGAGCTTCTCACCGCCAGCGATCTGGGAGGCTTTCTTGAACCAGGACCGGGCGCTTTTGTACTTGCCTTCACGCTGTGCGAGTTCACCGAGGCGAATGTGCGAGAAGATGTGCTTGGGGTCAATGCTGATGCAGGCGAGATAGGCGTCGTGAGCCGCGGGGAATTGGCGCATTTTTTGGCAGACGTAGCCAAAGTTGTACTGCGCGAAAAGGTCTTTGCTGTCGCGCTTGATAACGGTCTGAAACTGTCGTTTTGCCTTGGACCGCTCACCAATGCGGGCGAGACAAATACCGAGAGAATTTCGGGCGGTGGTGTTGGTGCGGTCGGAGAGAAGGGCGAGCTTGTACTCTTCGATGGCGTCGAAAAGGCGTCCTTGGGCAAAAAGCCGGTCCGCAGAAATGTTGAGACCAACAGAGTCGAGAACGGCACGATGCGGGTCCGGGAGAAGCTGGGCGTAATGCAGGGCCTTTTGCACATTCTCCAGAGCGTCGGCGCGGGAAAAAGTTAAATAGGGGAATGCGCTGATGCCAATGGCGGGAAGGGGCAAATCCGTGTGAGAGAGACGCTCGTGAAGCTTTTTTGCGAGAGAAAGGGCGCGGCGATTGGTGAAATCCGGGAGAAACCAGATAAGACTGCCGACAGTGAAACGTCCACCAAGGCCTTTGTCGCCAAAAACTTCTGAACAGACAGCGGAGAGTTCCCGAAGCTGGGTTTCCGTGTTGTCCGTGGCAATGCCTTCTGGCGGGTCAGGGAGACGTAAAACGAGAAGGGCAAATTTGTCATGCTCGTCCCGCTGCTGCGTGAAGGCATCGAGAAAGTCCCTGTACTGGAGGAGACCAGTCAAAACATCTGTGTGGGGCTGCCCGTCTTCGGAACGTGGGGCGGGGCTTGCTTCCGGTTCTGGGGCGAGAGTAAGCCTGTCGCCGGGGGCAATGCTCCATGCGGGGTCGGAAAGGTTCATGATGTCGGCAATGGAAAAATCTGAGCGAACTTCGACGAGCATGATCTCGCCTTTGTACATGGACGGAGTGCCGGGTTCACCGCCGTGGTCACTGGACCAGACAAGAAAACGCTGGCCTTCGAGCGCGCCGACAGCGGCACCAAGGCTGGTCTGAATCCGGTTGAGGGGCAGAGAGGCGCGAACTCGACCACCTTCACTGACAATCTGGGGGAAGGCAAAGGGGGCGCCGGGAGTGGCGTGCGCAGCGGCATGCCGGGCGTGGGTGAGCAAAATTCCTGTTTGTTCGCGAACCGTCTGACGCAAAACATTGCCGGTCATGTCGGTTGGATACTGAATGAAGCCAACGCTGGCGCTGATGGTGACTTCCTGCTCTAAAATTGTATCTGTGATGTTGAAAGAGGCGAGGCGGGAGGCAAGGGTGCTGGCAAGTTCGCGACAGGCCACACTGCTTCCACCGGGCCAAAAAAGGGCGAGAGAGTGGTCCGAGAGCGCGGCGCAGACACTTTCTTCCGGGGCCAGTTCCTGGAGCACTTTTGCCGCATGACAGAGGGCGCGATCACCAAAACTGAACCCAAAACGCTGCTGCCATTTTTTCATGCTGGCCAGTTCAATGTGCAAAATGCCGAAGCCTGCACTCTGGGCCGGGCTGCCGTTTTTGAGGCAGGAGCTGGAGCCGGGAAGAATGCAGTCACGAATGGCGCGTATCTCGCTGGCAATGGTGCGGGAGAAATGGGTGAGGTTGGCGCAGTGGGTGAGCGGATCTGTGATGCTGGCCTTGTAGAGCGCGAGTTTTTCCATGCAGGCCCCAGACATGGCCGCAAGATAGCCGGGCAAAGAGTCTGAGGCTTCAAGGTCAACGCCTCTGGCCGAAAAGACGCCAAGCATCCGGCCATGAAAGGCGAGGGGGAGAAAGACCTTTTCTTCATCGGGCAGATGGACGGCAAGCCCGCCGCGAAGTCCTGCAAAAGCCCCGTCGCCTTCGAGAGAGCGGGGAAAAAACAGGCTGTATGAAGAGAAGGGGAGAAAGGCAGCGATCTGTTCCTGCAAAAGATGCTCAAAGGTGATCAGGTCGCGCCGGGTCAGTTCCGGGCTGTTTTCTGGCAACAGGGTCGTGTGTTCACTCATGAATCAGATATATCCTGTGCGCCTGAGGAGTTCAAGAATCATGCTGGATTGCGTTTTCGAAGCCTGCTTTTGGGCACAGGGGCATCCCATGGATAAATGGGATTGGCAACAGTCCACCACCCGTCCTGCTTCTTTTCGCTAAAACTTATGCGGTGCACAAATTTACTGCTTTTATAGGCCAGCTGATATGGGGCAATAACACGAAGGGGGGCGCCACGCTCCGGGAGCAGAGGCTCTCCGTCAATTTTGAGCGCAAAAAGACATTCCTGTTTGGGGTCCAAAAGTGTGCTCAGGGGGAGCGATTCTATGTAATACTTGAGACCGCCGGGACCGTTGGGAGTTGCCCCAAGAGAATGAAAGACACAGAATTGCGCTTCGGGCAAAATTTCAAGGTGTGAAAACAGTTCGGCTGGAGTTATTCCCTGCCAGATGACATCCTCAACAGACCAGCCTTCGACGCAGTGAAAATCCGAGGTCTGTTCGTGCTGGGGAAGCGAAAGAAGTTCAGAATATCTGAAGGTGACAGAAGTTTTGACCAGACCGTCAAGGAGCAGTTCATAGGGAAAGCTTTTTCCGTCTCTGGTGCGGAGATTTCCAGTTTCAGGAGAAAAGGAAGGGACGTGGTCATCCACTGTCCGGGTTGGAAAACGTTTTTGAAGTGATGCAAAGATTTTTTGTGGAATGCCGACAAGGAAAGGCAGTATAAGTGTGGCCTTTAGTATGAGTCGGCGCAAGGGGGAGCTTGCAGGCTTGTGCATGGCTTTTCCTGTATATGCAATTGTTTGTGGTGTTTATTTGTAAAGTCTTTTCCTCATTTTATAAAGATGGTACGTGCTTGGGAGGTGTGGGGCAAGTCTCTTTGTGACTTGTGCAGGGAACTCCTGCCAAGGGTTTACAGATGTATGCTCTTACGCCATGAATGCCTGACGCAAAAGAAGAGGAGAACGCAGCAATGGCAGAAAAAACTGTTGATATGAACGACGGCGGATTGCTTGAGCTGATTTCGACCCGTCGAAGCATTCGAAAATACACTGGCGAAGCGGTGCCGCGGGAGAAAATCCTGCGTATGCTGGAAGCTGGGCGCTGTGCTCCCAGTGGAAAGAATAACCAGCCGTTTCGTTTTCTTTGCGTCGGTGCCGATGACCCGCGCATGGAAAAGCTGGCTGAGTGCACGCATTACTCCAGGATTGTGAAATCCTGTTCAGTGATGCTCGGTGTGTTTTTGGATCGGGCGTCCAAGTATTCAGAGATGAAGGATTATCAGGCCGCTGGTGCCTGCCTCCAGAATATGTGGCTGGCTGCTCATGCTCAGGATCTTGGAGCCGTGTGGCTAGGTGAAATCGTCAACAGGCCAGAGGATGTGTGCTCTGTGCTTGGGGTTGACGACTCGAAATATGAATTGATGGCTTTTCTGGCTGTGGGGCAGCCTGCCGAGGCAGGGAAATGCGTCCGCAAGCCTTTGGAAGAGCTGATGCTGGAGGATTTTTAATGAAGATTCGGCAGTTTGTACTTGGTCCCTATCAGACCAACGGATACCTGATTTCACATGATGACAAAGCCGTGTTTGTTGATCCGGGCGGCTCTCCGCACGAGGTCGCAGAGCTGGTCAAAAGTGAAGGGTTGAAGCTTGAACATATTATTGTGACCCATGTGCACTTTGACCACATGCTTGGCTGCGCAGAGCTGGCACGTCAGACTGGAGCCACTATTCTGGTTCCGGAAGGCGACCTTTGTCTCTTTGACGAAGAGCTGGTTTCTGGTCTTGAAATGGGACTGCCCAAAGTGCCTGAGTTCGAGTATGAACTTCTGAAGCCGGGCAAGACAGTGTTTGCGGGCCTGAAATGCCGGGTGCTTTTGACTCCTGGGCATACTCCGGGTGGCATGTCTCTGTACTTCCCGGAAATTGACAGTGTGTTTGTGGGAGACGCCCTTTTTGATGGCGCTATTGGCCGTACAGACTTTACTGGTGGCAACATGCAGACTCTGCTGACGTCCATCAAAACGCAGCTTTTTACCCTGCCGGAGCAGACCAAGGTCTTTCCCGGACATGGTGGTTCCACGACCATTGGAAACGAAAAGCTGCATAATCCCTACTTTCAGTCTGGGTTTGGAATCCGGGGATTCTAAGTATGCAGACTCCAGAGCATAGTGTTCTGGACCTTCGGGACAAGTGTTGAGGCGTGGGACAGGAGGTAGGTTGGTACCTCCGTTTATCGCGTGCCTCAACGCTTGAGGTTGTGGTCCAGAAGAAACTTCAGCCGTCCATTGTTGATCAGGCGGAGATGAATCCGGCGTGGTCAATGACGCTGACGGAAGAGGGGGAGTTTCTTCGGGCTATTTTTACGCGCAAGAGCAAAGGAGCATGATGACTGATACTTCTGAATCTCTTCGACAGAGCGCCATTTTTTCCTGTAGCCCAAGCGCTCATGGGTGTTGTGACATTGCTGCCGATAATTTTGCTCAGGGAGTGCAGGCTGCTGGTGGGGCGCTTCGGGGAGATTTTCTCCGGCGTTACAAGATTGAACCGTGTCAGGGGTGTTACCGCTGCAAACATGACCGAAACCGTGCGTGTTATCTGACCAAGATAGACCACAGTGACAGCCTGTTTCAGCGTTTGTACGACGCCCCTTTTGCGTTCTTTTCTGCCCCGATTTATTTCTATCATGTCCCTGCCCACTTTAAGGCATGGATAGATCGAAGCCAGTGCTATTTCCTCCGCAAGGAAGACGGTGATGAGACCCTGAACGCGTTGCCTCGTCGCAAGGCGTATGTTTCACTTTGTGCGGGGCGAAAGGATGGGGAAAAGCTCTTTGAGGGGACTTTGCTGACCCTGAAATACTTTTTGCGAATTTTTAACTTTGAACTTCAGGAACCGTATTTGTATCGCGGAAGTGATGCAGGAGACCCTGAGCTGGCGGATACGATTCGGCAGGAGATGCAGGCACTTGGGGAAAGAGCCTGGCAGGAGTCTTTGTAGACGGAGACTGGAAAAACAGTGTTCCAGCGCATAGGGCAGGGGCTGCGGGACTTTATTGGTACCCGTTGCGTGCTTTGTGGGAGCGTGCTTCCACGAGAGCCTCACTGCTGTTCTGTGCTGCGTCAGGAACTGGCCCAGAGAAATGGGATCAGACGCCTTGCGCATGCTGTGTACTCTGTCAAAAAACGATATTGTGGGGAGAGGGCAGGAGAGACTGGTGTTTTTTTTCGAAATACTGACGAATCTCCTGCACTCCACCTGTGGCAGACTCTGGAAAAAACACTGGAGACAACTGACGGGTGGAAAGACTGTACCGAGCTGGCTGGGCAATGGCCCGGCAGAGTGCAGGGGCGTTCTCCGCTTGTCCTGACATCGGAGGGATTTGGGGCCTCTGCGACTGAAGCTGCACCGAGTTTTTCCCAGCTTTGGGGAGGACTGCTGTGCTCTGAGTGTCAGGCCCGGCTACGTATTCGACTTGGGGGCTACTGCCCCGTGTGTGGTGAAATGTATGCCGATGCCGAACGCGAGCCGTGGAGTTGCGGAGCGTGTCGGCGAAGCCCTCGGCCGTGGTCCGCGCTACATTTTTTTGCGGCGTATGATGATGTGCTGCGTCAGCTTATTTTGGACTATAAATTTTCTGGACGGCTTGGGCTTGGTCGTGTTTTACAGCACTGTCTTGTTATGGCCTGCCTGAGGGATGGCTGGCCAGATGGCGATGACTGGATTGTTGTGCCTGTGCCGCTTCATGCAAGCCGCCTTGCGTGGCGAGGATTTAACCAGAGTCTGGAGCTGGCCCGGGGACTTGGTGCTTTTGGTGTTTCCGTGTGTAGCGGAGCGCTGGAGCGAATTATTAAAACTCGCCCCCAGCTGGAGCTTTCGGCAGGAGAGCGTCGCACAAATCTGCGCGGTGCCTTTGCTGCGGATGCGTCGCAGGTGATGGGCAAACGGGTGCTTCTTGTGGATGATGTGATGACCACGGGAGGAACTCTTGAGGCCGCAGGCAAGGCGTTGCTGCGGGCCGGAGTTCGCCAGCTGGAGGCCTGTGTGCTTGCGCGCACGGGACCGCGTTAAAAAGCTGGATGGAATGCGACTTGTTCTGTATTGTATTCCCGCAACGCAGCAACCTGCACGGTGCTGCAACAGTGTCAGAACCACAGCCACGGAGTGCTTCACATGGAGACACTCACGAGCATGGAATGTCTTGTTCCCACGCAAAGGAAGCTGTGTGAACTGCTGGCTGAGGCTGGTGTTCCGGTCGAGCCACGATGGTATTCCCTGTTTTTTTACATGCGAAGCCTTGAATACAACGATGCGCTTACTGATGACCAAAAATGCTGTATTCATGAGCTGTTTCGGGAAATCATCGAAAAAAAGAATTTTAGCGATGCAGCCTTCGTCGAAATATCACGGCGGCAGGAGGAGATCGTCAGTACCCCGTACCGCAGGCGGCTTAAGCTTGCGCTGACAGAATCTGCTGCGCTTTTGTCCGAAGTGAAACTTTTGTACCATCGCCGCACTGGCGAGGTCGTGAATCTTGGCGACGAAACCGTGAAAAAACTGCAAAGCGGCGCCCCGCCCGAAGAGCTTGTTTCCGAGCTTCGGGAGTCCTTCCATCAGGTTGTGGAGGGCATGAATGAGGACGTATGCAACCTGAAACGTCTGGTGCACACCGATGCTTTGACAGGCTTGGTGAATCGCCGCGGGTTTGATCGTAAGCTCGCCCGCTGCTGCACTGTGCCAGATACCCTCGTGTCGCTTCTTATGCTGGACATTGACCTGTTCAAAAATGTGAATGACACGTACGGCCATCCCTTTGGGGATCAGGTCCTAAAAATCGTGGGGCAGCTTTTGCACGAAGCAGTGCAGAAAAAATGCCCCGACTGGTGCCTCGCCGCCCGGTATGGCGGTGAGGAGTTCGCGGTAATCGCACCTGAGATTCAGAGCGATGACGCGGTGGAACTGGCAGAAGCCATTCGCCGTTCCATTGCAAAGCATCGTTTCAAAATACGGAGTGTGGACGGCAACGTCCTCAAGCATGATTTCAGAATAACGGTGTCTGTGGGAGTTGCTTCCCTTGTACCACAGTGGTCAGACCGTTTGGCCGAACGCCTAGTACAATGTGCTGATAGTGCACTGTATAGGGCAAAGCAGAGTGGCCGCAATCGTGTATGCGTCTATGCCGCAGAGTAAAAAATTCAAGAGCAGGGGTTGACTTTTCCTGCTTTTGTCAGGTATCAACCCCTCTCTCTTTCTTTGGAGGTATTAGGTCATGTATGCAATAGTTGAGACTGGCGGCAAGCAGTTCCGAGTTGAGGAAGGCCGCACAATCAATATTCAGAAGATTCAGGCAGAAGCCGGTTCCGATCTGGTTCTGGACAAGGTTCTGCTGGTGGATAAGTCTGGTGACGTTTCCGTTGGTCAGCCTTACGTTGAGAACGCAAAGGTATCCTGCGAAGTCGTCGCTCACGGTCGCGATAAAAAGATCGTTGTTTTCCACAAGCGTCGTCGTCAGGACTCCCGCAAGAAGCAGGGCCACAGGCAGGACTTCACAACCATTAAGATCAAAGCTATCGAAGCTTAAGGTCATAAAGGAGTACTGATATGGCTCATAAAAAAGCAGGCGGAAGCTCCAGAAACGGTCGCGACTCTATCGGTCAGAGAAGAGGCGTGAAACGCTATGGTGGTCAGCAGGTTCTGGCCGGCAACATCCTCGTGCGTCAGCTCGGCACCAAGTTCCACCCCGGTGAGAACGTTGGCATGGGCAGAGATTACACTCTGTTCGCCCTGGTCGACGGCGAAGTGAAATTTGAGAAATTTATGCGCCGCAAGAAGGTCAAGACCCGCATTCGCGTGGTTGCTAACCAGGCCTAACTTGGCGGTCGAGCAATTTCTGGGGTGGACTGCGTTATCTGACGCTGTCCACCCATTTTTTTTATGCGCGGTATACCGCGCTGGGAGTGAAATATGCGCTTTGTCGATGAAGCAAGAATTTCCGTGCGTTCCGGCAATGGTGGCAATGGCTGCGTGTCGTTTCGCCGTGAAGCTCATGTCCCCAAAGGCGGCCCTAATGGCGGCAATGGTGGCAAGGGTGGAGACGTCATCTTTCGGGCATCAGAAAAACTTCTGACCCTGTATGACTTCCGCCTCAAGCGCCGTTATGAAGCCAGAAATGGCCAGCCCGGCATGGGATCTCAGTGTAACGGCAGAAATGCCGACGACCTGATTATTGACCTGCCCGTTGGGACGCTTCTCTATCAGATTGACGAAGACGAAAACGAGACCCTGATTGCTGACCTTTCCGAAAACGGAAAGGAAGTTGCTGTGTGCAGTGGTGGTCGCGGTGGTTTTGGCAACGAGCATTTTAAGTCGCCAACCATGCGCACCCCGCGTTTTGCCCAGCCCGGCGAAAAGGGCGAAGAAATGAACGTCCGTCTTGAGCTGAAAATTCTGGCAGACGCGGGCCTTCTTGGATTGCCAAACGCTGGCAAGTCCACCTTTATTTCTACGATTTCCGCAGCTCGTCCAAAAATCGCCCCATATCCGTTTACGACCCTGATTCCGAACCTCGGCGTTCTGATCAATGACTTTGGGGAGCACTTTGTTGTTGCAGACATCCCCGGTCTTATTGAAGGCGCACACGAAGGTCTCGGCCTCGGTCATCAGTTCCTCAAGCACGTTGAGCGGACCAGTTTTCTGGTGCATGTGCTCAGTGCCGAAGAACTGGACGCAGACGACCCGTGGGCAGGCTTTGACCTGCTGAATGAAGAACTCCGCCGCTACAGCGATGAGCTGGCCAAGCGCCCGCAGCTGGAAGTCATTAACAAGATTGACTTGCTGTCCGAAGAGGAGCTGAATGCCCTCAAGGAGCGCGCCGCTCAGGAAAAGAGACCGGTGTTCTTCATGTCTGCGCTCGAAGGTGACGGCGTGGACGCTCTTGTTGAGAAGATGTGGCGCCTGTATGAACAGAGCAGAGAGCAGAGGTAAGACCCCGGCTTTCGTTTTCATCTGACGCTTGGAAGCTGAATATTCGGAGAAGACGGGAAATGGACGTAAATGAACATCGTCAGAGCGTACTGAAAAGTGCGCGGCGGGTTGTGGTCAAGGTTGGCAGCGCTGTTTTGACGAACAGTGAGGGCCTTGATTTGCGTGTGGTCAACAGGCTGGCAGACCAGCTTGCGGCACTGCACGACAAAGGTGTGGATATTGTCCTGGTGTCGTCTGGCGCAGTTGCTGCCGGGCGTGGGCTTGTTGCTGGCGAACTCAAGGGTTTGCCGGGGCGTCAGGCTGCTTCGGCCATTGGTCAGAGTCGGCTCATGCACGCCTATGATGAAGCCTTTGAACGCTATGGCGTTGTGTCCGCACAGATTTTGCTGACCCGTGATGATTTGCGAAACCGGACCCGTTTTCTCAACGCGCGAAATACCTTTGCGAGTCTGCTTGGTCAGCGTGTGATTCCTATTGTGAACGAGAATGACACTGTCGCTGTTCAGGAACTGAAATTTGGCGACAATGATTCTCTGGCAAGTCTGGTGGTCAATCTGGTTCAGGCTGATCTGCTGATTAACCTGACTTCGGCCGCTGGCGTGTACGACGCCAACCCGGACCGGGACCCTCATGCCAAGGCTCTCAAGAGCATTGAAAATATTGCCTGTCTTGATCTGGACACAACATGTGACGGCAAGACCACGGTGGGCACTGGCGGCATGTACTCCAAACTGATGTCTGCCCGTCGGGTGGCGCAGCTTGGAATTCCAACGCTGGTGGTCTCTGGCAAGGAGCGCTTTGTGCTCGACCGGATTTTTTCTGGCGAAGAGCTGGGCACCTGGGTTTTGCCAGAAGAACACAAAATTTCTCGTCGCAAGTTCTGGATTGCGTATAACAATACGCCAGACGGTTCCGTAACCGTTGATCCGGGTGCTGCCCGTGCGGTTTTGGAGCATGGCAAAAGTTTGCTCCCCGCAGGAATCCGAAGTGTCGAAGGCGACTTCGAGAGCGGTGCACTGGTCAAGATCCTTGATGAATCAGGCGACATGATTGGTGTCGGCCTGAGCAATTATTCCGCGAGTGACCTGCAAAAAGTACAGGGACACCGCAGTGAAGATATTTCCAAGGTCCTTGGGCACTGCAATTACGAAGAAGCTATCCACAGAGATAACATGCTGATAGACGCAGCCGTATAAAATAAGGCCGTGATATTCTTTGCAAGACCTTACCCGAACAGGGTGAGGTCTTTTTTTATGCAAAAAAAAGAAAAATGCAGAGGAGAGAGAAAATATCTGTTTGCCGTTGCATAAAAAAAATTCCAAGTGTAGAAAGATAGTGGAGAAGTGGCGGCATTTATGCCGCGTCAGTGGAGGTCCGTATGGCAAAAACCGATATTTTGCTTGAAAGCGGAACAAACGAGCTTGAGATTTTGGAGCTGTTCATTACTGGCCGCTCAGCTTCTGGTGGTGACCCTGAGCAAAGCTTTTTTGGCGTGAATGTCGCCAAGGTTATGCAGGTCATTGAAAGCCCGCAGCTGACGCCTCCAGAATCCGCATCGAACGAGTGCTACATGGGAACGATTTCCTTACGTAAGCATATTGTTCCCGTCCTTGATCTTGCGGTCTGGCTTGGCATTGAGCGTGAACCTCATCCCTTTGAGGTGGTGATGGTCACGGAGTTTTCCAAGGCCGTGACGGGGTTCCTTGTTTCTGGAGTGACCGAGATTCATCGTGTGGGCTGGGGGGATGTTGCCCCGCCGCATGAGTACGTGAGCCGGATGGGATCGACGAGCATCATCGGCATGGTGAACCGGAACAAGCATTTTATTCAGCTTTTGGATCTTGAGCAGATTATTACCTCGCTCGAAATGGACTCCACACGTTTTGACATTGCGCCAGAAACCGTTGCCTCCCGCAAGTATCGTGCGCTGGTGGTGGATGATTCGCCGACCATACGCATGATGCTGAGTCGCAATTTGCAGGCTGCAAATTTTGAACTTCAGGTGACGGGCAATGGGCAGGAAGCGTTTGAGTACGCGCAGCATATTGCCGAAAAGGCAGAGAATGAGGGGCGGCCCGTTCAGGATTATCTGGATATTGTCATAGCGGACATTGAGATGCCGCTGATGGACGGCTTTACCCTGACCCGACGCATCAAGGAAGATGATCGGCTGACCGAGATTCCTGTTATTTTGTATTCGTCGCTCATTACCAAGGAGCTGCGACACAAAGGGGAGTCGGTTGGTGCTGTCGACCAGATTTCCAAGCCGGATATGGACCAGATGGCAGAACGTGCCATTTCCATTCTTGAAGGAAAAAAACTCCAAGGACTGTAGGCCATGACGCATATCGTGCCAGATCAGGATGTACTGGATGTTTTTATTGAAGAGTCTCGTGAGCGGCTGAGTGAAATGGAAGTTGGGCTTTTGGATATTGATCGCTTTGGCGAAAGCTCTGATCCGGAAATGCTCAATTCTGTGTTCCGCTCAGCCCATTCCATCAAGGCCGGAGCCTCGCTTTTGCGGATTCGAAGCGTTGAACGGCTTGCGCATTATCTGGAGCATGCTCTGGGTCGGGTGCGCAGTGGACATATTTCTGCGGATTCAGATCTCGTGACGGCCATGCTTGAAGGGCTGGACGCCCTGCGGGATTTGATTGATGCCGCGCCCAACTGTACCCGGGTTGATGTCTCTGACGAAGTGCTGTGCCTTCGGGAAGCCCTGGGCCGCGCTGAATGCCGGGCGCCAAGTGCAACCATAGACTCATGAGTGTTTGAGCCAATCCTCCATTCTGTGCGGTGTGCTGCTCCTGCTATGGGAAGGCGGGAGCGGGCACGCCGCTGACATCTCGACTCCCCCAAAAATAATGGAGACAGGTCTGTCGCAGGACACCACGACCACAATGATATTGGGTCGTGCTGCCGTGAAGCGGAGTGCCGAGTTGTAGCGTGCGCCGCGAGAACGGTTTTCTGCTGGAACAGCCGCTCCATCAAGCAGGCATCCAAAGCCGTGCAGGGTGTTGTCTTTGCGAATGTGCAGGGCGCCGTCCACCTCGGCCAGATTTCGTGCGACCTGCAAAAGTTTTGGGTTGCTGAGTAGAAGCGGTTCTTCCAGACGCTGGCCTGCAAAGCTGACGCACTCTTCCTGAAAATCCAGCACCAGCGTGCATCCATGCCGCCTTTCGCGTGTGCTTTCCACAATTTGTGAAACCGAGCTGAACAGGTCGTGCTGTTCCTCGGAATCCAGTCCTGCCTCAATGAGCAGTTCCTCAAGTGAGACCAGATTGGCCTTGCGGGTAGAGGAATGAAACGAGCCGTCAGAAAAACTGCATAAAAGCTGGTCTTCCAGCCAGAGGAAGCCATGTGTTCCGCAAAATTCTGCACGCAGGCTTGCTGCCCCTTCTGGGCAGTGCTCGGCAATACCAACAATACTTTCCCCGTCAGAAACAAGAAAATGCCCGCTGGTCTCCACAGACTGGAGCAGTTTTCGTACGTGCTTGTGGCTGTGAATGGCTGGGCGTTCGCTGTGTTCTAGGCGGGCCAGAAAATGGATGTGCCGCAGGGCTGAGGGTTCAATAAAGCAGAGAATGCCCCGTGGCTTTTCTCCTTCTTCCAGTGTTTTGGAAATGGCGAGAATGGCATCAAGCACAGGAAAGATGCGAAGCTGGGTGTCCATGCCGATGAGTTCGGTTCGGGCATCGACAATGGCATTGCGCACTGCGTGGGTGCTCCAGCCCTGAAGCAGGGTCCCGGCGAGGTCCAGCAGAAGTGTGTTTTTTCCTTCATAGGCCTGCGACATGACCCATGCAGCGTGTTCGAGCCAGTGCTCTGTTGGTGAGAGAGAGCAAAGGTCTGGGTGTTGCTCGGTACACCAGGTTTGGTGAAAAACACTGCCACAATGGGCGCTGTAGCTGATGATGCCTGTCATGCTGGGGCTGTCGCAGGGGCGCATGTCAAAAGAGGGGAGGGTGGAATGAATAAAGGAGCAGGTCCGCCATTCCTGTGATTCAATGAAGAATTTTTCGAGTATAGGCTCGTGTCCCCTGAGCAGGTCCTGAGGGTCATAAATACAGATGTCGCTGGTAGGCGTTTCCGCATAAATGAGCGCGGCCCGGCTTGGCTGCGAAAAATGGGAAAGGCCATCGCGCAGGCCTTCCTGAACATGATAGGCACACAGATTGAAAAACGAGGATGCATTCATAGTTGGACTCCATGCAGCAGGTCTGTATTTTTTGTGCCAGAAAAAGCAGGGAAGGGAAACTGTCTTCTTGTGGAATTGTATAAAGATCTTGCTGTGTGTGCTTCTGTGTCGTGTGGCTGACATGAATGCTTTGTTCTGCATAAAAAAGAGCCACCAGAGGGGTGGCTCAGAGAAAAACAGGGGCGGCACAGGGCTTTTTACGTTGTGCCTCCGTCTGGAGGCATTTCCTTAAAGTCCAGACAGACAGAGTTGATACAGTAGCGCTGCCCTGTAGGTTTGGGACCGTCCGGGAACACATGCCCCAGATGCGCCTCGCACTGGGCGCAGACAACTTCTGTGCGGATCATGCCAAGGCTCGAATCCGTATGATACTCCACAGCATCCTTGCGAATGCTTTCAAAAAAGCTTGGCCAGCCTGTACCTGATTCAAATTTGGCGTCCGAAGAAAAGAGTTCATTCCCGCAACAGACACAGAAGTAGGTTCCTTCTCCCTTGAATCGCGCATAGCGTCCAGAAAAGGGCGCTTCTGTTTCCCGTCTGCGGCAGACGCGATACTGTTCCGGGTTGAGCGTTTTCTGCCATTCGGCATCTTTTTTTTGGATTTTTTTCATGGCGTATCCTCCGCACGCGACAGGCGCATGATCGTCGACGGTTCTCCTTGTCTGAAATTTTATACTAGCTGGAAAAGCGCGTTTGATGAAGTCCCGGTCCAAGAAACTTAGGCACAGGCAGTTCGAAGGAATTCAACAGCGCGGAGTTCTGACCAGAACAGTCCGTCTTTGGCTATGCGGATGAAGCCCACATGCCCGCCATTTTCTGGCATTTCGAGCGTGAGCTTGTTGTTGGCCTGCGCCTCTGGGACTGGAAAGCAGCCCGGCCCAAGGAAAGGGTCGTTTCGGGCGTTGAGCAAAAGCGTGGGCACGGAGATGTTTTTGAGTACAGGGCGGGAGCTGGCTTTTTGCCAGTACTCGTGCGCATCCCGAAAGCCAAACAGCGGGGCCGTGTACTGGTTGTCAAAGTGCTCAAAGCTGTGAATGCAGCCAAGTCCCCGAATCTGGATAAGTTCAGGAAACATTTCGTGTTTGATGAGAACCTTTTTTCGCAGGCTTCGGAGCAGGTAATGGGTATAAAGAAAGCCTGAGGAACTCCCGGAAAGTGCGTGGACTGAGTCTGTGAGATCGCAGGGGGCAGAGATGGCAACGGCTCCTGCGAGTTCTTTGGGGATGCGGTCAGGGGCTTCACCGAGGTACTTGAGCGTCTGGTTTCCTCCCATGCTAAAGCCAACAAGGACGATTTGCTCCCAGATGTTCATCTGACTGGCGTAGCGTACAACATGGTGCAGGTCGTCTGTTTCTCCGCTATGGTATGAACGTGCCCGCAGGTTTGGCTCTCCGCCACAGCCGCGACAGTTGCGGGCCAGCACGTCAAAACCCGCAGCATTAAGTGCTTTGGCCATGCCCTTCATGTAGGGGCGGGTTGTATTGCCCTCAAGACCGTGAGTCAGGATTGCCAGACGCTTGGGCTGCTGTGTGGGCGTGCACATGCTCCAGTCGAGCTGGAGAAAATCACAGTCTGGGGTTTCCAGCCGTTCCCGAACGTATTCGATCTGTGGAGTCGGGCGAAAAAACGAGGGCGCGGAGGTCTGAATGTGGCGGTTGCCCAGAAATCTTGGGGGGGTATACTTGGAATCAGAAAGTACAGGCATTGCCTCTCCTTGAGCTGCGTGGCAGAAGATAGTGAACGAGGGGGAACGGTGACATAAATCATCCGCTTTTTCCATGAGTTCACATGGACTTTACAGGCTGAGCTGGGTAGGAAAAGCCTGTTTTCTCTGGCGAGTATCTGGCGGTGTCGCTCTCCGCCGTTGTGTATCCTTTATGACTTAGGTGTGCGCATAATGACAGCAATTTGCACCTCAATACTGGACCTGTTCAAAATAGGTCCCGGACCATCAAGCTCTCACACCATTGGTCCCATGAAAGCAGGACGGGACTTTTTGGATTTTGTGCGAGAACTTCCTCCCAG
This sequence comes from Desulfobaculum bizertense DSM 18034, assembly GCF_900167065.1. Lineage (NCBI taxonomy): Bacteria > Pseudomonadati > Thermodesulfobacteriota > Desulfovibrionia > Desulfovibrionales > Desulfovibrionaceae > Desulfobaculum > Desulfobaculum bizertense. The sequence continues at coordinate 143,760 of NZ_FUYA01000008.1, forward strand.
TAAACGCTCAACTGTGACATCCGTCAAAGTTCATCTGTATGGCTCGCTTTCGGCGACAGGCGATGGACATGGCACTGACAAGGCTGTGGCCGCGGGGCTGCTGGGCTATGCTCCTGAGACTGTTCCCCAGGATTTCATGGAAAACCTTTTTGAGTCTCCAGCCGATGAGCAGCTTTTGCCTCTTCAGGATGTCCGAGTTCCGCTTCGGCCTGATGACATTATTTTTGATGAGGTCTCACACTCTTTCCCCTACAACAATACGCTTATCATCAAAGCCCATGCGCAGGATGGTGTTGTTGCCGAGCGGACCTATTATTCACAGGGCGGCGGGTTTATTAGCTATGAGGGGGAACCTGAACCCGAACTTGGGGACCCGGCTTATCCGTATTCCAACATGCACGAACTCAAGGACATCCTTCGGGAGAAGGACATGCGCTTGCATGAAGTTATTCTTGCGAATGAGGCGGCAGTGCATGGCCGGAGCACGGAGCAGACCTTTGCCCACGTCGACCATATTATGGATGTGATGATTGATGCGGTTGAGCGTGGGCTTCGCACCGAAGGGGTGTTGCCGGGGTGCATTGGACTCCAGCGAAAAGCCCCGGAGCTTTTGCGGCGTTCGGGACTGGCGCGGCATGAGCAGGACCGTTTTCTGATGCTGCTCAATGCGTATGCAATGGGCGTGGCCGAAGAAAATGCTGCGGGCCATAAAGTTGTGACCGCGCCGACCTCTGGTTCCTGTGGTGTTATTCCGAGCGTGGTCTATGCCATGCTGAATCTTTTGGACATTGGGCGTCAGTCTGTGCGCGAAGGCTTTCTTGCTGCTGCGGCTGTTGGTTTTTTGGTGAAGCATAATGCCAGCATCGCCGGGGCAGAAGTGGGATGTCAGGGCGAGATTGGCACTGCGTCTTCCATGGCGGCGGCGATGTTGTCCTATGCCCATGGCTATCGTTTTCAGGTGACGGAAAATGCCGCAGAAATTGCGCTTGAGCATCACCTTGGCCTGACCTGTGACCCGGTCGGAGGCTATGTGCAGATTCCCTGCATTGAGCGAAACGCGATGGGTGTTGTGAAAGCATACAATGCGTATTTGATGGCGACGCTTGGCAATCCCTCTGCGCAGGTGATTGACCTTGATAAGACGATCTGGGTGATGAATCAGACCGGGCGTGACATGAACGCCAAATATAAGGAGACCAGTCTGGGTGGCTTGGCCGTGCGTATGCCCCGCTGTTAGTGGGGATTGCGTCTCGGAGCCTGCTTGCGTATTCTGGCTGTGTTTTTTTACATGATTCGCAATGCTTGCGGACTATCCACTCAAAAGGAGCTTCCTATGCAGCTGACGACTGTAAAGATTGAAAAGCCCGAGGATATGAATTTTATTCTTGGACAGTCCCATTTTATCAAAACTGTTGAAGACATTCACGAAGCTGTTGTCACAACGGTTCCCTTTGCCAAGTTTGGTCTGGCCTTTTGCGAGGCATCGGACAAGCGCCTTGTTCGGTATTCTGGCACCGACGAGGAATGCCTCGAGCTGGCAAAGAAGAATGCCTATGCCTTGTCTTGTGGACACAGCTTTATTCTGTTTATGAAAGACATGTTCCCGATCAACATCGTGAACGCCATCCAGAATGTTCCTGAGGTGGTGCGCCTGTTCTGCGCAACGGCAAACCCCACTGAGGTTATTGTGGCTGAGACCGAGCAGGGCCGGGGTGTCATGGGCGTGATTGATGGCTTTGCCTCTGCTGGTATTGAAGGCGAAGGCGATATTGAAGACAGAAAGAAATTCCTCCGGGCGATTGGCTACAAGGCCTAGTCTGGAATTGCAGTTTTTGTGGCGGTGCCTTTGGGTGCCGCCTTTTTTCTTGTCTTTGTCCGTTTTTGGGGCAGGAGCGCGTTTTGTCTTCGTGAGCGTATTGAGATAATGGCTTTTCCGTGGATTATGACTTGAACGGGAGAAAAAACGTGCCCATGAAATATAGATTTCGACTGCTGGAGACGCAGGCAAGTATTGGATTTGGGGCCTATGTCCCTGAGGATGATATGAGCCTTGGGGAGTTGCTGGAGGAGCTACATCGCTCTCCAATGGATGAATTTTTGCGCGGTGCAGCAATTCGGGCTGTGCAGGATGCGCCTGATGAGGTGCTGCGGTCCTGTGCCCAAAGCACAGACCTGATAGAGCGTTCTCTTGTGCGTGAGGCTTTTGCTGGTGATGCGGAGAAGCTGAAGGAACTTGGGCTTGGTGAGGCTCCAGACGCGGAAGAGTGTGCTGCAAGTCCTTTGGTCGATTTGCGAAATGCGGCGCGTGAGAATCAGGCTTTGCATTCTCAGTGGGCTGAACTGCTCCAGGCAAACATCATGCGGCACGAACCGTTACCAGAGGCTGCGGAGCTTCCGGCCTCGCCGTATTCGCCTGAGGAGTGCGCAGAGGCGGGGAAGGATATTGTCGCGCTGAGTGACCTGCATTTTGTTCCCAAGAAAAAGAAGGTTCCCAAGCTGCCGACTTGTGATGCGCTCACGTGGGAAGCGCAAGGCAAGCTGGAAAAGGCCGGGGTAGAATTGTCGCAGCAGTCGCGGCATACAGAATCTTTGGCACCCAATGGCCTTGTGCGGCAGTGGCGGCGGAAGGTCTCCGTGAAGAATGGAGCGCTGGAGTACACGCTGGAAGGGATGCACACCTCGTTTGGCCGTGGGATGGATTTTGCGACGGCACAGGTGGCGCTTACGATGGAAATCGTGGAGCGGTATTCGAGCTGGGTCTCTGTGGATGGACTGGAATTACCAGAGCAGCGCTCATCCAGAGCGCTTGTGCACGGAAGCTACGAAGAATTGCGCGCTGCGGGCCATGAGATTTTTGATCCCTCACGTCTGCCGCTGAATGTTACATATAGTAATGAAGCGCTGTATTGGCTGCCGTGCGACATGGCCGGGAAGAACGAGACCTGTCTGGTCCCGGCGCAGTGCCTGTTCCTGTTCTGTAACCTTGATGAGCCTGCGCTCTTTGCGGGACTCGGTTCAACAGGGCTTGCAGCGGGGACGGTGATGGAGCAGGCCCGTCTGAGTGCTTTGATGGAAATCGTTGAACGAGATGCGGAAACCGTAACGCCAGTTGATCCGGCGGCATATTTTAGAATTCGTTCAACGAAGCCTGAGGTTCAGGAGCTTTTGGACCAGTATGCCAGGAAGGGCTATGACGTTCTCTTTATGGAATGCACCTCAGAACTTGGCATTCCCTGCTATCATTCTTTTGTAACAGGGCCGCAGGGGCAGCTCATGAAGGGCGCGTCTGCATCTCTGTCGGGACCAAAGGCCGCGCTGTCGGCACTGCTCGAAGTCCCATATCCTTTCCCTTTTGGTCCAGAATCCCGGAAAGGCCCGGCTGAAGCACCGTACAAGGTGCTGGAAGACTTGCCAGACTTCTCGACTGGGAACATGGTGGAAGACCTGCGTATGGTTGAGCAGCTTCTTATAGAGAGTGGGCGGCGGCCGCTTTATGCGAATCTGACGCATAAGGAGCTGGGCTATCCCGTGGTGCGAGCGGTTATTCCGGGGCTGGAATTACTTCCAGACTATGATCCTTTTACTCGGATATCTCCACGCGTTATCTCGCGTATTTTAAGTAAAAAATCATAAGTTACATATACTTAGCTGGTTTTCAATGAATGAGAATGGGCAGCTCATCTCGGCTTTTTTCAAAAAAATATGGAAAAGGTGTTGACGGGGTGGGCTGCTTTGCATAGAAACGCCCTCCGCCGTTTGAAAAAGCGCGGTTCTTTGAAAGTGAAGAGTGACGAAAAACAAAAGCGAGAGCTTTCTGTATTTTCGGTAACAGTGCGAAATAAAACAAACTTTTTTAAATTTGTTCTTGACGGAAACATCCGGTCGCGCTAGAAGCTCTTCCACACGAGACGCAGTTCTCGTACTGATCTTTTCAAAATAAATCTTCAAAAGGGTCTTGACGGAGCACAACGCTTCGATTACAAAATGTCCCTTACGACGAAGCCGCTAAGTGGCTTCATCGAAAAAAGATTTTTGAAAATAAGTGTTGACTGGCTGAATTCATTCAGCTAGAAACGCTTCTCCGCTAAGCGGAAACGCGAAGGCGACTTGGTCTTTGACAATTAAATAGCGAATCAAAGTAATCTTGAAAGACAGCTTTGTGTACTGGCAAAAAGCTAGTTCACAATAAAATATTATCAAACTGGAGAGTTTGATTCTGGCTCAGATTGAACGCTGGTGGCGTGCTTAACACATGCAAGTCGAGCGAGAAAGCTTCTTCGGAAGTGAGTAGAGCGGCGCACGGGTGAGTAACGCGTGGATAATCTACCTAGAAGACTGGGATAACAGTTGGAAACGACTGCTAATACCGG